>JAAELB010000346.1 GCA_024227155.1 Desulfobulbaceae bacterium
GCGGGTAAATTAGGGGACAGACCACGATTCTTTTCCCCTTGCTTGCCAAAATTTGCATTCTATACCCCCAAAACTACACTTCTGCACTTTTCAAGACATAGTATTGGGCAATGCGAAGCGTGCACATTAACTCCATCCTTCCAATCCAACATCAACGTTGGGCAAGGTACATGGAAGGGAAAAGGGGACCGGTCATCAAGTATACAAAACACCATGGGCGTATGCCCCCCGGGGTCATAGTGCAGTAATAGCCAGGGGTCAGAGATTTGCTTTAATTATTTTTTGTATTGGTGTGACTCTTTTACAGGAAAGCCTTGGATGGTTTGCAGCATTATGTGAAGCTAGGTCCGATAAATCGGAAAAAATCCGGGTCTCTGTTTAGTGCCCTCCTCTCTTCGTGTTCAATGATTGGGCGCATGTGCTTATTGAAACAACCGTTTTTCGATTAAAACTAAGAACTTGAATAACCTCAGAAATGTTTGCTCAAGGTGAGTGAACAGGTTTGGCCACCAAGCGAACACCAAGAGCAGCACATACTCGGTTGATAGTGTCAAACAGTGGCTTGGCATTGGGCTTGAGCGCCTTGTATAACGCCTCTCTGGTAATACCTGAGGCTTGCGCAATTTCGCTCATTCCGCGTGCCTTGGCTGCAACGCCTAGTGCATGAGCAAGCTCGGCTGCGTCTCCATCCTCAATAACCATAGTCACATAGGCGGCGATGTCTTCTTCGCAATTGAGTTGTTTGGCCATATCAAAATCAGGCAGATCATCAATACTTGTTTTTCGGGTCATGGTTCAATCCTCCAGCTTGGTTTCGCGTTGTTTGCCTTTGGTAATGTCGGTTACCTGAGAGCCCTTATCTCCGCCTCCAAGCATCACGATCAAGGTATCTCCACGCTTGACGTAATACATTCGCCAGCCTGGGCCAAAGTACTCCCTCATCTCAAATATACCGTCACCAACCGGCTTAACGTCGCCAAGGTTACCGCGCTGTGCCTTGTCAAGGCGACGACTCAACCTGAGACGGGTCGTACGGTCTTTCAGGCCATCAAGCCAAGTGTCAAACTCTGGAAGCGTTTTAACTGTAAACACATATCACGTGTAGCCGATCGATTACAAAATGTCAAGAATAATGAGCATCCTCCTGCTTGAAGCCAGATCCTCAAATCCTATTAACAAGGTCAGGAAGAATGCTTTTTCATCAAAAAATAAATAAAGAGCTATCATCAGATTCCCTGCAGAACCCTTCAGATCCCGACGCCGATTACAGCAAAAAAACATTCGGAATCCGTCTGTTGCAATTGCTTAAAAGTACCGCCTCAAATTTATAAACGTGCGGATTTGTTTTTATCTAAACAAGAGCAAGACCAGAAGCTCTTGTCCTTTTTTAGTTTTTGCACTAAATTTTATAATTGAATCATCCAATCACCCAGAATCATTGGATGCAAACTGTTTCTTAAAACATTATGTGTCTAATCTCAATTAATCCCATCGGAACAATCCCTTGCAAGAACTCTTTAAAAAAATTCTCACCTCCCGAGTATACGAAGCGGCCATTGAAACCTCCCTTGATGAAGCTGTGGCCCTATCAAACAGCCTAAATAACCGTATCCTTTTAAAACGAGAAGATCAGCAGCCGGTATTTTCTTTTAAATTACGGGGGGCCTATAACAAGCTCGCTCATCTTACTGAGCAGCAAAGGAAAAAGGGCGTTATTACCGCGAGTGCCGGGAACCATGCCCAGGGAGTAGCGTACGCAGCCAAAAAACTATCATTGCGAGCTCTAATCGTAATGCCGGAAACCACTCCTAAAATTAAAGTGGAGGCGGTGAAGAGCTATGGCGGCGAAGTTGTACTCTTTGGCAATAACTACTCAGAAGCCGCGACCCATGCAAAAAAACTCAAAAAAGAAACCGGTATGGTTCCCGTTCATCCCTTTGATGATGAACTGGTTATCGCAGGCCAGGGAACTATCGGTGTTGAGCTCATACGACAAAATCCTAGTCGTCTTGATGCTGTGTTTGTACCCATTGGCGGGGGCGGACTGATTGCGGGCATTGCTCTTTATATAAAGAGTTTGCGACCTGAAATTAAAATTATTGGTGTGGAACCGGCTGATAGCAATGCCATGGGTGTTTCAATAGAGGCTGGCAAGCAGGTAAGTCTTGATTCGGTGGGTATTTTTGCTGATGGTGTTGCAGTTCGAAGGGTTGGTGATCTCACCTATTCTCTTTGTGAAAAGTACGTTGATGAAATTATTACTGTTACTACAGATGAGTTGTGTAGTGGGGTAAAAGCAGTTTATCAGGCGACACGGTCCATAGTAGAACCTGCAGGCGGCCTGGCAATGACCGGGCTGCTCAAGTATATTCGTAAAACTGGCTGTACGGGTCAAACCCTGGTTGCAATTAACTCTGGGGCCAATATGAATTTTGAGAGGCTTCGCTATGTGGCTGAACGCACCCTTATCGGTGAAAAGCAGGAAGCGCTTTTTGCTGTTACTATCCCTGAAACGCCGGGAGCACTTAAAACCTTTTGCACAGAGATGGTAGGAAAACGTAATATTACGGAGTTCAATTATCGTCTCTCAGACCGGGGTAAAGCACATATCTTTGTAGGGATATCAATTCGCAACGAGGAAGAACGGGGGCGCTTTGGGAAACTACTTAGTGATGCCGGTTATAGCAATATAGATATCACTGATAATGATCTTGCCAAGACCCATGTGCGATATATGGTTGGCGGAAAATCTGAAGCGGTGATTAATGAACGATTGTTTCGTTTCTGGTTTCCGGAAACACCTGGGGCTCTTACCAATTTTTTAAATGCCACCCGGGGGAAGCATAATATCTCTCTTTTTCATTATCGGGCCCAGGGTGGTGATTTTGGTCGGGTACTTATTGGTTTGGAGTGTCCGGAAGGTAGAGATGGGGAGTTAGAGGAAAAGCTTGATACTCTGGGGTATCGTTACATGGAAGAGACCGAGAATCCAGCTTATACATTATTTTTATAGTAAAAGAAGTCTGGGGCGAAGTCTACGCTGGATCGAAGTCTACGCTATCTGCCGCTAAAAACATGCGGGAATGACAATAATGCGAGATTTCATGGTTGACACTGTATTAATGATCACTTTTTCAACTTAAGAGGAGGTGAAAAAGAGAGATGATCGAACATACGCTAACAGGCAGTGAAGATGAAAATATATACATTCCTCATGAAGTTGTGGGTTATCAACTAAAAGAAGGCCTATCAATTATTGCTGCATGGAGGAAACATTTAGGCATCACCCAGAAAGATCTAGCAACTAAAACGGGTATGACACAACCGGCAGTAGCGCAAATCGAAAAAACAGGATCAAAAACCCAGAAGAAAACATTAAAAAAAATTGCCAAGGCAATGAATTTGGATGTTGAACAAATCACAGATTGAATTCAACAATCTGCAGCCAAAATAAAATTTGAGGAGATTCTATCTCCACTTCCTTTTCAAACCCAACTTCTCCAGATCTGCCAGGTATTCTTCAGATCTATCGAGATAAAAAGAGAGTGGTCTGGAAAAATTTTTACCAACCAGGCCATCGACAAAGACCTGGCTAATCTCACGGTGGCGCTTAAGTACCAGCTGGGAACGATAAAAAATAAGCCATTCCTCCTGGGACATCTCCTGTAAAATAATTTCAAGGGCCCGTCTTGCTCGTGGCTGGTACATCCAGAAGTACATCAGGTCCAGCCCGTTAACAATAATGAGTTTTTCCTGGTCCCTGGCATCATAGTTCAGGGTTTCCATTATCATTTTCGGTGATTGCAATATTTCAAGGACATCCTCTTCTGGAAAATGCAGATCCAGCCTGGAAAAGACACCGAACAGTTGAGAGATCTTTGTCCTGTATGCAGCAAGCCGAAGGCGAATATTGGTCTGACGATCGGCAAGACCCTCAATGATTGCAGCAACACAGTCGGAGGCAAACTTAGATATAATTGCTGCCCACTTCTGTAAAGCACCCGCCACATCTGGTATTCCCGTGAGATGAAGCACGAGACCAATCAGACCATTCAGCAAAATAGCAAGAGGTATGGCAAGAATAGAACGGAAGAAATTCCCGGTAATTGCAGCCTTAGGAAGTCCCCGAAGAGTATTGTGCCCGGAGATATAGATGCCATTGGCCAGCCCCATAACAGAATAGAGCAGGATTGGATTTGTCGATGTTGTTACGCCAAAGGCCTGGTCCAGGAGTAGGGTTTTGACAAGATAATCAAGGAGTGGCACCGAAAAACCGGTATACAGCAGAGAATCAGCTATACGGCTCCAACTAACCAGGGAATTCCACGGCAAAAGTGAGGAGCGCTGCAATCCCCCACCGCCAAGGACAGACTGGATGATATTGCGGGATCCGGTAATTCCGAACCAGATGAAGGCGCCCAGGTAAGCGAGTACCCACCACTCCTTAGTCAGACTAAAAGTGAGAAAAGCTGGAATAAATCCTAAGGCTACTTTCAAACTGTTTTTTAGGTTGGTGTTGAGGTATTTCCAGGGATTGCCGAGTCTCTCTTCCACTTTTTTTACCGTAGAAGCCGTTTCACTGGTGTCATTTCTGCTTATTCCCCCAAGTGTTGCAATGTTCCCTGGCTTTTTGGTGTGGATGTAGAAGCCATTCAGGCTCCAGTCTTGCCATTGTTGATGGTTTTGTTTTTGGAGAAAGGGAAATAATCGCCTGATAAAATTATTTTTTGCTGTACCCGGAGGAGAAAAACAAGAACTGTGAGAATTTTTTGTCAGCAATGCTGTTACTGGTAACAAAGATCGTATATTGCTCACGCCTTTACCTGCCCTGGCCCGCACAGCCTTTTGGGCACGTTTAGGCAGAGTGTCGACAACCACCATCCCCATGCCGTACTGATGTTCAGCCTGGCCAGTGGAATCTGAACCGATGCGGGACCCAAGAATTCGATCCTTGTAGAAGTTATGGAATGTCTCAAGATGATATAATACATCTATTAACTGCTGCTTACGGTCCTGCATCTGGCCAAATTCAATTTGTAGATTTTCCCTTGCCTTTTGCTCTGCAGGCAACAAATCGATTTGTTTTTTCAGGCGAAGGCGCTGTTCCTCATAGTCCCAGATTATTGCGCGAACCACCCGCTTAAGGCTGATTACATTATCCTCGTTGAGCGCTTTTTGTAGTTCACTTATAAGGATATAGTGTTGTTCTGGGCTCTTTAGAGCAACAGCTGCCCCAGCCGATTCTTCTTGACCAGCGATCACATTGGAAGAGATGCCATGTGTCGCATTTTTCAGATTATACGCCTCAACATGGGAGATTTTGCCACCACAGGTATATAGCAGTTCCAAAGTATCCTGGACGGATAGATTGCTGAGATTCAGGGTAAACTTTGAGCTGGAGTGTAGCGAAAGCAACCTGGAGAGTAGTGGGCCGGGGCCGAGTTGCAGTAATTCTGGAACAGTAGAGTTGTCACCGGGAAGACTTGGATCATGAATATCAGGATTACGGGATGGCAGCAGAAACTGTTCTATTATGGTTTCAATGCTTATATCTTTTAATCGTTTGAGATGTGTGAGGGAGTTGTTTGGTTTCTCTTTATCAGCTTTTTTGAGGCTATCCAGAATGACCGAAATCTCCTGCTGGATGTGGGGAGTAAGTGCATTATGGATAAACCTTGCCAGATGCAGGAGTGAGGGTTGGCCGACACCGACAAAACGAAGAAAATCATTGCGAAGCAGCGGCTCTAAGGCCAGCATCAGCTCACGGTTAAGAGTTTCGCGGTGATTATTGTTAAAAGCATCAAAAACTTCAAAAACATATCTTTGCTGATATTGTGATACTCTCCTCCCCTCCTCCATCAGCTGAACAACCTTCTCTTCTTTTAGAAATTTGAGGAGGTCATTATTATTGTCAAATCCATGAGGCTCCCAGGTAAAACGGACATATTTGTCGCGGAAATGTGACGACATCTCGATTCCCACCTGCACCTTAACGTCAAGAATCGCACTGGCCTTAACCAGTTCTTTAATTACCTTGGGGCTGACATAGTTGTAATACACCACGGTCAAATAGCGGATGCCCTTAATCCAAGCATCCATAACCAGGTGGGTAGGTGATTTTCTCCCTTTGGTATTTGCATCGTGGACATGGTTGTCAAATGCATACTGGTTCCACTCCTCCGGCATTTCAAGGAGATGGTATTTGGCAAGTTCAGAACGCACCTTTCTGGGGTTTCCTGTGGAAACCATACGGAAATCATGGGCCAGTTTCAGCTGACGCAATTCACTGTCACGACTTCGCAACAACTCCTTCATGATCTGCAGGAGAACCCTTGCCGTGTTCATCTGATAGAAGGTCGTGGATGACAGGAATACTTCGTCACGCA
Source organism: Desulfobulbaceae bacterium (assembly GCA_024227155.1). Lineage (GTDB taxonomy): Bacteria > Desulfobacterota > Desulfobulbia > Desulfobulbales > Desulfocapsaceae > Desulforhopalus_A. The sequence continues at coordinate 6,387 of JAAELB010000346.1, forward strand.
GGGAGCGGAGTGCTTTAATTCTATCGCTCGCTTTACCCTGGTCGAGTGAGCCAAGCAGGCTTGCAATTGCATAGGCAATGCGCAAACCCTGTCGGGCTGCCATTTCTTTGATACCGTGGGGATGCATATGTTCTACAAAGAGGGAACGTAGAGCCATCGTCTCGCTTCCCCTTTCTAAAACATCATTTACTATGGCAAGGAGCTGGTGATCATTTTTGTCAAAAAAGATTGCGCCAGGCTTGTGTCTCTTTACTTCCATTTTGTATTCCAAGCAAAAGGCTTCTGGATTCCCGCCTGTGCGGGAATGACGGTGGCACTAGAAAATACCAAAATCAACTCCTGCGGCCAGGGCATGGCCAAGATCTTGTATATTAATAATATCCTGTTCGGTTGGTACTCCTACGACTCTGTAGGCTTCCTGAACTTTTTTCCATTTGTAGCCAGCCGTTAAACGTTCGATTTGACTAATTGCCCCTCGACCATCATTTCCTGCAGAAACAAAAACGATAAAGGGGAGTCCAATGGTTTTCTCCTGTGCAGCTTCATAGGTTCGATCGAAAAAATCTTTTATCATGCCCGCCATGGTTCCAAAATATTCAGGAGATCCAATGGCAATGCCATTACAGTTAAGCAAATCATCCACAGTGGCATCCGACGCTTCTTTTAATATGATGTTGAGATTGTCCTCCCTGGCGGCTCCTTTGGCTAATTGATTGGCCAGGAGTTTCATCGTACCGCCCTGGGAGTGGTATATTACCAGGATGTTCTTTTTTGGACTGTCTATTGATTTCATCTCGTCTCTCTAGTGTGGTGTCAAGCATGAGAATTTCCACTGGAACCGAAAAGGGGAATATGCTACAACGACCGCACGCAATAACAATTCGTCAGTTTCTATTTTTTTTGTATCTAGAAAGGATATCTCAAAAATGAGTAGTGAGCAACCAAACAACCCTCTGCATGGTATTAAGCTGGAACAAATAATAACCAGACTTAAAGAACATTATGACTGGAAGGGGTTGGCGGAAAAAATCGACATTAGTTGTTTTAAAAAAAATCCTTCAGTGAAGTCCAGCTTGAAATTTTTACGAACAACGCCTTGGGCTAGAGAAAAAATTGAAAATCTCTATCTCTATACATTTACTAATAAGAAAATCTGGAACCAAAAGAAGAGGAACTATAAACCACGACAAAATTAAGGTAGACATCGTAAATGAGCTTTAATTTTGCCTCAAAAAAATGAACTCTTTTATACCACGTCATCCCGGCAGGCTTTTAGCCGGGATCCAGAAACATCACCGTTGCTTGGATTCCGGCTAAAAGCCTGCCGGAATGACGAATCGAAATGTCCAGTTTCCTCTAAATCACTGATGTTACGTGTTGTGAAAAGAGGGCAACATGCAAAATTTACGAGGTCTGTAAGGATGATTAACGAGAAATAGGTCGAGACCCAGTACCGTATCAGGTGAGTGGTGAGTTTTTTTCCGATTTAAAGGTAATCACGCTTTTGACGTTGATTACGACAACTATCATTAGTACCTTAGAAATTATTTGCTGCGTTTTTGTGGCAGAGATAAGCGTAGACTTCGAAATAATTTCGTGAAGGTACTTATCCAAGCATTTTAGAAAGTTCCGATCTATTCGGGTTAGGGAGTAGAAAATGGTTATGGATAATCCTCCACATCCAGGTGAAGTTATAAGAGGTTTATGTGTTGAACCTATGGGCTTGACAGTTACTAAAGCAGCTCAAGGACTAGGGGTTACCCGTAAGACCTTTTCCACATTACTTAATGGCAAAGCTGGCATTTCTCCTGAAATGGCAATTCGGCTATCTAAATTTTTTGGTGGGGGTGCTGAAAGTTGGCTAGTTCAGCAAGCGCAATATGATTTGTGGCATGCACTACAAAAGGCTGATGATATCAAGGTTGACTTGTCAATAATAGGCAATGAGGGATTAGCAGCTAACACTTGAATTAAAATAGATGAAAATACCACCTGTTATTGAGAATGAATTCCCTGATGGGTGTGTGAAAATAACTGACTGTTCTGAACAACAAAGATGGGATTGAGTTGATAGTTATAAACTCAACCCCATCTCTTACTGATGATATTGTATAAGATGCACCGATTTTATTTAAGACAAACCAATTAAGACGCTGTTGAACTCTCTGGCAAGGTGATATTGAGTTCTAGAACCTCACAATCCTCTTCCTTATCCAGTCTGATGTTAACCGCTCCATCTTCAACTTGAATGTACTTCCTGACCACAAGAAGAAGTTCTTCTTTCATCATTGGCAGGTAGTCGGGGCCGTTACGAGTCAGCCTTTCCTGTGCGACAATGATCTGTAGCCGATCCTTTGCTGTTGATGCAGAGGTCTTTCTGTTATTTCTGAAAAAATCTAAAAATCTCATTGGTTAGCTCCTGAATAACCCTATTTTTTGAAAAAAACCTTTTTTCTCAATTTCCAGAAACCTGTGAATTAAGTCTTCTCCGAGCAAGCGGCCTACCGCATCATCATATGCCTGTCCTGCCTTGCTGTCGGGATCAAGAATAACCGGATTCCCAGCATTTGAGGCGTTCAGAACAGTAGGAGATTCGGGCACAACACCAAGGAGCGGAATCGCCAGGATGTCGGTAACATCCTCGACACTGAGCATTTGTCCCTTTTCAACTCTTACGGGTTCGTAGCGGGTCAGCAGTAGATGTTCTTTCACTGGTTCTCGGCTATTGACGGCACGCGCAGTCTTACTTGCCAGCAGTCCGAGTATGCGATCGGAGTCGCGTACCGATGAAACCTCAGGGTTGGTGACAACTATGGCTTCGTCGGCAAAATACATTGCCATAAAAGCCCCTTTTTCTATGCCTGCTGGCGAGTCGCAAATAATATAGTCAAAGCTTTCGGAGAGCTCATTGATCACCCGCTCAACTCCATCGATATCCAGGGTATCTTTGTCCTGGGTTTGGGAGGCGGGAAGGATATAGAGATTCTCGACCCTTTTGTCCTTGATCAGAGACTGGTTAAGATTAGATTCATTACGAATCACATTTATAAAATCATAGACAACTCGTCGTTCACAGCCCATGATGAGATCAAGGTTTCGCAGCCCGACGTCGAAATCAATAACGACTGTCTTGTAACCTCTCAGGGCTAAACCTGTGCCAATCGCGGCGCTGGTGGTGGTTTTACCAACACCTCCTTTTCCAGATGTGACTACTATGATTTTGGCCATATTTACCTCTTGGCTAATTTTTATATTATGTGAAAGATTGATGCCTGGTCCTAAACCAATGGATCAATAAGTAATTTTTCATGTCGAAGTGATATCCGCACAGCTTTACTCCTGCGATCCTCAGGAATGTCGTCATTGATGGTGTAGTACCCGGCAATAGCAACCAGGTCAGGTTGCAGATCTTGACAGAAAATTTTTGCATCCTCCCATCCCTTAACCCCAGCGAGTGCACGCCCCCGTAGACAGCCATAAACATGGATATTTCCATCAGCCATAACTTCGGCACCCGTGTTGACAGAAGACATAACGATGAGATCGCCCCCCTCAGCATACACCCTTTGGCCTGAGCGAACAGGTTGTTGTACTATTTTAGTAGTGGTGTGGCTTTGGGGAAGAGCTTTGTCGTCAGTGTTTTCTTGCTTTGTATCTGATGAATTTTGTGGCCTAGTTGTATCAGGGTATTCTTTCCCTGAAGGCCAAATTGCTATTCCTTCTGCTCTTGCAATACCCTCCAGGGGGGAAATTGCCCCTGTAATACCAACAGGAATAAAATTATGTTCCTCAATTGTATTATTGATCTCTTTTAACCAATTGAGATCTACCTCTTCGTTTATGTTAGCAAAATCCAGCAGAAGAGGAGCACTTCTGAAAAATTCAGGGCCCTGCTTTACTTTGTCATGTAATTGCTGGTCAATTTCTGACAAGTCACAGCTACGCAATTGCAGTACAATAAGAGAAATTGTTTTTACCTTAAGCGAGGTGGTCACATTTTCCGGGGATTTATCAATAATTGTTGATCTCATTGTAGATAAGATGTGGTTATGGCGGAGATAGCTTCCATGTGAATTCTCCCAGGAAACCCAAAAACGATACTTCTACAACCATTTACGCCAGATTTCAAGCGAATAACCATTCTCGCTCGACTGGAAAATAATGAAACAAGTACAGAGCGATGGTTTGGCCGAAGTCAAAACGCTTGCCGTGGTGGAAATGCGGGGAAATAAAGTGTTCTCGAACAGCCAACCGAGCTATTTCCACAGCCAGTTCTGAACCTTAACTACTGTTTTAATCTGTTGCTCTTTTAACATTATATCTTCTGTCTGAATCCAGGCGGCCGTATCTATAGTGCCAAAGACGTCGGCTGCTACCAGATTGCGGGTCGCGTCCAACTGGAGTTTTCTTATAGCATCATTGTTGCCCTTATCCCTTGCAGCAATCGCAGCAAGTGTATCCTCAGAATTAGATGGATCCATTGCATCCGTCCAGGCTGCCATAAGAGCAGTCCGGAATTTTTCAACCGTTTCAGGATCAGTTTCCATCATCTTTTGGGAAGTAATAACTGAATTAGCAACAAAATTGACCCCATGGTCGGCAGGGTTGAAAAAGCGTACACCCTCCCCCGCTTCCTGGAGGCGATTTTTCAAAATGACCCCCTGGGAGTTGCGATAAACAGGCCATATATCGACTTTGCCAGTAAGGAAAGGGGTGAAGTCAAAACGGGCGCTCTCAATTGTAACATCACCTTTTTTGATGCCACTCTTGGCAAAGATAGTGTTCATTATGGTCTCGTCATTGCCGCCAAAGGTGATTCCGATGCGTTTTCCTTTCAATTGTTCAAGAGTGTTTATCTCAGGAAGAGTCTGCCGATAAATCCACTGCATGGGGTTAACTTGAAAAATCTGAAACAGTACAATCACCTCAGCGCCTTTTTCAAGTGCTCTTATCACCTGGTCCGCGGAAGCTACCCCAAACTCAGCATGCCCCAGCTCAAGTTCTGTAATTGCGTCTTTACCCGGCCCGCCTTCCTTGATGTTTACTCTAAGACCCACTTTTTTGAAGTAGCCTTTTTCATCGGCATAGATATCACCGGCAACGCTTGAGTTAAACAACCATTTCAAGCGGTAGGTGATCTCTTTAGTGGCTGCAGAACAGATAGTTGTATAACAGAGGACTAACAGAATAATTGTGAAGGTCAGTATATTTTTTTGCATGGTTTCAGTTGTGGTTTTAAAATTAATCTTCTGGTGCAATGTCCCAGGCTTTTTGTACTTGTGCACTGCCGCTTTCTAGAAGTCCCTGATATGCTGAGATGACGATACCAATCATAAAAAGTGCCACCAGGATTTTAGCCAGATCACTTTGGTATAGTGCTATTCGGATCGAATAGCCTATCCCGGCGTCCGCTGCGATAAATTCTGCAACAATAGCTCCGGCCATTGCCAGTGTAGCACTCCCCGAGATGACCGTTGCAAGTTTACTCAGATTCTCAAAAGCTCGTATTTTTACTTCGAGTTGCCATCTCATTTTTCCTGTAGCGATATAGAAGTGTTCGATATCCTTAACAGGTGACGACATAACCCCGAGCACAGAGAGGAGAAGCGGGAAATAACAGATCATAGAAGCGATAAGCAACCGGGGAATAAAGCCATCGCCCAAAAGGATAAAAATTATTGGCGCCAGGGCAACGATAGGATATGCCTGAATATTATATGCTGTCATTTTGATGAATGATCCTATCCAGCTCGACTTTCTCCCGGCGATGCCAACAGTAAAAGCAAGGATGATGGAGATAATTTGGCCAATTACTGTCACCCTGAGAGTGTTGAGCACATCATAAAAATAATCTCTGGCTGTTTCTCCTGCAGTGTCGATTATAAGAGACACTCCCGGGATGACATAATCGGATAGTCCTAACGATAATTTGACCAACAGCAGCCCGGCTATAGCCAATATATAAACAATCAGAAACTGGTAGATTCTTCTAGAAAGCATTCATAATCTCCAGCATGTTCTTATCAACCAGTTGTCGATCGATGGACTCGGCGCTGCAGCAATTCTGTCCTGGAATCTTGATATATCTTTTACCTTTAGCTCCACCACCAAAGACAATAACCTCATCACAAAATGTGGATACCTCCATCAGGTTATGGGAGATATAAAGAAACATTTTTTCAGGAAAAATCCGTTTAATGGTAAGAATGATGGTTTGCCTCATTTTCTCATCTACGTTTGCCAGGCTTTCATCGAGAATGAGTAGGTCAAAGTCCTGCAGCAGGTATCTGATGAGATTCATCCTGTTCTGCTGGCCCATTGAAAGCTGATGGAAGCGGGAGCCAAGAAGTGATGTGAGGTTGAAGGTGTCGATGAGCTCTTGTTTTAACTGTTTTTTTTCCGCTGCAACCACCTTGTCAAGATGTGCACCGGCACTTGACCACCCTGGCAATCGTTCCTGGTTGTAGGAGTAAAGGATTGTCTTGAGACCATTGAACAGTAATTCTCCATGATAATCATACCGTTTTTCATCCGCTATCAATCGAGCAAATGAGCTTTTTCCAACCCCAGAGGGGCCAAAAATAGAATGAAATCCCGGTCTACTTAAGCTGCATTGGACATTTTCAAGAACATTACTATTTGCACCGGGATAACAATATGTGAGATTACTGCACTTGAGTTGCATCATGGGTAAACGTTTGCTACCAAAATAGTTTTGTAATTTTTCGTTAGTTCTTAATGTTCAAAAATTAAATACCATAAATAAACACTATATTCAGACAACCTATGAGAAACCCAAGGAGAGCACCAAAAAGATTAATATATTTGAACTGTTCTTCCATTATTGAAAGCAAAAGCCGTTCCACCTGGAGTAGATCAAGTGAGTTGACCTTTTCCGTTACTATTTTTCGAATATTCAAGGACTGAACTAATCCGGGCACTTCAGAGGCAAGCATTCCAGATGCCATTGTCTGGAGTGATTTTGAAACGCCCTCTTTAACTCCGGCGGGAACAATATTGGCAAGTCTGCCAATCCTTTTTTTCAAAAGAGACCCTGCCAGGGAATCAACCATGGAATCAATCGTTTCCAGTGTGTTTTCCGTTTGTAATAATTCTCTGATTTCCTTTTTCACCCAATCTTTACCATCAAGGGTCGACTGAGCTCCAAGTAGGCTAATTAGTAGTTCTCCAATGCTCACCGCTCCGGATTCAATGTGGTTTTCCACATTAGATTTAATCATCGAAGAAAACATCTCTGCGACTTCTTCCTCCCGGACCAGCAGGAGAATCTGCGTTGTACACTGTTGACAGAAATCGTTCACAACATTTTCATCTTCAGCTTTCACCCAATCAACGATGGGTTTGTTAAGAAAATCAACGCTACGCTCCCTCAGTATGGTAACGACGCGATTTTGAACATCCTCTGACTGTAACCAGGCAACAATGTCATCGTTTTTCTCAATGAGATATTCTCGGATTTTTTCTTCTACGGTCTCCATTTTGAGAAAACCGCGAACCATATCCGCCATAGAGCCCAGGGATTCGATGAATTTGTCAACACCTGCACATGCGCCTATGACCACCTTGTCACGGACATCAGGTTCGCTGACTATGGTTGCAAGTTTTTTCAAAAAGGTGGGGATCTGCTTTTCAATAGATTCGAGAAGCAGATCTTGCAGTGATTCGGGAAAGATTTCAGATAGAGATTTTTTCTGTTGTAATGCACTATAGACTTTCTGTTGTACGAAATCCTCCACCCATTGTTCCATTGCCTTACTTTCAAACATTCGGGCAATGTTTTCCTGGATAAAGGAATATCCGACTTCCCTTTTGTCGCCGGGAAAGACCGTACCTAGTTCACGGGCTAGAAAATTATCGAGGCGATCATCGATTGCTCCGTTGACTATGCTGGTAAATTGACTTGAGTTGATAAAATTTCTAAGCTGACTTTTAATTTGATAGGTGACAGCCTTAGATCCAATATCAAAGTAGACAAAAAATTTTTCTGGAATAATAGACTCAATAGGTCCCATGTCTTTTTGCAACACACCGTCAACACGCTGCTGTATGAGATTGTAGAGATGATTTTGAAAAACCTCGTGTTGCAATCCTTTACCCACCTCCTCACTGGTTAACAAGTGGTCTCCCACAACCTCACCCATATTCAAGGCAAGTTCATGTCGTTTAGAGGGTATTACCCCGGGTGTCATAGGAATTCGTAAACCTGCTATTTTCCACGCTTTGAGTGGACGAAATAACATTTTGATCGCAACTCTGTTGGTAAGGTAGCCGATAAAGGCACCGAGCACTGGTGGAGCTATATATTTTGCGTAAGGTAAGAACTCAGGAGGGAGATATGACATAGTTTAATAATTCTTTTGGATGATTAATGATTCTTTCAGCACCATTTTCGATAAGTTCAGCTTCAGTCCTGAATCCCCACGTTACGCCTATAGACCTCATGCCGCTATTAGCTGCGGTCTGCATGTCAACTCCGGAGTCTCCTACAAAAAATGTATTTTCAGGAGTCGAACCCAGAACCTTTGCAATATCCAGTGCGACATCAGGATTTGGTTTTCTAGCAAATCCTTCTCTTTGGCCTAATACAATTTCAAATGGTCTGTTGGGGAAAAACTCATCTGTAAAAGGTAATGTAAATGAATGTGGTTTATTTGAGAGAACTCCCATTCTCACACCCATCTTAGCAAGCGCGGACAACATATCATTAATGCCACGGTAGGGGCAACAGTTTCTGTTCCAGATTTTAGAATAAATCTCTTCAAAGTCAGCGCGGCATTTTTCTACTATTCTGTTGTCGGTACCTGGTGGCACAATTTGTTTAATGAGATGTTGGAGGCCTTGACCCACAAATAATTTATAACTTTCAGTAGTATGGGTAGGGAAATTTTGGTTTAGCAAAACTTGGTTTGATGCGTCTGCAAGATCCTGTAAGGTATCAAGAAGAGTTCCGTCGAGGTCAAATATTACTGATGCGAGCATGTTTTTTTGTCGTTATATAGGTGATAATAAAGATTTAGTTGTTTTTTTGTATGGCATTTAGCTGATATTTAAAACTACATAAACCCACTAGTCATTAAAAAACCAAGTTTTTCCTTTTCTTTTTCAGTTTTTTTTATATTATCAATTTCTAACACCCCACAAGGGGGTATAAGTGTCTTGGATATAACTCTAAGTTTTTGATTTCAAAATAATCTCACAATCTCTTGTTTTTTATTACAGCTTTTATGGAGTAAGGCACTAAATTACTAACATTAACTCATAAATTTTCACCGAAGGTGTGCTTATGTGGTTTGTCAGGTTCCTCACGTCCTCAATTGGCAAGAAACTAATTATGGCAGCTACTGGTTTGCTGTTAGTTTTATTCCTTTTCACTCATGTAGCTGGTAATGCCACGATCTTCATGAGCAGTGAAGTTTTTCAGAGCTATGCGGATGAGCTTCACAGCCATCCTCTAATCGTTCTCATTTTCAGTTTATCCCTACTCCTGGTAATTCTCGCTCACGTGGTAGTTGGGCTATTTCTCTTCTATGAAAACAGACAGGAAAGCAATTCGAGATATGCGGTCACAACCAGGGTGGTGAAGAATTCTTTTGCTTCTGAAACCATGCCCTACACCGGCTTGTTCATACTGCTCTTTCTTTTTGTACACATTTTTGGTTTTACCTTCTCACCAAAAGACGTCCTTATTTCTGTTACAGTAAAAGAGCTGCTTGGAAACTTTTTCTATTCCCTGTTTTATATAATTGCCTTCATAGCACTGACAATTCACCTGAGTCACGGTTTCTGGTCTATGCTGCAAACGTTTGGAGTGAATCATCCAAGGTATAATACTCTTATATCCCGTCTGACTTTAGGGATTCCACTGTTTTTTCTGTTAATTTTCGGTGGAGTAGCACTGTACTTCATGACTGGACTCGGCGCATCATATTGAAAGTGGTGAACAAGGCGTCTTGTTAAAATTAATTTGACAGAAAGATACTCATAAAGCAACTAGCCAAGGTTTTGAAACATGGAACTCAATTCTCGCGTACCTTCAGGCCCCTTAGAAGCAAAATGGGATAACCATAGATTCTCCAACAAACTCGTTAATCCTGCTAACAGGAGAAAATATTCAGCTATTGTCGTAGGAACAGGACTCGCGGGTGCGTCCGCTTCTGCCACACTTTCAGAGCAGGGATACCAGGTAAAAACCTTTTGTATCCAAGATAGCCCCAGACGAGCCCATTCTATAGCGGCTCAGGGTGGAATTAATGCCGCAAAAAATTACCAGAATGACGGTGATTCTGTTTTCAGGCTCTTTTACGACACCATCAAAGGCGGTGATTTCCGAGCCCGAGAGGCAAATGTTTATCGACTGGCCCAGGTAAGTACAGAAATTATTGACCAGTGTGTTGCTCAAGGGGTCCCTTTTGCGAGGGAATACGGTGGAACTTTAGCAAACAGATCATTTGGTGGTGCCCAGGTAAGTCGAACATTTTATGCCAGGGGACAAACCGGTCAACAGCTTCTTTTAGGGGCATATGGCGCACTCTCAAGACAGATCCACTCAGGCGGAGTAACCATGTATACCCGCCATGAAATGATGGATGTTGTTGTAGTTGATGGCAGGGCGCGGGGTATTACAACTCGAAATGTTATAAGCGGAGAGCTTGAAAGTTTCGAAGCCGATGTTGTTATTCTTGCAACTGGTGGCTACGGAAACGTCTATTTTCTTTCCACAAACGCCATGGCTTCTAACGTCACTTCGGCATGGAGAGCCTACAAAAAGGGTGCTGGCTTTGCCAACCCTTCATTTGTACAGATCCATCCGACCTGTATCCCTGTTCACGGAGACTACCAGTCAAAGCTTACTCTGATGAGTGAGAGTCTGCGTAATGATGGCAGAGTCTGGGTTCCAAAAAAGAAAGGCGACAATCGCCCTCCCCTTGAGATCCCTGAAGAAGAACGTGATTATTACCTGGAAAATAAATACCCAAGTTTTGGTAATCTTGTTCCAAGAGACGTAGCCTCCAGGAATGCGAAAGAACAGTGTGACCTTGGAAAGGGTGTAGGAACAACAAACCTTGCAGTGTACCTTGATTTTGCAGAAGCTATTCAAAGAGACGGCAGAGATACTATTTTTAAAAAATATGGTAATCTCTTTCAGATGTATGAGAAAATCACCGACTCCAATCCAATGGAAGAGCCGATGATGATCTACCCTGCTGTTCACTACACTATGGGTGGCCTTTGGGTGGATTACGATTTGATGACCACAATTCCTGGCCTTTTTGCCATTGGAGAGTGCAATTTCTCTGACCATGGTGCAAACCGACTTGGTGCAAGTGCCTTGATGCAGGGTCTTGCGGATGGTTATTTCGTAATCGCAACTTCGGTTGCACATTATCTTGGCACCACTTCCCTTGATACGGTCAGTGAACATGATCAGGCTTTCATCGATTCTAAGCGCGAGGTGGAAGATCGAATTGCCAAAATCCTTAAAAATAGTGCAGGTGGACCGGCAGGTAAATACACTGTAGATGAAATCCACAAAGAGCTTGGCAAGCTCATGTGGGATAATTGCGGTATGGCCAGGAACAAAGAAGATCTTGAGAAGGCGCTTAAAGAATTGCCAGAGATCAGAGAAAAATTCTGGGATAATGTTTATATCCCCGGATCGACCAAAGAAGTCAACCAGTCTCTTGAACGTGCGGGTCGTCTTGCCGATTTCCTCGAATTTGCGGAAATTATGATTCGTGACGCACTGACCCGTGGAGAGTCATGTGGCTGTCATCTCCGCGAAGAGAGTCAGACCGAAGAAAACGAAGCAAAACGAGATGACGATAACTATTCCCATGTTTCTGTATGGGAGCATGCTGGGGACGAGGAGGAGCCGATTTTACACCAAGAGGCTTTGACTTTTGAAAACGTAACTCCTTCGCAGAGAAGTTATAAATAAGACTCCTGACCCGTTACTAGGTAGAGACTAGAGACTTTTAAACTGAACTCTTAAGGTATAGATAACATGAGCAGTATAGACCTGACATTAAAGATCTGGCGACAACAAAACAGTGATTCCTTAGGGAGCTTAGAGACCTATTCTCTCGATGGGGTTCATACCGATATGTCTTTTTTGGAAATGCTTGACGTACTCAATGAGAAGCTAACCAAAGAGGCAAAGGACCCGGTTGCATTTGACCATGATTGTCGTGAGGGTATCTGCGGTATGTGCGGAGCTATTGTTGACGGGGTTGCCCATGGGCCGGAAAAAGAAGTTACTCTTTGTCAACTCCACATGCGACACTTTCAGAGTGGAGATACTATTGTCATAGAGCCTTTTCGCTCCAGGGCCTATCCGATCAAAAAAGATCTTCTTATCGATAGATCAGCGCTTGACAGGATTATTCAATCAGGGGGCTATGTATCTGTAAACACAGGGGGAACTGTTGATGGTAACGCTCTGCCTATCCCATCTCCCCAAGCAGAACTCGCCATGGATGCTGCTGCCTGTATTGGCTGTGGTGCCTGTGTTGCAAGCTGTCCCAATGGAGCAGCCATGTTATTTACCAGTGCAAAGGTTTCTCAGCTTGCTCTCCTGCCCCAGGGAATGGTTGAGCGTAAAGAGCGCGCACTTGCTATGGTTGCGCAAATGGATGAAGAAGGCTTTGGCAATTGTACAAACGCAAAAGAGTGTGAAGCGGTGTGTCCAAAGGGTATTTCCATTAGAAACATTGCAAGACTCAACAGAGAGTATTTAAAGGCTATGTTGACAGAAGGTTGATCGGATTTACAAGAGAACAGATTCAGTTGTTGCCTGCCACTGCGCTCATTGCAGTTGGCAGGCTTTTTTGTTGTGCAGGAACTAATTTTCTTCTCCCAAAAGCAAAAAGAGTAAATGAAATACGACGTTGTCATTGTTGGAGCGGGTCCCGCTGGACTATCATGTGCTGAAATATGTTCTAAGAATGGATTGCGAACCCTGGTTCTCGAGCGAAAGGTTATCCTCGGGAAAAAGGTGTGCGCAGGTGGAATTACATGGAATGGCTTGCTGAGAAAAGTAGAAGATATTTCACAAAAAAAATTTTCCACGCAACATATTTTCACCCAGTTGCAACACGCGACAGTCAGCGAAAAAGATCCGATCATTGCCACAGTAAATCGCCAGGAACTAGGGAAGTTGATGGCAGCAAAAGCCATTAATTGCGGGGCTGAGATCAAATTGGGATGGCAGGTTACCAAAATCGGGAATGACACCATCACCATAAAGAATAAAAAACAAGGTCACTGTGAAGTTTTAAAATATTCTCATCTTGTAGGTGCCGACGGCTCCACATCAACTGTTAGAAAATATCTGCAATTGCCTGTTCAACGCTATGGAGTTGGAATAAATTATCAGATTAGCGGCTGTTATGACAATATGGAATGGCATTTAACCAGTAAACTTTTCAGAAGCGGTTACGCCTGGATATTTCCACATAAAGGCACTATTTCTATCGGCGCCTACGCAGACGCTAAGGTCATTACAGCGCTAGAATTAAAGAAAAACTTATTGATATGGGCAAAGACTGTGGGTTTTGAGCTGGAGAAAGAAAAAGCTCAGGCAGAGGTCATAAATTTTGATTACCAGGGGAGTATATTTAGCAACAGGTACCTTGCGGGTGATGCCGCCGGACTCGCTTCAGGGCTCACTGGAGAGGGAATTTACCCCGCTATAATCTCAGGAGAGTATATTGGCAATAAAATTATTAATCCATCCCATTCTTCCATTGAATTTGATCGTTTAATAAAAAACCATCAAAGACACAGGAGGGCCGTCTCCATTGCGGGCAAAAACGGGGCTGTTTCAACCCTCCTTTCAGAGATAACCTGTCTTTTTTTACGCTTGAAGCTTCTAAATTTTAAAGCGGCGGAGATGGCTCGCTGATTATTCTTAACTTTTATTAATTATAAAATATGACTCAACATTCCAAACAAAAGAAAAAAAGTTTTTTCCTGGTGAACAGTTTGTTCGTTCTGATTTTAGCTGGAGTATTAATCTTTTTACTCAATGCCCCGGAGGAAACCACCTCATTTTTGCCAAAAGATGAAATTCATTTACAGTTTCATGGAATTAAAAGCAAAAAAGAAGCTGAAAAATTTTGTCTGGAGTGCCATGACATCGGTAAGGATGCCCCGCTACCTGAGGGGCATCCTCCTAAATTTCGTTGTCTTTTTTGCCATAAAAGAAAATAATTGCCCCCCCTCTATCACGGTTGGGATTTAAGGCTTTTCGAAACAATTTCAAAGACATCCCGCGACAATGTTTTTTGGCTTAAAATTCTTTCCAATTCAGCTTTCATCAGAGCACCTCGAATGGGCTCGTAGCGTTTCCAGCTGATGAGTGGCGTTACAAGTCGAGCTGCAATCTGCGGGTTAATGTTGTTTAACTCCAGTATCCGATCAGCAAGAAATCTATACCCTTTGCCATCTTTGCAGTGAAACAGGTTATGGTTCCCGGAACAGAACGAGCCTATCAGTGAGCGAACCTTGTTGGGATTTGATATGGAAAACGCTGGGTGGCCCATCAATTGAGTAACCTTATCTAAGGTTTCTGGTAGATTTGACATTGCCTGGAGGGCAAACCATTTATCCAGCACAAGTGGGTCGTCGGACCATTTTTTATAAAAATGATCAACCGCCCTGTCTCTAACTTCTCCTCCGATATTTATTAGATGGGTTAGAGCAGCCACCGCATCGGTCATATTTTCGGCAGTTATGTATTGTTCCTGGCAAAATTCGAGAACTTCTTCCGGCAGTGGGTCAAGGGCCGCCAAATAGCCAAGGCACACATTCTTTAAGCTCCTTTTAGCCATTGCCACAGGTTCCAGTGAATGTTTCCCCGACTCCTTATTTTGTTGATAAAGCTCCTGAAAGCGAATCCTGTTTCTCTCACTAATTGCTTTTTTAACTAACTTCTTTGCCCGGTGCAGGGAAGATGGGTGGATCTGATCCATTTCCTGGGCTAGTGTTGCTTCCGAAGGTAACTGTAAAGATAATGCTAAAAGAGCTGGGTCAGATGTGGCGGCACTGATGCTTTTAGAAACAGCTTCAAGGTAAATGTCGTCGATAACAACAGGTTTCTTCAGTCTCAATTGTTTTACAACTTCAAGCATAATTTCGCTTGAGAGTCTATTCATGCTGTCCCAACGGTTAAAAAGATTAGGGTCATTGGCTGCAAGTAATGCTAATTCTTCACGGCTTTGGAACTGTTTGACACGAACCGGGGCAGAAAAATCTCTCAGGAATGACAATACAGGCAACTCTTTGATGTCTTCAAAGACAAAGAGTTGTTCCTTCTCACAAAGCTGCAACACAACCGAATTATCATCACTATCGGTTTCAAGCAGGCTCTTTCCTTCTGCTCCTAATAGTCCAACAGTGATCGGCATATGAAAGGGCAGTTTTTGAGACTGTCCCGGAGTATCAGGACAACTTTGATTGATAACTATTTTATATTTACTACTCTCTGTCAGCCACTCGGTCTTTACAGTGAGAACCGGTGTTCCCGCCTGACTGTACCAGTTCTTGAACTGTTCAAGATTGACACCTGAACCATCACTTATAGCTGCCACAAAATCATCACAGGTGACAGCCTGACCATCGTGTCGCTTGAAATAAAGATCCATTCCCTTCCGGAAAGAGTTAGCACCTATCAGGGTGTGCATCATACGAATGACTTCTGCACCTTTGTTATAGACAGTTGCTGTATAGAAATTGTTTATTTCAAGGAAGGAGTCAGGTCGTATAGGATGAGCCATGGGACTTGAATCTTCCTTAAATTGAAAATTTTTAAGAAGTCGCACATCATCAATTCTCTGGACCGGCCTGGAGTTCATGTCAGAGGAAAATTCCTGGTCTCTAAATACCGTAAGTCCCTCTTTAAGGCTTAACTGAAACCAGTCCCTGCAGGTAACTCTGTTTCCGGTCCAGTTATGGAAATACTCATGGGCTATGACACCTTCAACACCAAGATAATCCTGATCTGTTGCGCTTTCCCTGGTTGTGAGAACGTATTTTGAGTTAAAAACATTCAACCCTTTATTCTCCATGGCACCCATATTAAAATCATCAACTGCGACCACCATATAGTTGTTCAGATCATATTCGAGACCAAACACTTCTTCATCCCAACGCATGGATTTTTTTAGGGATACCATAGCATGGTCGCATTTTTCTCTATTTCTTTCTTCAACAAATATTTTGAGATCAATGTTTTTTCCCGATTTTGTCTCAAATTCATCTTCGATCGATACAAGCCTTCCAGCAACCAAAGCAAAAAGATAGCTGGGCTTTGGGAAAGGGTCCTGCCAAATTGCAAAATGACGGTTCTCCTGGAGTTCACCTGACTCAATCAAATTTCCATTGGAAAGCATCACAGGACAACTATCTCTATCTGCCTCAATCCTTGTCGTAAACTTAGAAAGAACATCAGGTCTGTCCGGGTAGTAGCTGATTTTGCGAAATCCTTCAGCTTCACACTGAGTGCAGTAGTTGCCGCTGGATCGGTATAAACCTTCGAGAGAACTATTCTTGTCAGGGTAGATGACAGTAACAATCTCAAGTAGAAATTCATCCGGTACCGAATTTATGGTGAGGCTAGTGCTATCTAGCAGATATCCGTCGGCCGCTACTGTTTTTCCATTTATGCTCAGAGATACTAACTCCAGTTGTTCTCCGTAGAGAAAAAGTGGAATTTCAGTTTTTTGCGAACTAGCTTTTCTCACATAATGTGCTTTTGAGGTTACAGTTGTTTGCTCATCTTTAAGCTCAAAATTAAGATTAATTGACTTGAGGTTGAAATCAAAGCTTTTGTAATCTTTACGATATATAGAAACAGGCTGATCATTTTTCATAATAGGCTTTTAACCCCGGGTTCAGAAGATAGAGGTAGTTTGTAGGTTGACAGTGGTGTTCATTCAATTATATTTACAACACATTTTGTAAATTGTAGCAGAAAACAGTTTAACTCCTTTCCCTTATATGACAACTGAGAAACGTATAAATGATTACAATTAATGAGAATTACCTAAAATTACAGGCATCGTATCTTTTTTCCGATATCGCAAAGCGTGTCGCCTCCTTTCAAGAAAATAATCCAGATAAAGATGTGATTAAACTTGGAATCGGAGATGTTACCAAAGGATTAACCCCCGCTTCAATTAAGGCATTTCATGAAGCTGTGGATGAGATGGCTGAAGACACAACCTTCAGAGGCTATGGCCCGGAACAGGGATATGACTTTCTTCGCGAAGCAATTGCAGTAAATGATTTCCAAAGCCGTGGAGCACAAATAGCAGCTGATGAAATATTTGTTAGCGATGGGGCTAAATGCGATTCAGGTAACATTCAGGAGATTTTCTCACAGGATATAAAAATTGCCATCCCAGACCCCGTCTATCCAGTTTATCTTGACACAAATGTAATGGCGGGAAGAACTGGTTTATTCGAAGAGGGTCGATACGAAGGACTTGTTTACCTTAACTCAACAAAAGATAATAATTTTGTACCCGCATTACCATCTGAGAAGGTCGATCTGATCTACCTCTGCTTTCCAAACAATCCAACTGGTTCCACCATTTCAAAGGAGGAATTGAAGACATGGGTTGATTATGCGAAAAAGAATAAAGCCCTCATCCTGTTTGATGCAGCTTATGAGGCATTTATCCAGGATGAATCTCTACCTAAATCGATATTTGAAATAGAGGGTGCCCGGGAAGTAGCCATTGAATTCAGAAGTTTTTCCAAAAGTGCAGGTTTCACCGGGACGCGCTGTGCCTATACAGTAGTGCCTAAAGAATGTGTAGCATACGATAAAGATGGAAATACACACTCTCTGCATGCATTATGGAACCGCAGGCATTGCACTAAATTTAACGGGGTATCCTATCCTGTACAGAAGGCAGCCGCAGCCATCTACACCGCAGAGGGCAAGGCACAGACAAAAGCTCTCATTGATTATTATATGAAAAATGCAGATGCTGTCTGCAAGACAATGGATGAGCTTGGTTATAGCTATGTGGGAGGGAAAAATTCTCCATATATCTGGGTAGATGGTAAAATCGACTCTTGGGAATTTTTTGATATGCTACTGAATAAGGCTGGAGTTGTCTGTACCCCTGGGGCAGGATTCGGCAAATGCGGTAACGGCTATATACGTATTTCAGCATTTAACAGTCACGAAAAAGTGGCCGAAGCAATGGAAAGACTAAAGGCTGCTCTTCGTTGAGATAATTGATAAGCAATCGCTACAATAGGCATAAAGGCATTGAACACTTCTGTTCAATGCCTTTTGTGATTTTCAGCGGCCATTATCACTTCTTTGTTTCAGGAAAAGGGGCTGCCGGGAAGTGGATATTTTCGTTGATGCCATCTATTTCATCAACCGTCACCTCATTAAAGGATCGTAACCAATCTATTACACCGTCAACGAGTCTTTCTGGTGCTGAAGCACCCGCAGTTATGCCAATGCTGGAAACGTCCTCAATCCAGTTTCTATCGATGTCGTTATGATCGTCAATAAGATATGCTGGTACGCCACATCTGCCTGCAACTTCCTTGAGTCTGTTAGAGTTTGAACTGTTCTTCGAACCGACCACAAAAACGATATCAGACTGTTCCGCAAGAATCCTCACAGCATCCTGGCGATTCTGAGTTGCGAAACAGATATTTGATTTTGGTCCTTTAATTGTTGGGAATCTATTTTTCAGTATTGATAATATGCCAGTGATATCGGCTTTAGTAAGTGTTGTCTGAGTAACATATCCAACTTTATCTGGATTATGTACCCTCACAAGCTCTGCTTCACTTTCTGTGGCAATGGTCTTAACTCTATCGGAGACCCTGCCCGCAGTTCCTTCTACTTCCGGGTGATTATGGTGACCTATAATAAGAACATCATTTTTATCAGCATGGTACTTTTCAACCATGCGATGCACACTTGTGACAAGTGGGCACGTTGCATCAATAGTTAGTAATCCAAGTTCTGCGGCGTAATTTTCAACTGCAACTGGAACACCATGGGCACTGAAAATACACACCTCTCCACTGGGAACATCGGCAAGATGTTCAACGAAGATTGCCCCCATGGTCTTTAATTCGTCTATCACATGTTTATTGTGGACAATCTCATGTAAAACATAGACCGGTTTTCCATATTTTTCCAGACTGTACTTTACAGTTTCTATCGCGCGCTCAACCCCGGCACAGAAACCTCTTGGGGAGGCGAGGTGAACATAATAGGAAGTAGACACAAAAAACTCCTTTTTACGTGAAATCATGGAGTAAGGCACTAAAAAGCCCCTGCATCAGCTATTTCAAATAGCGGACACAGGGGCTTCTTTTTGAATCCTACAGTATAAGACTAATTAAAGCCTTGTAATTTGTCTAGTAATTCAGGCAAAAACAGCGATACTTGTGGGACATAAGTAATAATAACGAGGAAGGTGAGCAAAACCATAAGCCATGGTACACAGGCTTTGATTGCCCATCCGATCGAGTGGCCAGTTACACCGGATATGACAAAGAGGTTGAGGCCTACAGGGGGAGTCAACATCCCTATCTCCATATTTACCACCATAATTATACCAAGATGGATTGGATCAATGCCTAGTTTAACTGCAATGGGAAATAAAATTGGTGCCATAATCAACAAAATTGCTGAAGGCTCCATAAAATTACCAGCAGCTAGCAGTAACAGGTTGACCACAACAAGAAACATCCATGGTGAAAGACCCCAGCTGACAATCAACTCTGCTATATGGTGAGGGATTCGTTCCGTGGTCAGCACATGGGCAAAGAGCATTGCATTAGCAATTATAAAAAGCAGCATTATACTGACTTTCGATGCATCCAGGAAAACCTTATTGATTTCTTTGTCGGTTATAATTTTGGGTAAAGTAACAATAATTTCCTTGAGATTACGACCAAACATCGATGCTGTACCCTCTCCTTCTTCACGCCATGGTACCTCTTTCAGAGGACCCATATCCCTGTAGCCATAGATAGCTACCCAGAAGGCATAAACAGCAGAAACAGCAGCGGCCTCAGTTGGGCTTGCAATTCCACCGTAAATAGAGCCAAGCACTATGACGATCAGCATCAGACCGCCCGTAGCACTAAATCCGGAAATTAATATTTCTTTGAATCCGGCCCAGGGCTGGCTTGGGATTTTTTTGTACCTGGCTACAAAGTAGATGACGACCATCAGCATTAGACCCATCATCAGTCCTGGAATAAATCCTGCCATAAACATTCGGGCTGCTGACACCTCCGTTGCTGCAGCATAGACGAGCATCACAATCGAAGGAGGGATGAGGATTCCGAGGGTACCTGCATTACCTATAACACCGGCAGCGAACTCCTCAGGGTACCCTGCTTTTACCATACCAACTATGACTATTGAGCCAATGGCAGCAACCGTTGCTGGAGATGATCCTGAAACTGCAGCAAAGATCATACAAGCAATTACTGAGGCCATTGCAATACCGCCTTGAATATGACCAACAAGACTCAGGGCAAACCTGATAATACGTTTTGCAACCCCTCCTGTTGAGAGAAAGGTGGAGGAAAGAATGAAAAAGGGAATGGCCAGCAGCGTATAATGCTCAGACAACGCTTCAAATAATTTCAATGCAATAGATGCCAGTGAATCATTTGAAAACATCAGAATGGTACCAATACTTGATAGTCCTAAAGCCAACGCTATTGGCATACCGAGCATCATACAACCAAAGAGAAGAATAAATAGAGCCGCAGTAGTCATTATGCTTCCTCCCCTTTTGTTATATCTTCAGCGAGTTCCATGCTCTCTTTTGCTTCATCAGCATGTTTAAATCCATCCGCTTTATCTGTAATCACGGACCAGAGAATCATTAAAAGTCGAATAGTAAGAAAAGCGAAACCAACCAGAAGCATACCATGGGCAATCCATGTAGGAATTGGTAAATCTTCCAATTCAATTCCGATCATTTTCATTTTTTTCAGATAGATCCAGCTGCCATAAAGTATTAAACAGCAGTAAATAATCGCTAGTATTGCCGCAATTGAAGTCAATATACGACGTACCCCACGTGAGAACAGCTTTACAAACGCGTCCATGCCAATATGCGAACCGACCTTTAATCCGTAAGAGGCACCAAAAAGAACAAACCACCCTGACATGTGCAGGGTTAGTTCCTGAGACCACATGAAGCCGGAATTAAAGCCAAAACGCATTACGACATCAACAAATACCAGGAGTGTTGTCAGAATCAGCAAGATGCAAATAATTGCCTCTTCCGTACGATTCATGATGCGCATAAACATAATTTACCTCTTACAAGCTGAAAAAGGTTTGCACGATCTCCAAAAAAGAGATCGTGCCATTTCTACTTACATATTTGATTTGTAAGCTGCGTCAATCATATCTTTGCCGATTTCTTTTTCAAACTCTTCCCAGACGGGCTTCATGACTTCGACCCACTGGTTTCTCTGAGCATCATCAAGGGTGATAATTTCAGATCGCTTGGATGCTACAATTTTCTGACGGTCATCTTGTGACTTCTTCAGAGCTACCTCATTACCAAATGCTATCGCTTCATCGAGGGATTTTTTAACGATTGCACGGTCTGCCTCAGGCACTGACATCCAGAATTCCTTTGAGGTTACTATCATATAGTCGAGCAGACCATGGTTCGATTCTGTGATATAAGGCTGAACCTCAAAAAACTTTTTAGAGAAGATATTCGACCAGGTATTTTCCTGTCCATCAATAGCTTTGGTTTGAAGAAGAGTAAATACTTCAGAAAACGGTTTTTTTAATGGCGTTGCGTTTACAGCTTTAAATTGAGCCGCAAGAACATCTGAAGACATAATTCTAAATTTCAAACCATCGGCGTCGGCAGGTACTGTAAGTGGTTGGCTCGAGGAAAGTTGTTTAAGCCCATTATGCAAATACCCAAGTCCTACTAACCCTTTTTTCTGAAGGGAAGCTAGTAACTCATCACCTTTAGCACTATTCTGAAATTTTTCAACTGCAGCCATATCCCTAAAAAGGAATGGCAGATCAAAAATTTGTAGTTTCTTTGTATATCGACTGAATTTTGAAAGTGCTGGTGCTGCCATCTGTACATCCCCTAGGAGCATTGCTTCAAGCACCTTGTTGTCACCAAAAAGTTGTGAGTTGGGGAAAACTTCGACCTGTATTTTCCCACCGAGCCGTTCGGCGACGAGGTCTTTAAACTTGTTGGCCATCTGGCCTTTCGGTGTATTCTCGGCTACAACGTGAGAGAATTTAATGGTCATAGGGCCTCCGGCTATGGCAGCACCTGATACCAGACACGCAGAAAGTGCGGCAGTTGCAACAAGAGTTGTAATCTTTTTGAACATCATGTTTTCCTCCAATTTGAAAGTTATCGTCCTGGTAAAACCAGTAACAAAGAAACCGACAGTATAATACCTTATATGACCACCCAAAAGCTATCCTGTGGACAAAGTTAGTATAGCAAGCTAGAGGCCAGTTCTCTGCTATTGTGCTAAGTGCAGGAGTTTTTGGGGTTTTCCTTCATACCATCTGTGATTGGACCACACAAATAGGCGGATTTTCACCCATTACATAGATTGTTTTGGGGAATTTGCTACTATTTCTATTAATTCAAAGAGATAGGAGGGGTTTGGCGAGTCGGCTCTATGAAAGAGTGGCGGATTTCCACCCATTTTCAACGAAGAGTGGTAGAAGAAGTACAGAGGAAAGTATCTACAGGTTACTTATAGTCGTTTTTCTTCAGACCATACTTTCTCATCTTGTCATACAAGGTTTTTCGGGGAAGCTCTAATACGGCCATTACCTCTTTCAAACTGCCCTTTGTCGAAACCAGGGCATGTTCAAGCAAGCTAGACTCGAACTGTTCCACCTGTTGCACCAGGGAACGGTTTTGTTCTTTCCCTTCTCCTGACAACATCTTTTCAAGGGACCAGCCAAACTGTTTACCAAGTAACACGTAGCGCTCTGTAAAATTGCGCAATTCTCGAACGTTCCCCGGCCAGGAGTACGATAAAAGTGGATTAATCTGCGCACTCGAAGGAGTGGGGACCTCTTGCTGATATCTGTGACCAGCCACAAGGAGAAAGTGGTGGAACAATAAAGGAATATCTTCCCTTCTGTCTCGAAGAGGGGGGATTTCCAGACAGACGACATTAAGCCTATAATACAGATCTTCTCGAAAAGACCCCTGTTCCGATGCGTCAAGGAGATCCACTTTTGAAGCTGCAACAACTCGTAAATCGACGGGTATCAGCTTATTTGAGCCTAGACGTTCAAGTGATCTTTCCTGCAGCACCCGTAGTAAATTTATCTGTACCCGCATTGGCATTGACTCTATTTCATCGAGTAGCAAGGTCCCGCCATTTGCGTGTTCGAATTTGCCTATACGAGCCGCTTTCGCATCGGTGAAAGCTCCGGCCTCATGACCAAAAAGTTCACTTTCCATTATCGATTCAGAGACTGCCCCACAGTTGATGGCAACGAAATTTTTGGTACGTCTTGAGCTATTCTCGTGTAAAGCCCGGGCAACGAGCTCTTTGCCGGTGCCAGTCTCCCCTAGTACGAGTATATCGGCCCCGGTGTCCGCCACTTGGGCAATGGTGCCTCGGAGTTTCTCCATGCCGGGTGTTCGGCCAATTATCCGAGGTCCTGGAGCACTGTGTAATTCAAGTTCGCGGCGAAGATTTCTGTTTTCCAGGGTGAGGGTCCTTTTTTCAAGCCCCCGAAGTACAGTTTTAACGAGCCGCTCAGCCGAATATGGCTTTTCGATAAAATCATAGGCACCATCCCGCATCGCTTTTACGGCAATTGATACATCTCCATGGCCCGTTATTAAAATAACAGGCAGATCCCTATCTATTTTCTGCAACTCGATAAGAAATTGCAGCCCATCCATATGAGGCAGGCGTATATCACAAACAACAATTCCCGGCCAATCTCTTGAAAGAATTTCAATGCCATTTTCAGCGCAATCTTCACAAACTACCTCAAGGCCCGCAAGCTCCAAGGTTTGCCGATTGGCCTGCCGAATATGTTTTTCATCATCAATAAAAAGAACTTTACCTTTCTCCATCACCTGTCCTACCCTACTCTTTCTAAGGCGAATTCAAAACGAGCACCTTGATCAAATTCAACGTAGCGTATGATTCCACCAAGTTCACGAACGATTCTGTCACTGATTGTTAATCCGAGGCCAAGCCCTTGCCCAGATTTTTTTGTTGTGAAAAAAGGCTCAAAAATTTCTTGAACTAATTTATCAGGAATGCCAGGTCCGTTATCCTGGACACTGATAGAGATTTTTCCATCCACAGGAACACATTGTAAATATATTTCTTTATGATCTTGAAGTTCAAGTGCCTGGATCGCATTTGAAATGAGATTGACCAGTACCTGCTGCAGTAAAACATGATTACCGCGTACTTCCACATCTTTAGGAGTAACAGATATTTTCATATCTACCCCCGATTTTTTCAAAGTAGGATTAAGGATTTCCATTGCTCCATCTATCACACCATGAAGAGCGATAGTGACGATCTGGCCACTGGATTTTTTTGAAAATAGTTTTAACTGAACTCCTATCTGTGCCATTCGTTCCGTTAATTCAGCAATCTGCTCAAGATTCCATCTGGCATTATCCAGACGGCCCTTTTGCAGAAACTGTTTGCCGTTATCCGCATAACTTCTAATTGCGGCAAGCGGTTGATTTAGTTCATGGTTGATTCCAGCGGACATTTGCCCCAATACTGCTAGTTTTGCGGCATGTATAAGTTCTTTCCTGGTTCGTTTGAGCTTGATCTCTGTCTTTTTTCTGTCGAGTATTTCTTTCTTCAACAGAGTGTTGGTTTGAGTAAGTTCCTGGGTACGATCATTAACTCGAGATTCAAGCTGCTCATTTGCTTCGTGCAACGCTTTTTTGGTTTCCTGCTCTATCCGACGAAGCTCAGCCAGACGATGCTGCCTCTGGTATAACAAGACTGCAAGAAAATACACCACGGTAAGAGCTGCACCAACAATTATATTTAGACTAAGGACATATCTTTTAAGAGCCTTGGTGTCCGTGAGGATATGCACATTCCATCCAGCCTGGGGCATATATTGAGATTGCTTAACAATCCGCTGCATTTCATTGCCATTATCAACTTGTATATCAAGAATCTGGACAGAATCGGAGATCGTTTTTGAAGACTCACTCAAGGTAACAAGAGGTTCATCGGGGTATCTCTTACTCTCTATAATTCTCTGCAGTACTTTTTCGTCAAGTGGTTCAAGGGTTTTATAGCGCCACCCAGGGTAGGTTGTTATAAAGATGACACCATCCGGGTCGGAGACTAGAAAATTTTCCTCCTCCTGGGCCCATTTCTGTTCAACAGTATCGATACTTATCTTAATTGCAACAGCCCCAAGTATCTCATCTGCTCTACGAACGGGATATGCGAAATAATAACCTCTTTTAGAAGAGGTCACGCCTAACGCAAAATATCGACCCAGATCTCCTTTCATCGCCTGTTTGAAATATGGCCGATAACTGAAATTCCTGCCGATAAATGGTCGTCTCTCTTGCCAGTTACTAGCAGCAATAGTGAGCCCATCTTTGTTCATCAGGTAGGTATCAAGAGTATCACTGACCTTATTAATTGTTTCGAGATATTTATTCAGGGTTTCAATGCGTGTTTTTTCGTGGGGATTAAGCAGTGCATGAACCAGAGTGTTATCGATTGCTAGTAATTCTGGTAAGCTTTGATATTTTTCAAGAACTCCTTGCAGATAGTTAATATATAATTCCAGCCGGGTTTTACTCCTTGCCTCAAGCTCAGCAAGTCCATACTTGTAACTCCAGGTAGTTACCACGCCAAGCGCAAAAGACAGCAAAAAAATAAACACAGTGAAGCTCAGCCAAAATGTCCTTTTTCTACTCAGCTTGTCTTTCATTCTCACAAGTGTATACATTTACCGTAACCGTTCACAGCCCCCTTCAAAAGACTGCATAACCAGAATCCGTCACCGTTCGTCCAGTGCTCCAGGTTCGTTCAAGCTGGTCTCCTGGCTATAGTTGGCTATGCCAGGAGGCCTGATCGGACGAAAATGGGGCGCTGGTGAACGGTTACCATTTACCAAATTATTTTCTGCTATAAAAACACAGAAAAAGGATTTATAAGATGCTGTACTCTTTCTTTTTACCTGATTTCAATGCCTGAGCGTTGCACGGTAGTTTTTACCTCTTCTATAGTCACTTCATTTCTGTGAAAGATTCCTGCAGCAAGGGCTGCGTCGGTGGTTGTTTGGCTAAACACATCTACAAAGTGGGCTGGATTACCAGCCCCACTGGATGCTATGACTGGTATCGAAACAGCATCCTTCACCTGTTTAATGAGCTCTAAATCAAAACCGCTGTTCGTACCGTCTTTATCAATACAATTCAGTAATACCTCACCGGCGCCCAGCTTTTCGCACACCTGTACTAACTGGACTGCGTCAATATCACGCCCTTCCCTGCCACCTTTGACCGTGCACTGGTACCAACAGTATAATTGACCATCGGGTCCAGGAGACGTAGTTTTTATGGTGTTATGTTCAGTGTCTTCTGGAGCATGTACATATACGCGCCGGGGATCAACTGAAATGACAACGGCCTGGGCGCCATAGACAATAGAAATCTGTTCTATAGAGCTGGTACCTGTTTTTTTTCCTGTTTGCAAAAAGTCTTCTACGGTGTAAACAGCGTCGCTACCGATGGAAATTTTATCCGCACCGGCCCTGAAATATGCTGATGCTACGTCAAGAGAGGTGTAGGAGATTCCCTCTGAATCGGTAAACTCTCTAATTCCACCACCTATGGTCAAAGGAACGAAAACATTTTCAGAGGTTTTTTCCAAAACTTCAAGCATTGGTTGGTCTTTCATCGGGAAATCACGAAACCCGGTAATATTCAAAAAAGTGACCTCGTCGGCCCCTTCCTGGTAATATCGTTTTGCAAGTTGTACAGGTTTACCTAGATTTCTGACTTCTCCTTCACTCCGCACATCGTACTGATCACCTTTTGTGACAACCAGATCTCCGTTATCATTGCTGCGCACGTCAAGACATGCAATAATTCTTTTAGCAATCTTGGTTTTGCCCTGTTCTTGCTCCTGAATCTGGTTATGTAAAGCACCAGCCTCTATTGTCTCATTTTGATTGAGGAAATTTTCCAATATTCGCAATCCCGCTCCCCCACTTTTTTCAGGGTGGAACTGAAAGGCACTCACATTTCCCCGCTCTACTGCAGAAACAAACTCATATCCGTAATCCGTCAAGGAAAGATACCACTCTCTGCTGGGCTGCTCAACCGGAGCGTGATAGGAGTGAACAAAATACAATTTTTCTCCATCATATCCATTAAGGAGTCTGGAGGCTTTCTGCTGTCTTATACCATTCCAGCCTATTTGTGGAACAGATAGAGAAGTCGCGGGAAAACGTTTAACCTGACCGGGAATAACACCAAGTCCCTTAACCCCAGGTGTCTCCTCACTTCCTTCGTAAAGTGTCTGTAGTGCAACACAAATACCAAGGAACGGTTTATCTTCAAGAATTCTTCTCCTCAAAGGCTCAACGTAGCCAGCTGCTCGGAGCCTGTCCATCACAAGGCCAAAACTTCCAACTCCGGGGAAAATAAGTTTTTCAGCAGTAAGTATATCCTCTGGAGAAACGACATCCTCTACACTAAAGCCAAGTTTCTTAATTGCGTTTCTAACGCTTCGCACATTACCAGCGCCATAATCGAGCAAAGTCACATTCATAACTAACGACCTTCGGGTGAGTGTATTTATAGGCTATGATATACAACCTAAACCCCACAAGCTGGTAAATTGCCGCCATGGGGATTGTTTAAAGTACCTAAGGAACGTACGCTAAATAACATGAACATCTTACTTGCCCTTTATTCCACCTCCTGTACTTAAAAAAATCTTTGTATATCAATAATATGAAAAGTTTTTTTAAGTACAGGATGCGAAAATATTTCGGCGTAATATGTCCATGTTATTTAGCTCCCGCTCCTAAAATTGTATAGAATAGTATTCTGTTTTTTATATCAACATCACAAATCAAAAGAGGCCGTTCCTTTTGAGGAACGGCCTCTTAGAGACACAAAATATCAATTCAACTGGCAACTCCAGGATCCCAACAAAATTTTGCACTGTTACAATATTATGGTTCCTTTCTATGTGTTTATTCAGAAAATGTAACTTAGGAACGTACGCTAAATAATATGAACATCTTGCTTGCCCTTTATTCCACCTCCTGCACTTAAAAAATCTTTGTATATCAATAATATGAAAAGTTTTTTTAAGTACAGGATGCGAAAAAATTTCGGCGTAATATGTCCATGTTATTTAGCTCCCGTTCCTTATTTTCAATAAATCGTTTTTGGGGGATGTACCTCAAAAATAATTCATGATCAAACAGGAATATTAATTGACTGCTTCAGACAACTTAGAGCCAGCCTTAAATTTTATAACTTTCTTTGCTGGAATCTCAATGGTCTTACCGGTCTGTGGATTTCTTCCCTGGCGAGCATCTCGATTAGCGACAGAAAAAGTTCCAAAACCAACCAAAGTCACTTTGTCACCTTTTCTGAGACTTTCAGCGATTGCTGCGAGGGTACCGTTCAATGCTTTCTCGGCTGCTGCTTTGCTGATATCTGCGGCACCTGCAATACTTTCAATCAATTCCTTCTTGTTCATGAATTCCTCCCTGCTAAATCTTCTTTTACAAGTTTGTTAGGACAGTTCATTGTCCCCTTTTTGGAAAGATGTTACTTGTTACTACCTTTTCTCTATTGTCAAAAAACCCATTTGGATTTCTTACTGACTTTTCAATAAGAATGGTACAACGCCCAAGAACTGGGCTTTTACATACATATCAAGGCACCATAATTGAATCGGAAATCAGAATCAAGAAAATATTTATCCTAATTCTATTAAGTTCGCTATTTTCCATTTTAGTGCCTTACTCCTGAAAACCTGTCATAAAAAACAGGTAGCGCAGACTCCGGGAAATCAGGGGAGTGGTTTGAAGTTAAGAACTTAAAGAAACTGCCAAGGCACTTATCCAAGCATTTTAAAAATTCCGATTTATTCGGGTTAGTTTATCAGCGACCTTTTAGAGATAAAGACACATTCAAAAAACCTAAAGAATACAAGGCATCAACTATTAATTCCCTCGTAGGGCTATCAATAACAGATGCCACATCATTTTCTAGGACTTCTATAATCACATAATCTCCAATCAGTCTGACCCTATTTCCTACAAAACCAAGCTGCTCCAGTTGCTCTTCTGCCTGTTCTATCAATCGCAGAGATTTCTCTGTGACCGGCTGCCCCCCAGCTATCCTGGTGGCCAGGCATGAATTAGATGGGAGAGAATAGTTTGAAAGCCCCCGCTCTTTTGCCAGATATCGAATTTCAGATTTATTAAGTTCCGCTGCCACAAGGGGGGTGGCGACTTCTAATTCCTTGATTGCAAGCAAACCTGGACGTTCTTCACCCAGGTCGTCAACATTTGTTCCATCAGCCAAAACACAACCATCTGCAGCTAACGAGTCTAGTATAGTTGAGTACATCTTTTTTTTACAAAAATAGCACCGCTTGTGACTATTCTGGACAAACTCCTGCCAGGAAAGAGGATCCACTTTCAGCTCTTTGAGTTGAACATTGCTGTTAAAATTCGTGGCTACAACCTGCCGAAGGTTATCTTTTACCGCTCTGCTATTTAAGGTTGAAACAACATTTACCGCGGTTACTTTTGAGATACCCAGGGCATGAATTGCTGCAAAAAGAAGGAGAGTTGAATCAATTCCCCCAGAAAAAGCGACATGTAATCTGTCATGTTTTTCCAGGATTTGAATAAGCTCACTATATTTTTCTTCTGCAAGGATCATGGGCTGAGGCAGATCATTTTTGTCCATCTTGAAGAAGTTCTGCTGGTTTATTGAGTAGAAAGTTCCCCTCATTAATTTTTTTCTTCAACACGTCTGCGATCTCCCTTGCCTTAACTATGCTTGATAGTGGTGCCGTTTTAACTTTCTTGCCGTTTACCGTAATTTCACCAGACTTCAGCTCTTTATAACTCACCTCTCCATAGCTTCTAGCTATACCGTTGGTGTAATCATGGCCGTAATCAACCACCTGTGTATACAAGTCAGCGTCTGAGATTCCGGTGAATTTTGCAATTTCACTGTTCAGGACAGGTATGGGTATACCAAGACCAACAGCTAAAGAACAACCATAACCTCTTATTGACACTCCCCGCAACCACTCTGCTGACATTTGTTTTAAATCCCCCTGGACCATCAACGTTCCTGCAGGCTTTACAGGTGTACCATTTTCTCCCCTCGGGGCACCTGGGTTGTGCTGAGTACCTTGCCAGGTCACATAACCATTCGCGCCACCAAGAAAAATCCTGGTTCCAATACCTATTGTTTTGTAAAGGGGATCATTAAATAATGGACTCAACTCACCTGCACTACAGTAGTTAGCGTTAGCACCTTTTGGTTTCAGCATACCCATATAGGTATAGACCGGCTTATCCGATAGATTTATAGCACAGTTATAATTTTGATAACCATTTCTTGGGTTGCAAAGAAGTGCATGTGGTAGATCCTCCAGACCAACTTCTTTTTTCATTTTTTTGGATGCATAACAATCTGTTCCATAACCTTTTGCTTCCAGGAGAAGTTTTTTACCACGTAGAAGATCTTCAATAACATGCCCCCCACCATAGCTAAAGGCACCAGGATAGATCTTATTAAGCGGGTCATCTTCAGCAGCTTCTGTTGCCCCGATATATGAATCCACCGCAGCAAGTCCTCCGTAGGCAGGGACTTTATTGAGCCAGACCTGGGATGCTTTGATCGTTGGAACCATTTGACCAAAATTAAAAAACAGGCCCGAAGAACACATTGGCGCAAAGGTGCCTGTTGTAACAACATCAATTTTTCTGGCGGCTGCATCAGGCCCATTTTCTTTGACTATATCAACCATTTCCTCAGCTGTGACAACCACAGCCTCACCAGCCTTGATCTTGGCGTTAATTTCCTCATAGGTTTTATCGATTTTATTATTGCTCATATCTCTATCTGATTAATTTTTGATTTGGTTCATCTATGAGTCCGTTGATTTATTGCCTTTTCGCCCAATCTCTTCGTAAAACCAAAAATTTTATCCTCGGAATATCAATTATATGCCTGTGGTAAAATATTTTGTTTGCCTCGATATTGAACAAAAATGCTATTAAATCAACAGACTCATCTATTAGAAATTGCCTACTATAGCTCTCTTTTGCTTCTTGACATAGTACTTTCTTTACCCTAATTTATTTGTTCTCCGGCTGCATAGACATTTGCAATACTCTTTTTTAAACATCAATCAGGAATAGTATGAAATCCGAGCAAAAAAAAGCGCTATTGTCCGTACGTGACAATATCGATTCAATAGATAATAGGATACTCGACCTGCTAAAAGAACGTCTCGACTGCGCAAAAGAAATAGGTCGACTGAAAGATGGTGAAAAACGGGCGAAATGGGATCCTTTACGGGAAAGACAAATCTACGACAGGCTACTTACTGACAATCGGGATATCTTTCCGAAAGACGCACTTAAATCAATATTTCATGAAATTATTACCACATGTCGTCTATCACAAAAAAAGGCTGTGGTTGCTTTCCTTGGGCCCGAGGCCACCTTTACCCATCTTGCCGGAGTTAAATGTTTTGGCCATTCAGCGAATTATAAAGCAATGGAAAGCATCGATGAAGTTTTTGCTGAGGTGGAAAAAGGTAGAACACAGTATGGTATTGTTCCCGTTGAAAATTCAATTGAAGGCGCGGTTTTTTCCACATTAGATTGCTTTATGAAATACAAGGTTCAAATTTGTGGTGAAGAACAACTGGAGATTAGCCATAATTTGGTCTGTCAATCTGGTAACATTGAAGATATTCAAACAGTTGCCTCTTACGCCCAACCCCTTGCGCAATGCAGGGAGTGGCTCAGAAAGCATCTTCCGTCTGTCCCGACTCTCCCGGTTTTCTCCACAGGAGCAGCCGCCCAGATGGCAGTCAATAACCCGAATATCGGTGCGATTGCGTCCTCTCTCGCTATTAAAACCTATGAATTGCAAGTGGTTGTGAAAGGTATAGAAGACTACCGGGGGAATACTACGAGGTTCCTGATCATTGGCCAGCAATCCCCGTCACGCAGTGGGCAGGACAGGACATCTCTGCTCCTCGGGCTCATGGACAGGCCAGGGGCATTAAATGAAATCCTGACGGCTCTCTCCAATGAGAACATTAACCTTGTCAAAATTGAATCTAGACCAATCAAAGGAAAACAATGGAAATACTTGTTTTTCCTAGATATGCTCGGTCACATAGAAGATGAAAAAATCAAAAGAGGTTGTGACATGCTCAAGTCACAATGTTCCTATTTTGAGTGGCTTGGCTCTTATCCCCAGCGAGAGCAGTCATCCTCCGATTCGTGACATTCCTCCTCCACAGCGAGCATGTTCTTCAACCTCTTGTTGATCCTGCAAAGAATGACCTTGAGGTTTATTGAGTATTGTCTGGCGAATGGTATCCAAGATATCCTGGTCCGAGGCTCCGGTCCGGAGTAAATGCTTCAGGTCAGTCTCTGTATCTTTCAAAAGACATGCTCGCAATCTTCCTTCTGAAGTTAACCTCAACCTGTTACACTGGTCACAAAAATGGTGACTTATTGGACTGATAAACCCCACAGCCCCGGTTGATTCATTTTCTCCATCCAGATGATACATGCGAGCAGGCCCTGCGCCATGTCTATTCTGAAATGGAGTTAAAGTTCCCAGGGTTTCTATCTTCTTGCGGATATCATCGGCAGGAATAAATTGTTCTTTCTGCCAACTGTCTTTTTCCCCCACAGGCATGAACTCGATAAACCGTACCTGAAAGGGATATCTCAAAGAAAGTTTACCAAAATCGACAAATTCATCGTCATTGATACCCTTCATAGCAACGACATTTAATTTAATTTTAAAACCCATCTCGGAGGCAAGCTGAAGTCCTCTCCAAACCTGAGAAAATTTATCTTTACCGGTGATTTTTTTAAATTTTTCTGGATGTAAAGTGTCTAAAGAAACATTTATGTGGTGTACTCCGCTGTCAAAAAGCTTTTCAGCATAATCACCAAGCAACACACCATTGGTAGTCAGACGGATCTGGTCCAGACCATTTATTTCTGATAAAGTCTGAATAAAATCCACGACACCTTTTCTCACAAGAGGTTCACCACCTGTGAGGCGAATTTTGTTCATTCCCAGGGAGACAGTGAGTCGAACAACTCGTTGCAATTCTTCGTAACTCAGTAAATCCTGGTGCGCTAAAAATTTTCCAGTCTTAACATGTGTAGGCGAATCCTGTTTATCACTGGGCATACAATACATGCAACGCAGATTACATCTGTCAGTTAACGATAACCTCAGGTACGATATTGTTCTTGAAAACTGATCGACAAGAGGAGAAATAGTTTGTATTTTTTCTTTCACGATTCACTATATATATGAAAATTTATATTTTTTTAGCGATTGCCCCTTTTTTTGTACCAGCCCAGTACAAACAGAAGCTTACTCAGACAGACACTATTACCACAATAGTGGTTACACTCAAGAAGAAAACAAACATATGTTAATTTTAGGTATTGAGAGTTCCTGTGATGATACAGCAGCAGCTGTACTTCAGGGTGATACAGTGCTGGCTAATATACTTACCAGCCAGGACGTAATTCACACAAAATTTGGCGGCGTGGTCCCTGAACTCGCATCAAGGCAACATCTCCAGGCAGTACACCCTGTTGTGGAGAAGGCACTAAGTGAAGCGGGTACCACACTTGATAAAATTGATCTCATTGCAGCCACCCAGGGCCCAGGTCTGATAGGCTCTCTTTTAGTTGGGTTTTCCTATGCAAAAGCGCTCTCTATGGTGAGTAAAACACCAATGATCGGTGTGGATCATATGGCTGGCCATATACTGTCAATTTTTTTAAGCAAAAATCCACCAGTGTTCCCGTATATCTCACTTATTGTATCCGGCGGTACCTCTGCAATTTATCTTGCTGAAAGCTTTACAAAGTTTTCCTGTTTAGGCAGAACCAGAGATGATGCAGCAGGAGAAGCCTTCGATAAAGTCGCAAAGCTATTAGGTTTACCTTATCCAGGCGGTCCCCACGTTTCGAAAATGGCTGAGGCTGGAGATCCTGACTATATAAAGTTTCCAAGATCGTGGCTTGAACCTGACTCACTTGACTTCAGCTTCAGTGGTTTAAAAACATCAGTTTTGAATTATGTTAATCAACAGAAAGTCAAGAATCAAAAAATCAGTGCACCTGATATTTGCGCTTCATTTGAAAAGGCTGTTGTTGAGGTGTTAGTCAATAAAACGATCCTTGCTGCTGAAAAGTACAACATACCATCAATTGCGATTGGTGGAGGTGTCTCTGCCAACAGCAAACTCAGGGAGCTATTTCACCATGAGTGTACCTTGGCCGATAAGGTTTTTTATGCCCCTGAACTCAATTACTGTACCGATAATGCAGCGATGATTGCATTGGCAGGAGGGCATATTTACAAAAAAAATGGCAGTATCCCTTTAGATCATGACGTTTATTCTAGATCTTCTTTGGGTTAGAATACAAGATGAGCTACACTGAAAACCGATTTTATCGTGTACTTCGATACTATTATCTCCGCTTCAAACGACTCAACGATGATCCGCATGCCCTGGCCGGTGGCACTGCGATAGGAGTTTTGGTTGGACTTACTCCGACAATTCCTTTTCATACCCCACTGATTATTTTGTTAACACTTATTACTAGAACGTCCCTTTTGACCGGAATTCTGGTGAGTTGGCTCGTGTTTAATCCGTTCACCATCTTTCCAATATATTATGTGTCCACGGTTATAGGAAATTTCTTCACTCCATACGAGATTAATTTCAGTAAATTGCAGCTGGTTATTGATCAATTTGGCAATGGGCTCGATTTTTTAGAAATAGTTCGTATCCTTTTCGCTTTAGGCTTTGAGACAATTATAGTCTTGTTTGTTGGCGGATTTATCTTATCTTTACCTTTTGCAATTCTCAGCTATTATTGTGCCCGAGCTTTTTTTACCTATCACCATTTAAAAAGAATCAGAAATAACTGAGAATACTGATTTTCAACTTCATTTGAGCAATTATCATGTCAAAATACGGCCGTCTGGCTTACGACACTCTTAAAGAACACAACCTCGCACCCAAAAAAAAATTTGGCCAGAATTTCCTTGTCCACCGTGAGACAGCTGAAGCTATAGTCAGGGCCGGAGGGGTGAGTGCAGATGAGAACATAGTTGAAGTAGGTGTAGGTTTAGGTGCCCTCACCCTGCCTCTAGCAAAAGCAGCGCGTCACGTGTTTGGATACGAAATAGATAGTGGTATCGTTAGATTCCATGAGGAAGAACAAGATCTTCCTTCTAACGTCACTCTAGTACACCAGGATATTTTAAAGGCTGACTTTACAAAAATTGCAGCGACCTGTGGCGGGAAACTGAAAATTCTGGCCAACCTCCCCTATTCGATCTCAAACCCCTTCATCTTTAAATTAATTGATAATTCGGAACTGATTGACTCTGTAACAGTAATGTTACAAAAGGAGGTGGCGGAAAGACTGAGTGCTGCTGTAAACACAAAAGATTATGGCGTTCCAACAATACTGCTTGGGAGCTGCGCCACGGTTGAGAAAAAATTGACACTTAAACCGGCGGAATTTCATCCCAGGCCAAAGGTTGACTCCATGGTCATTAAGATTGATTTCAGTGATGAAATCGATGGCATTGCAAATATGGCAACCTACAACTTCTCTCTTTTCAAACAAATTGTTAGAGCCACCTTCAACCAGAGGCGCAAAACAATTGCAAATACCCTAAGCCGGGCAAATGTGTTTGGGGTTAGTGCCAGGGAAGATAAAGAGCTTAACAAAAGATTAGCACTGGAGTCTTTGGAAAAAGTCGCTATCCCTCCAACGGCGAGGCCGGAGACACTTTCCATATCAGATTTCATCAGCCTTACAAAAGCAGTGGGAAATTTGATAAAGTCATAAGACAATCTGGCTTTTCGATTGCTGTCAAAATTGCTCTATCTTGCACCATTAAGTATTTTAACGGGGGATATGGTTTCTACTGTTTTTTTCCGCACCAGAGTTTTTGGAAAAAAGATTAATTGAAATATCCTCCATAGAAGGTAACAACTCGTCATAACAAGTGGAACTACGATTTGCATAAAGAAGGGGATGAGCAGGATAAGCACTATTAATTCGGAGTAATTAGTCATAACACCCTCCACTATCAATGGTTCATGTCAGGGTCAAAAATGACATTTTGTCTTTCAATATGTGAGATTGGATAAACTCCATAATTTAACGGCAATCTGTATATTTATATTATATCAAAGAGGTCACACTTTTTTCACACACCGCCATTTCGTAAAGCACTAAAGAGCCAGGCTGTATACTCTTTTTCCAGTGCTTGCCAATTAAATTTCTCAGTCATTTGTCTGGCGCTATCTTTTGGGATAATTTGATTGTTTTTTAATATCTGTACAAGGTGTTTTTCAAGTTTTCCCTCTCGGTATAGATATTTTTTTTCAAACAACTCCGGGTATGACAATCTGTCTGGCAGTACCGGTATACACCCGGCTCGGACTGCTTCTATAACAGAAATACCGTAGAACTCGTGGATTGCCGTAGAAACTACAACTGTCCCCAGACCCAGCAAACGCATATACTCCTCATAACTACTGGCAAATCCCATATGCAATATTTTATGCGCAAAAAGAGTTTCGGCTTCTTTAAAGCAGGCGGGTGAGTTGTTAAATGACTGGCCAAGGATAATGAGTCTAAAATCTATTTTTTTCTCTTCTAATCTCTGTATTGCCTTAAAAAATTCTTCTGGATTTTTATCATGTTCCCATCGATGGTTCCATACGATAACAGGTACCTCGGATTTAGGGGTGCAATCAATGCCATCAAATTTACCCAGATCTATTCCGGGGTAGAGTACCCTACTCTTTGCCTCCAATTTCGCCACAAGTCCAGTAAAGTGCATATCACTGGCATACTTCAGATACCTTCTGCATCCTGAAAAGAAACTATCCCGATTGAAGATTGAATTAAATGCGAGGGAATCAGCAGCAAGAGCGGAATTAAAATTAATCGCCGTGAAATGATAAAGTGAAGGATCCTTTATACGAGAGGGATAGGCAAACTGATTTTCATGAAAATAGAGGTTAATTATGGCATCCCTGTTCCATCCTGATATACCAGATAGTAGCGAGCGAAACATTGCGACATCGACAAAAGTAGAGCAGAGAACTGTATTAAAATACCTGGCTTCTGGTTGTAATTTTTTTATCTGTTCAACGACCCATGGCGCTGCCAGCTGCATCCTCATTTTCCATTTACGTGCAGGCAGGGTGATGAGAGTGTAATCGGCCTTGACAAACTTCTGCAGACCTTCAAGAAAATGTTTATGTGACCCACCAAAATAGGGTTCAACTATCAGAATTTTTTTCATTATTTGTTATTTTTCGTATTTCTCTATTAAGAGATTTTTCAAATGGCTCAACTTCCATAAAACGATACCCACAAGATAGAGGAAGTGACCCACCTGAGAACTTCAAAGATTTTTCCGGAAAGTTCCTGCAGAGCAAGAGCCTGTTGTCGTAATCACCGCAATCTCCTTCATCGGTACACCAGCTGCAGTTAAAAATCAAAAAACCCTGTTCATCCCTTCCAATCATCTCAAAGCGCTGGTATTCCGGATAGTCGGACTTAATACGCTTAAAATCTCTCACAGATCGCAGCCAGCCGTTTCTACCCTCAAGTGACAGTCGCCTGCAACAGCTTCCACAACCATTACAGCTTCCTCCAACCAGTAATGATTTACCCTGAAGCCTCATCAACAGATATTTAATAAGACCAAGAAAGGAAAAACCTCTCAGCTTCTCTATATTGTCAAAAATATGAATTTTCTCGCCTCTGCTCTTTATAATTGAATGGGATTGGAATCCGTTGTAGAAAGGTGCTCTCACATAATCATTTATTATTTACAACCATCAATTTTCACTGTCGAGGATTACGCGTCATGACTACATCGCAACCCTGCCCCTGCGGCTCCACCATCTTATTTCCTACCTGCTGCGGGGTTGTTATACAAGATCATGGGAAAGCAGCCACAGCCGAACAGTTGATGCGTTCGCGTTATTCAGCCTTTGTGATCAAAGACAGCAAACACATTCATGCAAGCTGGTATATCACAAACAGACCTAAGTCTCTTAATTTTGATGACCATCCGGTAGTATGGCTGGGGCTTGAAATTCACAACACTGTAGATGGAGAGGAAAAAGACACAACCGGACAGGTAGAATTCACCTCAAAATATCTTGAGAATGGGCTGTTCTGTTCACTTCGGGAAACAAGTGATTTTGTGAAAGAAAATGGTCTCTGGTATTATAAAAGCGGTGAGTGCACAGTCCATAGAGAACAATTGGCAAGAAACAGCCCCTGCCCTTGTGGCTCTGGCAAAAAATTCAAACGCTGTTGTTTAAATAAACAGTAAGTATTGGAATCGTTTGAAAATCGGTTCTATCGCATCACAACTCTCTTAATTCAATTATTTTATTAAGAATAAGATCTGCAGTATGATGTTTTGTGGTTAGGGGTAATTTTTTATGCCCCTTCTTATCAAGCAGCACAACCTGATTTGTATCCACTTCAAAACCCGCCTGGGAGCTGCTGATATCATTAACAGCAATGAGATCCAGATTTTTTTTATCGAGTTTTTTACCACCCTCAGCCAGTAGGTTTTGGCTTTCCGCTGCAAAACCAACCAAAATCTGGCCGGCTCTCTTTTGTTGTCCTAGCAAGTAGAGGATGTCAGGGTTTTTGGCCAGCGTTAGATTCGATTCAATATTTTCTTTTTTGACTTTTTGAGAAGAGAATGTAGTAGGACGATAATCTGCAACAGCCGCTGCTTTAACGACAATCGAACTATGTGCAGCTTCTTCCAGGGTGGCATCGCACATCTCTTGAGCAGAGTCGACTTTAATCACTTTCACACCAAGAGGTGGTTCAATGCTACTGGGACCACTAATCAAAACGACTTCTGCACCCCGTCTTCGGGCACACCTGGCCAGGGCAAACCCCATTTTTCCTGATGATCTGTTGCTTAAAAATCTGGCAGGGTCAATTGCTTCTCGAGTGGGCCCAGCTGTAACGACAATACGTTCCTTTTTAAGGTCTTGAATACTAAGAGCAGAGGCCAGATACTCTTTTGCAACATCCCACTCTACCAGGCGCCCTGCACCTTCCTCTTTGCAGGCCATGGTACCGCAATCCGGTTCCACCACCATATAACCAAGGTTTCGCAGTTTCAAAATATTGGCCTGGGTGGCTGGGTGTGCGTACATTCTGCTGTTCATGGCTGGGAAAATGATAACATTACATCTGGCAGCAAGAACAGCTGTGGACAGCAAGTCATCCGCTAAGCCTGCGCTAAGCTTAGCAATAGTGTTTGCTGTTGCAGGAGCAATAACTAACAGATCAGCTTCACGACCAAGATCTATATGTGCCATGCTACTGCCACTAGTCTGATCAAACATTGCAGAGAACACCTCTCTGCCTGACAGAGCCGAAAAGGTGAGTGGAGTTACAAATTTCTTAGCACTTTCAGTCATGACCACAGAAACCAGAGATTCTTCCTTGGCCAGGTCGCTTACCCACCCTGCAACTTTAAATGCGGCAATTGAACCGGTAATACCAACCACTATATTTTTGCCAGAAAAAACAGATGCCACAGTCATCACCCTTTCATTCAGCTAAGTATCAGAAATAGTCCCATGCAGTTTTTATATAGTTGTATTACTGTTAGTACGCGCCATTGCCTTTAACCATACAAAACACTGTCTTAATAATAATCTTAATGTCGGTCCAGAGGGAATAATTGAGAATATACCAGTCATCCATCTCTACCCGTTCCTTATATTCATCAACGTTTGAACGGCGCCCTACCTGCCATGGGCCTGTAATACCAGGCTTCATAGAACAATACCTTCCAGCGCTATCTTTATAGAAGCCGTTAAGCTCATTGCCGACAATTGGTCGTGCTCCAACAACGCTCATATCCCCCCGAATTACGTTGATAAACTGAGGAAATTCGTCAAGACTTGTTTTCCTTAAGAATTTTCCGATTTTGGTAATTCTTGGATCGTTTTTCAATTTGTAGCTATTCTGCCACTCCCGGCGCATCTCTTCATTTTCAGCAAGTAATAGATCAAGTTCCCTGGCCGCCCCAACTTTCATTGTCCTGAACTTTAGGCAGTTAAAGGTTTTTCCAGCAGATGTTATTCTCCTGTGTCGATAAAAGACGGGGCCCCCGTCGCTTAGTTTAACCAGCAATGCAATACACAGAGTTACAGGAAGTGTGAAGAACAGAGCTGCTACCGAAAAGACAAGGTCAAAGCTCCTTTTCCATTCAGTGTTGGGGTTAAAATTTAAGATAATCATACTACCAAGAGATTGCATTTCAGAGTGATGCAAGCCGTATAAATATAGATCCGGAACCAGATATATCCTGGCGCCAAGAGACCTACACTCCCTTAAGATTTTAAAGATCTTTTTTTCCGCACGCATTGGCAGTGCAATATATACGTAGTCAATATCATGAATTTTTAAATATTCATTTATAGCAGCAATATTTCCGAGCAGCGGTTTACCATGGATTTCGGAAATGGTCAGTTCATCGACTTTGTCATCGAAAAAGCCAAGAACCTCAATGCCGGCCCACGGCATTGTTTCAACTTCGTTGACTAGATTTAATCCAAGATCACCTGCACCCACGACGACAGCCCGGCGAACGTTTTTCCCCTTTGACCTGAAAAAACGTAATATTTTACGTGCTGTAAGATGAAGTAAAAAGATAAACAGCGGCGTCGTTATGGACCAGATAAGAATAACCACTCTTGAATAGGCGTGGGAGATCTTAAAAACAAAAAAATAAAAGAGTAGGAGACCAATTATAGCTCCCCATGCTTTTAGAATCACGAGAAATTCCAGGAAAAACTTCCAGCCACGCCAGGATCTGTACAGTTGAAAAGACTGAAAACTTATAAAGGTAAGTACGGTGGTAATAATCATAAGCCTGGTATAATATGGGCTCCAGGGAACCCTGTACCAGACAACAAGAAGTGCGAGATAGCCGACCACAAGCAGGCAATCAAAGAGGTGCAGCAATTTGGCCATGAGAGAGCTTTGCTCTCGAAGATTTGTAGATAACATTTTTATTATTTGAACACTGATTATTCAGTGATTATTTCTTATCCCGTCGAGCAGGAGGGAAACAAACGACATTACAAGTTAGCTGAAAGCAGTCTAGGTGGTTGTCCGATGAACTCGCCTTAAATGGTAAGTAACATTATACGACCTTGTCTGGCAAATTATTCCACCAGAAACTATGCAGGCTCAAGTACGGCCTCATCCTGGGGGGTATGCTCAAGTAGCAACGGCCAAGTTTATAACCTACAAACTTACTGCCACTCCTCAGGAGCCAATCAAAGATAAGGCCATATCTTTTCTTTTCAACGATAGCTGACAAAGCTGAACGTACATATTTGGTACCAATCCCTTCTGCTGTGCCATAGGTCTCAAGTAACCATGTTTCAGAACTGTGCAGAACGCCAATATCAAAAGATCGCTTAAACTCATCTGTAACGGTGTAGTTATGGCTATGATACACCCCGGCGTCAGCTGTATAGGAGACTTTATATCCTGCTTTAAGCAACCTTCCAAGGGTACAGG
Organism: Desulfobulbaceae bacterium; assembly: GCA_024227155.1. Lineage (GTDB taxonomy): Bacteria > Desulfobacterota > Desulfobulbia > Desulfobulbales > Desulfocapsaceae > Desulforhopalus_A. Next base: position 48,334 of record JAAELB010000346.1, read on the forward strand.
TATCCTCACCAAAAATCAAACCGTTCTTAAAGTAACCACATAATGCCAGCGGTTCTTTCATATAGGCAGCGAAAGAGTTTGAGATAAATATTGTTTTCAAACCTTCGCTCAATCGATCATCGAAGGATTTTACCTTGGAAACAGGAGGATAATTGAAATTTCTCAAATGGGCCGACAGCAGTGTTGCATTATGTTGAGGCAACTGACGGCCGTAAGCACAGATGACTTTAGACCCTTCTGATAACGATTCGACTATCCTGCGCAGGGCGTCCGGGCTTGATAGTATTGCGTCCTGGGTGAAAAACACAAGAATTGTACCCTCTGCTTTTTGGGCAAGATAAGACCTGGTACCACCGTGATCAAAGCTCGATCGCTCTATTGTGAGAACTTTGGCACCATACCCCTTACAGATCTCCACAGTATTGTCCCGTGACTGGGAGTCACCAACTAGGATTTCATCCGGTTGCAGGTCCTGCATTTTCAATGCGGTAAAGAACTCAGTTAGAGTTGGTTCCCCATTGAGGGTAGGTATGATTACTGATATTTTTTGAGCCATGGGCTTTTTTATCTAAAAACTTTTACAGTTAAGGGATATATGAACATGCGGGCCAGTTTAAACACGAAAGGCACGTACCAAAAGATATTTTGCAAGGGCCCAGGCCATATAAAAAGATCGATGTTTACAATATAGTTTCACTTCGTTTTTTGCTGACATGAGTCGGAGTCTGTAATCTACCAGATTTCTTTTATCGTCCCAGCCACGACAATGATACGCTAGCAGTGAGGGCTGATAATACAGTTTCCAGCCGCATCTCCTGATTCGTAAACTTAACTCAATATCTTCCTTATAAAGAAAAAAATCTTCGTCAAAAACAGTATCTCCAAGTTCCTTTAAACAGCTCGCCCGGCAGGCCATGAGAGCGCCACAAACTGCTGGTACCTCGCATGTTCGTTCAAATTGACCCTTATCTTGTTCGCCCTGCCCTCTGTCAAACCATTTCCCATACCATTTTCTATATATCCCGGTGGAATCAATTCTTCCGGTCGCCTTTTGCATAGTAATGTCGTAACCCAGCAATTTTCCGGTAAGAACGCCACAATTTTTGTAATTTTCAAAAAAACAGCTCGCATCTTCAAGCCAGGAACTAAAAAGAAAGGTGTCAGGGTTGATGAATACTACCAGATCATCGCTACTCAAATTAAGGCTTTTATAGCCGGTATTATTGGCATAAGAAAAACCGTTATTATCTATATACTTAATAGCAACAGGGTATCGATAGTGGCTTAAACCATTCAAATACGTAAGATCCCTCGAACCACTATCAACAATGGTGCAGGAGGTGATTTCCCTGGTCTGCTTCTCTAGATAGGCTAAACAGGTGGGGAGCACATTTGCTGAATTGTGGCTTACAATGATTATGTGGGTGGCGTTTCCCATGGCTCTTCAGACTACAAAAAGATCTTGCAATAGCAGCTTAGAAAAAAATTATTTTTACCTAGCCCCCGGCGCCGCATCATGATCGATTCAACTGCTTCTCTTTCTGCTGTAACCATTAAATTGCCAAGGATTTGAAAATCACTTTTGCAGAATTGTGTAAGAATATCCTTACGCTTTCGAGAAAAAAGCGGCAACATTCGAAACGCCTCATAAAGACCTGAAAAATATGGTTTGACCATCCATTTCTTTAAACAAAAAAGAAACCACATGAGTTGGTATACTAATATTGCAGGTGCAAATCGGAGAAAAAGAGGAAAAGAGTAATTCTTAACAAGCAGATTTACATTATTTCTGGTTGACAGCCGGATCGTCATTTCATTGATCTTTGAGCCGGTTGTGGCGCTTCCGATATGGTAGACAACAGCTTTACTCAAATACATACATTGCAGACCAAGCCTGCGGGCCCTGATATTCAGATCTACATCTTCAAGATATGCGAAAAAATCAGCATCGAAAAGCCCAACTTTTTGAAAGAATGTTCTTTTGTATAACGCTGCCCCTGCACAGGCACCAAAAGTATCCCTGTCATTGCTGAAACGCTCACCATCCGGTTCCAGAGTACCAAGTCGATACCCTACACCTCCGCGCAAAACTGCATCTCCTGCCCCATCAATGATGGTACGGTCGTGATAACTGAGCATCTTCAAAGAAAAAAAATCGCAGTGGGAATAGAGAGGAATGGACGTGGCAAGATTTTGCAGGCAATCGGAAGGCACCTCCATGTCGTTATTTAGAAGTAACAGCCAGGGTGCCTCCGAACTTTCAATGCCTTTGTTTACCGCGACACTAAAACCACTATTGTAGTCAAAACGGATCACTTTTACATTTGGGTAATCCTCTTCAAGCAATGTTAAGGAGTGATCGCTTGATCCGTTATCTACTACAGTGATTGAGAAGTTTTTATATAGTTGTTTTTCAAGAGAATCGAGACAGTGCGATAACATTTTCGCACCATTCCAGTTCGGAATAATTATCTCAATAAAAGGATCACCATGAGCCATCACTTTCTCTATCAGGATTCACCCCGCCTCCCTGCTGTTTTCTATACACATTCTTCACATGATAAACAGGTTTGTTCTGCGATTCATGATAGGTTCGGGCCTGAAGTTCGGCAATAAGTCCCAGGGAGATAAATTGAATACCAATAAAGATGAGTAATACTGCCAGAAATAGAAGTGGCCTATCCGACAACGGTACGCCCATGAACTGTCTTTGAAAGGTCATCACTAAAGCAATTAAAAATCCGAGACCGCCACAGCCAAGACCCATAAGACCAAAAACCTGGATGGGTTTTGTGGCATAACTCAATAAAAATTTAACTGTTACAAGATCCAGAACAACCCTTATGGTTCTTGAAATACCGTACTTCGAAGTTCCAAACCGCCTCGGTCGGTGATTTACTTTCACTTCTGTAAAATCAATGCCTATGCCACTGGCAATGGCGGGTATAAAGCGGTGCATTTCACCGTATAATTTTACGTTCTTTATAACTTCCTTCTTAAAGGCTTTTAGGGTACAGCCATAATCGTGAAGATTAACACCTGTGGTTTTAGAAATGATTTTATTGGCAATAATGGAAGGAAGTCGCCTGTTTATAAAGGCATCTTTTCTGTCAAAACGCCATCCCGTAACCACATCGTTTCCTTCTTTAATTTTTCCAAGTAAAAGCGGAATATCGTGGGGATCGTTTTGCAGGTCGGCATCCATTGTGATGATCACGTCGCCCTGGGCATAATCAATCCCCGCGGCCATGGCAGCAGTCTGGCCAAAATTCTTGCGGAAATTTACCACAACAACATGTGAATCTTTTTCCTGTAGATCCCTCAACAGGCTAAGGCTTCTATCAGTACTGCCATCGTCGATAAAAAGCAGCTCGTAATCATCTTCAATGGTTTGAAAAACTTCATCTAATTCTTTATACAGAAGAGGGATATTCTCTTCCTCATTGAGTAGCGGTATAATAACTGAGATTAACAAAACAGTATCTCCAAATTTTAAAAGGTTAGTCCCTTACCAGCGAGCCTTTAGTTCATTTATGAGTCTGTTGATTTAATAGCATTTTTGTTCAATATCGAGACAAACAAAAAATTTTACCACAGGCATATAATTGATATTCCGAGGATAAAAATTTTGGTTTAACGAAGAGATTGGGCGAAAAGGCATTAAATCAACGGGCTCATTTATTATTATTCTTTGTTGCCTGTAAGGTGCAGTTTATTTTTCTGTTTATATACCAGATAGGTAGCAAAACCTACAATGCCCATTGTGAGCATTTTTATTCTTAGCAGTAACCCCATCGCCAGGGATTCTGCCCCTCCCACCCCGACTAATAAAAAATAAAAGACAAAAACAGATTCAAAATAGCCAAGATTGCCGAGCAAAGTAACAGGCACATGGGCAACAAGCATGATAGCTGGGACAATTGCGCATATCTTTATAAAATCCACTTCAACATCAAAAGCCATAAATGAAGTATATACATTAACCCAGGTGAGCAGATAAAAGAACAGGGTTAAAAATATAAGCCTGTAAAGAAAGCCCTTGTCCGACTTAATAGCCGCAATAGCGATTCCTAATTCCTCCCGTACCTTTTTGAGACGACTTAAGACTTTCCGGTATAAGTTTTCAAGGCTATTCGTCAGTTTCAGCAGCATCTGACTGTTCATGCGCTTTGCAAGGGCTTGAAGAATTACGAAAATCTTCTCGGCTATGAGATTAGGGATATGAAATGGATTTTTTGCCTTCCAGATCCAGCCGGTAACGAGAGCAAAACAGAGTCCGGCACATGCTGGTACAAAGATATATGGATTTGTATAAAGGTGGGGTTGGAATAATGGTGCAACAGCGACAAGTAAAAATAGAAATACAATACCTGAAAATCTCTCAACAAAAACACTTACGGCGGAATATGACTGATTCTCAATAAGCTTTCCAGCATAGTAGGATCGCACGACATCTCCACCCACTGTAGATGGCAAGATATTTGAAAAAAAGTACCCTACAAGATAAATCTTAAATAATTTTAAAAAACTAATATCCTCTTTCAAGTCAAGAATCAGTTTCCACTTGGCACAGCTGGCGAGAACCATGACAAGGGTTACTCCAAAGGTGATGGCCATATAGAGCCAATTTACCTGAGTAAAGACTTTTGCAAGCTCGTTACCCTGAACAAAGGATAATAAAACTGAAAAAAATGCTAAACTGATAAACCCTTTTATGAACAATTGTATAGATTTTGGTATTTTTTTCATCAGTTTCTGAGATATTTCCGTAGCCAATCTTCTTCTGTTTAAACAAAGATGAATCCTGGCTTATCTTCCCGTTTACCGGGGTTAGCAATTAAGAACTATCCACTTTTCACAGCAGATCATAGCAATAGCAAAATCCAATTTTACGACAGGCACCCTTCATACCACATCTTCCACTAATGGCAAGACCTGTTGGTGGGATTATTACAAGCAAAAAACAAAATTTAACTCGCTATGATTGTTTCTCAGCTGATCGACCCTGCGCTTTAATCCAGCCAAGACGAATAAAATATTGCTGGCCGCAATCAATCCATTTATCGCAACGATCTGTTTTTATCATGCTCGGATAATCGGGTTTTATTGCTTTATCCTCTCTGCAAAGACCATACTCGCTATCGGTTAATCTATAAAATTTACAACTAAGACAAGTTTGTGCTATTCCCTTCATATGTGTAATCCCTTTACGCTGTAAACAAGAATGAGAGGATATTTCTTCTCGGTAAGATAAGCATTGGAGGCAGGGTTCAGCTTCTTCGCAAGTTGAATTGCCGGTTGATGAGTTACTCTGCTTTTCCGGTTCTAGCCGGTAGGTCAAATCCTAATATTTTAAACATCTCCACATCTTCTTTCAGGCTGTTTCCGGCTGTAGTCAAATAATTGCCAACAATGGATCCATTGGCACCTGCTTTGAAATATTTTTCCTGTTCACCCGCTAACAGATGTCTGCCCCCCGCTATCCGTATTACCGCTTTTGGCACAATAAAACGAAACATGGCTACACAGGTGAGAACTTCAGCCACAGTAAGTGGTTGTATTGTTTCAAACGGTGTGTCTTTTATGGGGGTGAGAATATTTAGAGGAATAGAGAGTATGCCAAGCTCTCTCAGTTCAAAAGCGAGCTCAAGACGCTGTTCTAGACTTTCACCCATGCCAATAATGCCGCCGGAGCAGACCTCAAGGCCTGCGTCCTGGGCAATTGTAATTGTGGCAACTTTTTCATCCCAGGTATGTGTGGTGCAAACAGTGGGGAAAAAACTTCGGCATGTTTCAAGGTTGCAATGGTACCTGCTGACGCCCATTTCCCTAAGCTGTTCAGCTTTTTCAGGAGTTAGAAATCCCATCGAGGCACAAAAAGCAAGGCTGGTTTCTTTTTGTAGAGCGCGATACACTTCACGAAATTTTTGCAGATGCTCTTCCGAGACTGATCTCCCGGCGGTAACCAGTGAAAACCTCTGCACGCCGTGGGACTCATTTTCTTTTGCAAGAGTAATGGCCGTAGAGATATCTACAAAATCATAACTGGCAACTTCTACGTCGTAATGAGCTGATTGAGCACAAAACTTACAATCTTCACTACATTTTCCAGATTTTGCATTAACAATGGAACAGAGATCAAGACTGTTTTTATGTAGATTTTTCCGGAGACGATCAGCCGCCTGGTACAACTCTGCTGAGTCAGCAGAGTTTGCGAGCTCTAAGGCTTCACTAAAGAGAAGCTCTTCACCAGCCACTATTTTTTTCACATAGGTATCAATCACTTTCGACCTCTAACCCCGATAAACGATGAACTCCAACCGCGGTCATCTCAATTGTAAAAATTACGCTTTGAGTTTTTCTATACATTTTGCAAGTGTCGCCGGAGAGTCAAACTGTAGCGAGGTGACCTTGGTACCCTTCGGCACAATCTTTCTCATCATCCCCTTTAGTACTGTTTTGGGACCCACTTCAATAAAGGTATCAACACCCTCATCCAGCATAGAGGTTATAATTTCATACCATCTGACCCTGGAGGCAATCTGCCGCGCCATCATATCTTTCATGGTTACCGGATCACTTTCCTGTTGTGCAGAAACGTTAAAATAGATGGGAGTTTTAGGTGTATTAAAAGGGATATCAGCCAGAAAATCAGTAAAGTCGGGCACCGCATCTGTAAGAAGAGGACTGTGGTTAGCCACGCTTACATTCAGAGCTATAACCTTTGCACCCTTCTCCTCAAAAGTTGCAGAGACGGCATCAAGAGCATCCATGGAACCTGAGATAACTATTTGCTGAGGTGTATTATGATTTGCAGCAGTGACGACTCCAGGGCCATTGTAACTGTTGATGACTTCTTCAATGGCATCAATCTCCAGGCCAAGGACAGCACGCATCCCTCCAGGGTTTTTATCACCCTCACGGCCCATCAAGAATCCCCTTTTACTAACGAGCTTTACAGCGTCTTCAGCACTTATTACACCGCTTGCGTGGAGCGCTGAATATTCACCCAGACTGTGCCCTGCGAACGCACTAATCTCAAATTCACCTTTTGTTTCACTGACAAAAGCTTGCCAGCTGATAAGATTTGCGACGGTAATTGCGGGTTGTAGATTCGTGGCACGGGTCAATTCTTCCATGGGCCCATCATCACTAAGGGATCCCAGGTTCAATCCACAGGCAGTTTCAGCCATCGCCATAATAGTACTACATTCACTGTTTGAATCCCTGAATTCCTTACCCATTCCTAAAAACTGAGACCCCTGTCCGGGAAAAAGAACTGCTATTTTCATTTTTTCACTCTGTTTTAAAATTTTTTGCTTGTACTTGGTTATTACTCTCCGGGGTCAAAAAATTAAGGATTAAAAATAATCCGGCCCCGACACATATTGCTGAATCCGCAACATTAAAAGCAGGCCAATGGTATCCACCGTAGTGGAAATCTAAAAAATCCACTACAGCACCATAGCGCACCCGATCAATCAGATTACCTATGGCACCGCCAGCGATAAGCCCCAGTGAGCACACATATAGACGATGAGTATTTCGTAACTGCACATATGCTACACTAATTCCTATTGCAGCGGCAACACCGATAGTAAGGAAAAAATAGTGGCGCCAGGGCGAATTCACATCTGCCAGCAAACTAAAGGCTGCACCACTATTGGTCACATACACCAGGTTAAAAAAACCCGGAATAATCTCTCTGACATCGAAAAGCTGAAAAATGTTAGTGATATATTCCTTAGTGAGTTGATCCGCTATAATAACGGCTATGACAATTGCAACATAGCCCACCGCTAAAGATCCATTTTAGCAACAACTCCTGAGCAGCGATCGCAAATTTCAGGATGAGAGGGGTTCTCACCAACAGTAGTGGAACGGATCCAGCAACGTGAACATTTTTCACCTGTTGCAGGCCGAACCTCTATTATAAAACCTTCGAGTATTTCACTTTCGTACCTGATAGCTTCCTGTTGTTCCTCTGTTTCCAGTTTTGACAGTTCAGAGATAATTGAAATTTCTTTGACAGTCTGCCACTCACTCTGAAGAAATGTTGCAAGGTCTCCCTCGGCCTTTACTAAAACTTCAGCCTCCAGGGAGTGGCCTATAATTTTCTCACGCCTGGCTATCTCAAGTGCCTTGGTTATTTCTGAGCGGACGTTTAACAGTTCTGCCCATTTTGCCATCATCTTCTCATCGCAGTCAATTACTTGTGCCTGAGGAAATTCTGTAAAAAAGATAGAGCTTTCAAGTGGACCATTTTCTTTATTTTTATATAAAGAATCCCACGCCTCTGCTGCGGTAAAACTTAAGATAGGGCTCATAAGTTTCAATAAACCATCCAGGATATGATAAAGTACAGTCTGGGCGGCCCGACGCAGGGTTGAATCTGTACCGGATGTGTAGAGCCTGTCTTTTAAAATATCCAGGTAAAAGGAACTCATGGTCGTGCCGCAAAAATAATTGAGATTCTGGTATATTGAGTGAAACTCATATCTTTCGTAGGCACCTGTCACCTTAAGCCGTAACTCTTCAAATTTGGCAAGGGCCCAGCGGTCAAGCTCTAACAACTCGCTGTCATCCACCCGATTGCAGGCAGGGTCAAAATCATCAAGATTTCCAAGAAAGTACCTGATCGTATTCCTTATCTTCCTATAGGAATCGGAAACCTGTTTGAGAATTTCATCGGACACCTTGATGTCATCGCGATAATCTTCACTGGAAACCCAGAGCCGCAATATTTCCGCTCCATACTTTTCGATGACCTCCGATGGCACCACAACGTTACCCACGGATTTTGACATTTTTTTGCCTTTACCGTCCACCACGTACCCATGGGTAAGAACACCCTTGAATGGTGCTCTTTCCCTGTTTCCGACGGAGGTGAGCAGGGAACTCTGGAACCAACCTCGATGCTGGTCGCTTCCTTCGAGATAAAGATCAGCAGGAGCATCAAGCTCTTCTCTCATCTCACAAACGGCAGCATGACTAACACCTGAATCGAACCATACGTCCAGAATATCTTCTTCTTTTTCAAAGGCTGTACTGCCACAGCTGCATGTTAATCCTTCCGGCAGAAAATCACTCACTTCGTGACTGAACCAGGCATCAGCTCCTTCTTTCAGGAAAAGCTGGTCAATGGTCTCCACCACCTCCTGGCTTTTTACAATTTCGCCACAGTCTGAACAACTGATTACAGTGAGCGGAACACCCCAGCTTCTCTGTCGCGACAGACACCAGTCGGGCCGCCCCTCTACCATAGAGAAAATACGCTGCATCCCCCAAGCTGGGGTCCACTGAACCTTTTCGATTTCAGCAAGAGCTCGTTTTCTGAGATCATTATTCTCCATTGAGATGAACCATTGTGGAGTTGCTCGGTACATCACAGGTTCTTTACAGCGCCAGCAGTGCGGATAACTGTGGCCTATAGAAGCTTCATGGACCAGGCTACCGTCTGCCGTCATATCGGCATTAAGCTGTTTATTTACCCCAGGCACTTTCTGGCCCATATATTTTCCGGCTTCACTGGTATAGATACCATCAGCATTGACTGGAGATAATATTTCCAGTCCATATCTCAGGCCAGTGAGGTAATCGTCTGCACCGTGGCCGGGAGCAGTGTGCACACATCCGGTTCCCGCCTCAACTGTTACATAATCGGCGAGAACTACAAGAGACTCCCGCCCCATGAATGGATGTTGACAACTTCTTTTTTCTAATTTTTCAGCACCAAAAGTCCCAACGATGGAATAGTCACTCCTTTCCATTTCGGCCATAACCTTTTCAACCAGTTCCTGTGCAAGGATCCAGATCTGGTCATCAATCTTTACAGCGGCATAGGTAAATTCGGGATGAAGAGCAACTGCCATGTTAGCCGGCAGGGTCCAGGGAGTTGTGGTCCATATTACAAAATAGACATTATCCCCGGCAAGGCACGGACTGACGTCGGATAGATCGCCGCTTGCCTTAAACTTGACGTAGATAGAAGGTGAGGTGTGGTCATGGTACTCAACTTCAGCTTCAGCGAGAGCTGTTGTGCAGGTAGAGCACCAGTAGACAGGTTTTCTGTTTCTAACCACCGCATCCGAAAGAAGGAATTTGTTGAATTCTCTCGCTATAGCTGCCTCATAGCTGTAATTAATCGTCAGATATGGCTCGTCCCAGTCACCTAAAACTCCGAGTCTTTTAAACTGTTCCTTCTGGGTCTTAATCCACTTATTGGCGTATTTTCTACATGCACTCCGTTTGGACAGTTTAGGAATAGTTTTCTTCTTTTCCCCAAGTTCTTTATCTACGTTATGTTCAATGGGCAGCCCATGGCAATCCCAGCCGGGGATATACGGGGCATTAAACCCAGCCATGCGTTTGGATCTCAGGATGATATCCTTTAAAATTTTATTAAACGCTGTCCCTAGATGGATATTACCATTTGCATACGGAGGACCATCATGGAGTACAAATAGTGGTTTTTCTTTCCCGGCATCCTGTATCTTCTGATATAGATGTGCTTTATCCCAACGCTTAAGAACCATAGGTTCTTTTTGGGCGAGATTGGCCTTCATCTTAAACCCGGTTTTGGGTAGATTAAGGGTATCCCTGTAATCCATGTTCGTCTCCTTCGATATTTCATCGGGTGGGAATCAGCATTAAAGCGATCACCGCACCCGAATTATTTGCAGTTACTTGAGGAAAATCCTAATAGTGCTATGCTAACAATAATAGCATGTACTCTTAGTTAATCCCCGGCAGGGGGATAAATACTTTCACGAAATTCATTCAAAAAAAAGAATTTCCTATGTATTAATTAGTCAAACAGACAACAATAACAACTGCGCTACAAGTTGCAATACTAAATTATTTCTTAGCTGAACCAACCATAATCTGAGCGATTGCGTTTCCTTTTGAAATACTTTATATTTTTACAACTTTTTGGCTAGATAGAATCAATCCTACCTGGCTCTCAGGTTTCTTATGAAATTTTTACAGCTACGGCCAGCTCTAACAATCATTATTTTATGAAGGTATCAAATCCCCAGACTCCACAGGAAACCATGATAGAAATGATCAAGGTTTCTAAGGCGTACCCGGCAGACGTCGTCGCCCTGAAAGACATATCTGTCTCCATTGGTACCGGTGAATTGTTTTTCATAATCGGCATGAGTGGTGCCGGCAAAACAACGTTACTCAAACTTTTATGTAGTATGGAACTTCCCACTAATGGCCTCATTGAGATCGGCGGTCAGGCGATCAATCAGCTTAAGGGCAACAAGCTCGCTAAACTCAGGCAAAAAATAGGTGTTGCCTATCAGGATTTCAAATTGCTCACAGACAGGACCGCCGCTGAGAATATTGCTATATCAATGGAAGTATCCTACAAAAAACCCCAGCTGATAAAAAAACGAGTCCGGGATCTGCTCGATCAGCTCGACCTCACAGATAAGCATGATGCGATAACAGGTGAACTCTCAAGAGGTGAACAGCAACGAGTAACACTTGCCAGGGCAATCGCCAATTCCCCCACTATGATTTTGGTTGATGAACCAACCGGCAACCTGGATGCCACAACGACTGAGCGTGTTATGAAACTGCTTGGCAATTGCAATAAGGCAGGAGCGACTATTGTCATTGCAACTCACGATGATTCAATATATCGTAATACGCCATATCGAGTCATGGAACTACGCAAAGGTGAGTTATATGGTATGACCGGAGAGCGACAATGAGTTTCTGGTTTACCGTAATACGACAGGTAGGCAGAAATCTCAGGCAAACCTGGGGCTCTCAGCTTATGACGCTTTTGACCGTAAGTCTATCTGTTTTAATCTTCGCTTTTTTTTACCTCATCTACTCCAATATGCTCCACTTTGGAGATAAACTTGGTGATGATCTTAGCCTTATTGTTTACCTGGATGAGGAGCCGGAACCAGAACTACAGCAGCAACTGATAAAAAAAATCACCAAATTTGACGAAGTGGAGTCTATTAAATTTATTTCAAAAACAGATGCTTATGAACGATTTACAGCTCAACTTGGCAACAATCAAGACGTACTTGATGATATGCCCAGAGACTTTTTGCCGCCCTCAATTGAGGTTGTTCCCCTAAAAAATTTACGTAGTCTTAATCAAGTTAAACTCTTCTCATCCTATCTCGCTAAACTACCTGGTTCCATAAAGGTTCAATACGGGCAGGAATGGGTTGAAAAATTCTACTACTTTACTCGTTTACTCTCAATTGTTGTGCTACTCAGCGGTATATTGCTAATCCTCACTACTATTTTCATGGTGGCCTACACCATTCGTCTTACTATCCTGGGCAGACAGGACGAACTGGAGCTGTTAAAACTTGTTGGCGCTACCAACAACTATATAAGAACACCATTCCTTCTAGAGGGCCTTCTCCAGGGAGTTATCGGTTCGACTATTGGCATAGTTTCGCTTTATGCACTTTTTCAATGGTTTAAAATTCGTTTTTCCGGTCCCGGCTTTCTGGAATTATTTGAATTTTCTTTTTTCTCTCCGCTTGTAAGCCTGGTAATTATAGCAATCTCAATACTGCTATGCACGGTCGGCAGTTATTCGACTATGCATAAATTTCTTCGAATTTAATAGCGACTTACACACTATACACAGATGCCTGGCAGATTACCTAATAACCCTAAATTCTCCTCCAGCTTCCTTCAATTTTTTTTATCAAAAGTGAAAATATTTGGGATAGTGGTCTTTTGTAGTCTAGTCTTTTTTCCTATCTTCTATCTCTATGCTGAAGAACCCAATAAAAACACCACTGCACAAAAGAATCTTGCCAGTTATCGCTCAAAGGTTAACCGTTTACAACAGGGCATAGTGGAGCAGGAACAAAAAATTACCGAGGATCAAGGCAAAGAGCAGAATATTCTAGCCGAACTTGAAAGACTAGACAAGGCGCTAGCAACGCAACAGAACAAACTTGATCATTTAGAAGTACAGATTGTAAAGCAACAACTTCTCATAGAGAGTGAAGAGGAAGAGTTAGCAACTATTAGAAAAAAAAGGAGTGGTGTACAGCAACATTTACAAAAACGCATAACTGCCTACTACACCATGGGAGACATCGGTCTTCTCAATGTTACCTTCTCCAGCAAAACCCTACCGGAACTGCTCTCTTTCCACGATGCGTTTGACAGTCTTATCAAATATGACAAGGAAGTAATTCTTCAATATAAGAAAACCTTAGAGAGACAGGAACGAGCAAAAAATGCCTTGGAACTTGAAGAGTCCTTACTTGAAGAATTTCGCAGTCAGGCTCAATTAGAAAGAAAGTCTCTTGTGGCTACAAAGGTAAAAAAGCATAACCTGTTGACCCATGTACGGACCCAGTCCAAATTGCGTGAACAGGCAATCTCTGAACTCCAGGATGCTTCTAAAAAACTTGTTAATTCGATAATATTGATCAAAAATAGAAATCAAATTTTAGAGAAAGGTTTTGTCACCAATAAGGGTAGTTTGCCACCACCAGTGGACGGAACCTTGATAACACTGTTTCAACAACAAAAAACGAACAAGCTTGGTGTTGTAAAAAAATCGTCAGGCATTGAACTTCAGGCTCCGGATGGGACTGAGATAATAGCTGTGGGGGATGGCGAGGTTATTTTTTGTGGGTATTTGCGTGGTTATGGTAATACAGTTATAATACACCATGGAGCTCAGCACTATACTGTTACATCAAGGATGGAAAAGATTATAGCCAAGAAAGGTCAGAGTGTTAAAAGAGAGGACGTAATTGGTGTTGTAGGTGACACTGCAACACTGTTTGATGAAGGACTTTACTTTGAAATACGCCATGGGCGAAAATCCTTAGATCCCCTGCTTTGGCTTAACCCAAACAGGCTTTCCTCCCTTCACGAGTGATTGCAGGAAAGAAAAGGTAAATCTTGGTATTAGTACTTTTCCCACCGAACATTGCATACAACAAAAGAAGAAAATTTGAGAGGATAGTGCAGCTTTAAAGTTTATATACCTGCAAAACAATGATAGTGGCTATCTCTTAAAAGTCGTCACTATTAACTCATTCACGCAACATTGTCAGGATGTACAACCCATATGTTTACTCGTATTAAGTCAAAAAGTAGGTCTCCGTTTTTTGCATTCGTTTTCATAGCTCTTTTTTCAGCTTCAGCTTCAGCTGATATTTCTCAGGAACAGAGAACCGCTACATACAAACAACTTGAGATATTTTCCAACGTGTTAAGTATGCTGCAGGAAAATTATGTTGAAGAGATAGACACTAAGGAGGTACTAAATGGTGCAATCAAAGGACTGCTCTTCTCGCTCGATCCTCATTCTTCCTACCTTCCTCCAGACAATTTCAAAGAATTACAGGAAGAAACCAAGGGTGCTTTTTCCGGTATTGGCATTGAAGTTACAATTAAAAACGATTTATTGACCATCGTCAGTCCCATTGCAGACACACCAGCTGACATTGCCGGATTAAAATCTAATGATATTATTGTTGAGATTGAGGGTGACAAGACCAAAAATATGGGACCATACGAAGCGATAAAAAAGCTTCGAGGCCCTGTGGGCAGTGAGGTGACACTATCCATTCATAGAAAGGGATGGGATGAGCTAAAACAATTCACACTTAAGAGAGAAATTATCCCCCTGCGCTCAGTTAAAGCAGAGGTTCTTTCTCCAGGAATGATCTACAGCAGAATTACCAACTTTCAGAGCCACACCTCCGGGGATTTCAAGGTCAGATTGGAAGAGTTAAGTAAAACCGATTCCATCCGCGGACTTATTCTTGATCTGCGAAATAATCCTGGTGGTCTGTTGCACCAAGCGGTGAATATCGCTGACATCTTCCTCAATGAAGGTAAAATTGTCTACACCAGAGGACGAAGGGAAGATCAGAACAACACCTATTCTGCCCACAATAACAACCAGAATAACAATTTCCCCCTTGTTGTTCTGGTAAACGAAGGATCAGCAAGTGCTGCAGAAATAGTAGCAGGGGCTATTCAGGCACATAAAAGAGGTATAATTGTAGGAACCCAGACGTTTGGCAAGGGTTCCGTTCAAACTATTGTTCCTCTGCCCGATGGTGCCGGACTCAGGCTGACAACCGCAACCTATTATACACCTGATGATAGATCAATTCAGGCCACGGGGATCACGCCGGATGTTGAAGTGCCTTTTATCGCCTGTGTACAGAGTCCAAAAGAGACAGCGGAGAAAAGACGAGTCAAAGAAGCGGATCTTGCCAACCACCTGCCCGGCCAGCTTGAGAGTAAAAAAACCAGCAGTGATAGTAAAAAACTAGAAAAACGGCTATCAGAGGACAATCAACTGAGAACCGCTTTTAATATTCTTAAAAGTCTCAACCTATATTCAGAATTCAAGGAGGTCAGCTATAAATAATTGCTTACATACCTAATTCCTTAAGAAATCGTTCATCCTGGGACCAGTTTTTTTTCACCTTCACCCACAATTTCAAAAGTACTTTTTCACCTATAAGAGTTTCAATATCTTTTCTCGCTGCAATCCCTATACTTTTAAGCTTTTTACCACCCTTTCCTATGACGATGCCCTTTTGTGATTTTTTCTCAATGACAATGGATGCATGAATAGTAACGAGTTTTTTCTCCGGATCTTCCTTAAATGATTCAACCAGCACCGCTGTTGAGTACGGTATTTCCTGGCCTGTAAGGAGAAAAACCTTCTCCCGGATTATCTCTCCACACAGAAATCTTTCTGTAGCATCGGTTGGGATATCCTCGGGGAAATACCTGGGTCCCAACGGGAGAAAATCGACAATTTCTTTAAGCAGCCCTTCAACCCCGTCTCCTTCCAGGGCAGAAGTTGGGATAACTGCCTTAAATGGAAAAAGTTTATTGTAGGCATCAATGAGGGGAAGAGTCTTTTTTCTATCAATTAGATCAACCTTATTCAGTATCATAATTGCCGGGCTTTTCAGCTTGGCCAGGTACTCCGCTACTTCAGCGTCTTTTTTCTCCTGGACTTTCTTGGGTAAAGGCAGGGAAACATCCACTAAAAAAAGTACAAGATCGACGTCTGCGAGGCTATCCATCGCCACCCGCACCATCTCAATATTTAGTGGTTCTCTAGATTTATGCAACCCTGGGGTGTCAAGAAAAACCACCTGATAGTCAGTGTCATTCACAATACCAACAATTCTGTTGCGGGTTGTTTGGGGTTTGGGGGTGACAATAGAAATCTTTTGCCCAAGCATATAATTCATGAGCGTTGATTTTCCGGCATTCGGTGGTCCAACAATAGCTACAAGGCCGGACTTAACAGGTTTTCCAAATAGATCCATAGCAAAAAAACAATAATAATTTCATAAGATCAATAATAAGTGTGGGCAAAATTGCATTCCACACTATACTGTGACACGTTTTGTCCATTTACAATAGACAAACTAACAGGGAACAAACTATAATACCACCTGAAGATATTGCTTACACTATTTCAGTTTTGTGCCAGTTGGCTGTATTCAGGTGTATTTACACGACATTACATGCATAATCCATCAGCTCATTGGTTGTATTATCGATGAGCTGATATTGTATCCATAGCTTATTTAAGAATTAGAACCACTGTCAAAAGATAGATGAGTTTGTTGATTTAATAGCATTTTTGTTCAATATCGAGGCAAACAAAAAATTTTACCACAGGCATATAATTGATATTCCGAGGATAAAATTTTTGGCTTAACGAAGAGATTGGGCGAAAATGCATTAATTCAACGGGCTCATAGATACGACTACAACCGATGATTGTTACCGGAAAACTAATAGAATATCTCGACAACGGTAAATTTATTTGTGCCTTGGTGACCGAGAGCCAGCCGAAGCGACTTCGCCTCATTAACCAGAATGGTCGTGAAGTGAATCTGCCGATATCCCGCGTTGTACACTGCTCGAGTTCAACTCATCCTGTGGACCTGAGCCGTGAATCTCTCACACGACAGCTAAAAGACACCACTGAAAAGCGATTTTCTTTGATGGGCCGCGTTAATCTTGAGGAGATATGGGAACTTACATCCGATGAAAGTTCCAACGTTTTCAGCCCTTCCTTCCTCGCGGAGTTAACATTTGGAGAGGAAGCAAGCGACAACACCGTCTCTGCCTTTCTACGCTGTGTATTTATCGACAAGCTCTTTTTTAAGTTCAAAGAAGGACAAGTCCTCGCTAATAGTGCTGAAAAAGTTGAACAACTGCAGATACAGCAGGAAAAAGAAGCGAAAAGGGAACAGCTCATAACTGATGGAAGCAATGCGCTTATCAACATTCAGAAAGAAGGATTTGAGCCATCCTCAATTACAAAGCTGCAGGTAGAGGTTCTCAATATAATAAAAGATTACTATCTCTTTGGTTCTGATTCTTCAGAAAGTGATGTCGCTCAAAAAATTCTAAAAAATGCTGGATTGCATGCCCAACATGGTCCATATCATCTTCTTGTTAAGGCTGGAATCTGGTCTCAAAATGAAAACATTCCGCTGTTACGTAACGAACTTCCTGTAAATTTTACTTTGGCGGCGAGGCAGCAGGCGGAACATCTTTTACAAAGGGGTCAAGATGAACTTTTTGATGATCCCGGTAGAAAAGATTTCACGCATTTAGCTCCAATCACCATTGATGGGCCCACCACCTTGGATTTTGACGATGCCTTAACCGTTGAAGAGCAGGACGGAAACTACCTCGTAGGTATACACATTTCTGATGTTGCCCACTATGTTTTACCAGGGGATCCTTTATTTTTAGAGGCAATGCGGCGAGGCACCTCTATCTATTTTCCCGAAGGCCAGATCCCTATGCTTCCGAGACACCTGTCCCAGGGGATTTGCAGTCTCATTCAGGATGAAACCAGGGCAACTTTCAGCTTTATGATATTATTATCACCTGAAGCTGAAGTCCTCAGGGTGAGGATCTTCCCTTCTATCATCAAAGTTAAGAGAAGACTTACCTATGAAGAAGTAGATAAAATGCTGGAGAGTGACAAAGAGATACGCCTTCTCAACATGCTCCGCAAAAAATTACGTGCAGCACGGCTTGAACAAGGTGCGCTTCTTCTACCTTTTCCTGATGTGAACGTATTTATCGATCACCATGGCAAGGTTCATGTTAACCTGGCAAAAAGTGATACTCCCTCAAGAACCATCGTTTCTGAAATGATGATTCTTGCTAACCGGGAAGCTGCAAAATATGTAGCAGATCGTATGGTGCCTGGTCTTTTCAGGTCGCAGCCACCTCTGCAAAACAGAATAGTTTACGGAGAAGACGACGATCTCTTCCAAAACACCCTGCAACGTAAACATATGCCCCGGGGGGAACTGTCCGTCAACCCCAAACCACACTCAGGGCTTGGGGTTTCGTATTACTCCACCGTTACCTCTCCGATACGACGGCTACTTGATCTTGTTATGCAGCATCAGATTAACAGCATTGCCAGACGAAAAGAACCCTGCTTCACCGATGAAATGTGTAAGGATTTCACATCTGTCTTAAGCAGAGCCGTTAGTACAGCAAATAATGTAAGGCAACAGAGGCAACGGTACTGGCTGCTCAAGTATCTTGCTGACCGGAAAGGGCAAAGCATAGATGCCCTCGTAATTCAGGCAGGTCCTAAGAGAGTCAACCTTTTACTTACCGATATCTTGATGGACATCGATCTTCCAACACCTGGTGGAAAGGGAGTAACTCCAAACACCACTGTCAAAGTGCGAATTGTGAAATCTGACCCACTCGACAATGTTGTCAGATTCGATTGGCAATAGACAGACTCCCAATGCCACCATGTATTTTGCAGTCAGCTACGTTCCAATTAACATCCTTCTATCTGTTTTTCTTTTACGCTTTTAATTTTTATTTTACTTCCTGGGGCAAATTTCTTTGTTTTTTTGCCACAATCGATCAGCAAGAGATTGTCCTTAGTTTCTACAACTTCACATTTGGCACTTGCTGCAAACGATACAGTTGCTGAGATTGACAGATAGATAGACAAACTGATAATAACGAACATTTTTTTCATAATAATCTCCTTTATTGTGTTAAATTTAACCACTTGTTGCTCAACTATAGACTACCAAGCCACTGTGGGTAGTGGATATCACCCAAAATCACCTCATATCGACCCGACATCGAATACGGGGTGGCACTAAATACTTTTTAGATTAAATTGTTATAAAGTGAATATGGTCAGAATTTCTCAAACCTTGTTAAACATATAGACCAAATATCATTAGACGAATGACAGAAAACTCCTTCCCTGGGCCAATGACAATGGTCAAGATTGACGGGACAAAAATAAAAAAATTGCGAGAGCAACAAGGCCTTACCCAACTCTATGTTGCCACCGCAGTAGATGTCACCACCGACACAATATCCCGGTGGGAAAATCGCAGATACCCTTCTATCAAAAAAGAAAATGGATTAAAGCTTGCCGAAACTCTCAATGTCTCCCTTGATGACCTACTCGAGGTGGACAATGAATCTGAAAATGAGGAAAGTCGGACTAGTACGGAAATAGAACTTGGGGAGAAAGTTGAGCCATCAAAGATTAAGGGTCTTGGGAAGGTATGGCCGCTGCTCGTTTTGTCAGGGTGTCTGTTTGGAATTTTCTTGATATTTGGTTACTATTTTCTCGCTGCCCAAGATAACTCCGAACTTAACGCAATCCGTACTGCCCCCTCTCATTCTATCTCTGGACAACCAATTCCGGTAGTATTACAAATTTCAGAAACCAGTGGCCAACCAACCGCAATGATTCTCAGAGAACTGCTTCCGAAAGATTCTGAAATAGTTCATACTTCACCACCAGCCACTGGAAAGAACCCGGCCAACAGAGAAATAAAATGGCTCGGGAAGATCAACAGTACAGCCACTTACTTTTATATTATCAGATTGCACGGTGTAGCTGGCCAGACCATCCAATATAGTGGTTCAACCTCAATTTCAGATAACGAGAAAACATCCATAGGCGGTGTTACACAAACCTATCTGGGCAAGTATCACTGGGCCGATGAAGATGAGGATAATATTATAAGTGATCAGGAAATTCTCCTTGTGTACGATAAATACAGTGACGTTTCCGGGCTGGATAAGGAAATTGATCTAGTTGAAGAAATCTGGCTTGGGTCTGGGTATAAATGGGAGTCGGATTCTGAAAACTTTGATATTTTAGATTAGTACTGTTTTTCTTATCGTTTAAGGAGTCAAGAAATCAGCTGCGCCGCAAAAAAAACAGTTCCTTGGAGTTCTATTAGATGAAAAAATATAACAATCACTCTCCACGAAGGCAATTGCTCCACAACCATACGAACATTGTCCTTTGCTTTCTATTATGTTTCTTCTTTGCAACAGCAAAGCTTGCCAATGGTGCAAACCTCGTTTCTGGAAAATACATTTCCACAAGCGGCAAAAACATAGTCTTA
This sequence comes from Desulfobulbaceae bacterium, assembly GCA_024227155.1. GTDB lineage: Bacteria > Desulfobacterota > Desulfobulbia > Desulfobulbales > Desulfocapsaceae > Desulforhopalus_A. Next base: position 68,769 of record JAAELB010000346.1, read on the forward strand.
CGTCTCAAGATAGGGAAACCCTGTCCATCAAACCTTATTGTAGAACAGTCTATCTCTTCAGGCAACAGTATCAAAAGTACCTCTCCTAAAGCCAGAAAAATAAATACAAAGGGAGGAACAACCAAGTGGCTTTTTAGAAACACCCAGCCGGGCAACCTGACTCTCACCACCGTGCTTGGCAAACCACTACAGGGCAACGTCAGTTCTGTTGTGAGATACAGAGATCCCAAGAGTGGACAATTTACCGAGCAAAGAATTACACCCTGACCACCGCCCTGCCATACCCTCCATCCTGGAATGATTTACAGATCATTTCAGGACAATCACACACACTCTCCAATAACCCACTGAAATCACGTCAATGTCTACCTGATGTCTAGGCTGTTACAGGCCGATATCCCCTCGTATCCCCTATCTCATTGCTCATTTTCATCCTATAAAAAGAGTAAGACAGGGTTCGACAGAGATAAATAATAACATCAGGAGGATTTCATGAAAAAACTGTTAACACTCTCTATAACCGCTGCAATATTTTTTGTATTTTCTACTCCGCTACTAGCAGGAGACCGAGCTATTGATGGAATGGTCATTGGAGGAGGAGCTGGAGCCATAGTCGGTCAGGCTATCGGAAGGAATATGGAATCGACACTTATCGGTGCAACTGTTGGCTCTGTCCTTGGTCTCATAGTAGGAAGCGAAACACATATAGTCCACCATAGGCCTTCAATAAGAGATAGGGGCTATAGACATCATAAAAATCGTCAATACCGCCATAGTCGCCACTATCGATCCGGGCCAAAAGGGAGACACTCTGACAGGTACTATTTTAGAGGACCGACACCAAGAAGACATCACTATAAAAAAAACAAGCGTCGTCATTACAGTCGTAATCGATGGTAAAGACTCCGCCCCAGAGTGGCAGAATACAACGGGTTATTTTCGAGAATAGCTTGAAGATAACCCGTACTATTTTTCCCAAATACAGGGGTTGGACATACCGGGCAAAGCTAATTTACATGAGAATTTTAAAATTTATGTTATTATTCCTTTAACCCGACTAGTCGGAAACTTTTTTAGAATCGCTGGATAAGTGCCTTGGTGGTAAAAGTAAGCTCTCGATTTCATAAAGAGTTCCTGAGTTTCTTGTTTTTTATGACAGTAATTCAGGAATAAGGCACTAACTGAGCTTTTTTTGTAGAAGAATATTCTTAGAGTGCATTGCTGACTCAGATTTTTACTCATAAATGAGGTTTGTTTTTGTCAATCAATGGATTTGCTAACCGTTGTGTCCGTGAAACGCTGGATGGTTTAAGGGATGGTTTGACTTTTTTTTCCGGAGAAAGTCGTGCAGCATTAATTTTCTCTTTTGAAGAAGGAAGTGAGCTCTATATATGCGATCCTCAAAATTTATTACGGGGATATGAACCTAAGTTGCGGGCCATATATTTTGGCCAAGAGGCTTGGTGTACCCCCTTTGATTCTGATACCAGCTACCGATCCTACAACCATATAGAACCCCAACCCAATTTACAGCTTGATGGATTAATTTCCCATGGCGGAAGCTCAACCCCGGTATATTACCAGATGTGGTTTACCGAACATCACCCTAATATCTGCTCGCTCTGCCCTACAGAATGTTGGCTGGAACATGCTGTGTTACGGCTTTCCCATGACATTGCGAATGACAGTACTCTGTACACAGGAATTTCAGGAAGTTTTTTAAGAGAGTACGCTACCCACTCAGTCCATGATTGTATTGTCGATAAAGCGGGAATGGTGTTGGGCCTTGATGTTCAGATACAAATTTATCCAATGCTGGAGGCTATACTCGCAACTTCTAAAACAAACGAAGAGGGGGCAAGGCCCTATGGTTCACTGACATTTATAGAGCCACGACTGATACCTCAGGTCAACTTTCTCTCAAAGTTTGATGATACTGAGCGGCCTCTGTTGACCCACTTTAAGCATGTACGTAAACTGCTTCAGGCTGTAGAACATTCAAACAATACTTTGATTTCTGATGGAAAAAATATAGTAGGTATCGCAGGAAAAACGCTGAATCAATTTAATATCAGTGCTGATTTTCAAGGGAAATTAGGTTTTCTTTTTGTAAATGACGAAATTATTTGCAGCTTCCAGGACGGTAGTTACAGTTCAAACACTCATAGGGCAAAACTCTTTGAGGTGGAGGAAACCTTACTAGATTTTAACATTGAGCCATCTGTAAGGATAGATATATTCCAGACCATTGCGGCTCTAGTCCACAACGCGGAAGACAAGATGTTTGGCTGCACCTTTGTCATTGATCTTTCTCCGGAACCCACCGCAATTTCAGGGCAGACCCTTATTCCACCTCTTGATCTTCGAGATTCAGAGAAGCTTCAGTTAGCAGCAGGTTTGTCGAAAGTAGACGGAGCCTTACATATAAGAGCAGACCTCCACCTTCACGGCTTTGCATGTCTTCTTGATGGATTTCGTGTAGCCAATGAAGATCGCGCACGGGGAGCAAGATATAATTCGGCTCTCAGGTTTACCGCGCAACATCCCGAGACTATCGTCGTTGTTGTGTCATCTGATAGACCTGTATCTATCTTTCAGCAGGGCCGTGAGATAATTAATCAATACAGCAATGGGACAGTCTCCAGATGCAACATATACCCGCTTCCACTGCGTGAATGGCTCGACGCAGTAGAATAGTCACAATCTTCCTACAGTTCCCGGACCCAGTCAGGGATGCGGCTTAACACATAATGGTGCACTGCTTCTTTTCGTTCTCCGGCTTCAACTTCACCAAGCTCCGCCATGACATCATCGAAATCAAACCAGCATAATTCTTTGTCATCCTTACTGTAAACAGTGAGGATTCTTTTATCCTGGCGCTCTATATCTTCCTCTTCCTGGATGGCTCCAACCAGCCTTGCTGCTTCTTGGTAGGGAATAAATTTTATATCGTCAGTACTCATTATATTGTCCTTAAAACGGCAAAAGGCGAGCAGGATATAATCCCCTCGCCTTAGATAATACTTAGCTTATAAACTACGCTGTTTTTACAACAGCTCCCGAACGAATACACCGGGTACAAACTTTCATTTTTTTAGTGTTACCACCGGAGGTCGCATTACGAACCATTTTGAGATTTGGCAACCAACGCCTTCTAGTTTTGTTATGGGCGTGGGAAACATTATTCCCTACCATAGGACCTTTGCCACAAATTTCACATACTTTTGCCATCAGATTCTCCTTATATCCAATTCCCTGAAAGATAATTGTCTCCCAGAAAGGTATCAATTGTATAGTAGCTGGTAATAATTCAGAACTTCTCTCTTTAACCTCTTTTCAGAATTAAGGCAAGTCATTTAAAACTATATCTCTTTTTTGTTTCAAGATGATATTAAAAGATTTAATGTTGTCTTGCAAAAAATATTTTACCTTAGCTACTTTGATAAAATTGGAAGTATCCATATAACCTCTGACCATTTTCTCCCATGGAGATTTTTTTTTGACCTACATCAAGGTCTTTGTGTTGCATTATGTTACAACCTACGTTAGGTATTTAATTTTCAAAGAATAATTCTTAATAAAATAATTTCTATATGAATCTGTTAAATCAAATCTGGGATTTTTTCGCATCCGTTAAGCTCGCCATCTTCACCCTTTGTACCTTGGCCACTACCTCAATAATAGGTACTATTATACCCCAGGGTGAAGCAGTGTCCTTTTATGTAAAAAACTATGGACCTAAATCTGCCCGGTTTATGCAGACTTTAGATATTCCAGAAATGTATTACTCCTGGTGGTTTATTGGACTTTTGGGCATATTAAGTACCAATTTACTTATCTGCAGCTTTGAACGCTTTCCAAGGGTGTGGAAAATGATCAATGCCGACAACTTCAAGATTTCACCTGAGAGATTGGCGAAGATGAGTTCTTCTCGCCAGTGGCTAAAAAACGACAGTTCTTTTGATCCCACAAAACTTTTCGCGCTGCTCAATAGTAATGGCTGGCGGGGTTCCTCTAAAAAAGTGAATGATGGAACTCTTTATTTCAGTCAGAAGGGTAAATGGAGCCGCACCGGGGTATATATTGTTCACCTCTCAATACTGGTAATATTTACAGGTGCGATAGTGGGCCATTTTCAAGGCTTCAAAGGCAGTGTCATGATCCCTGAACGGAGTCTTACAGAAAAAATATTTTCATCAAAAGATTCGAGTTCATTTCCTCTTGGCTTTGAGGTGCGATGCAATAATTTTACTATAGAATTTTACGACAACGGTATGCCCAAGGATTACAGGAGCAGCCTGACGATACTTGAGAATGGTGAAGAAATCTTAACTCGAGATATTGAAGTTAATGACCCCCTCACCTACAAAGGTATAACCTTTTATCAATCCAGCTACCAGGGGTACCAGGATTTTATTTTTCAGATTTCAGAAAAACAGTCCGGTGATACCAAGGTATTTTCTCTGCCATTCCAAAAACAGCTATCATGGGAGGACAAAGATCTTCGCTTTGGTATCGTCAACGCTGAGGCTTTGGGTCAGCGAGTGGTTCGCTCAAAAATCTGGTTTAAAAAAAGCAAAGAACCTGCGGTAATAGAATGGCTCGCCGATAATGATACAATCACCATGGATGTATCTGGTAAACAATATGAAATCAAAGCTAAGCAAAAATACGCCACAGGGCTTCAAGTAGCAAAAGACCCCGGAGTATGGATTGTATACGTAGGATGTGCTTTGATGATGATCGGATTGTATATGGCGTTTTTCATGTCCCATAAAAGAATATGGTTGTCATTGAAATCTCAAGATGCTTCCACCGAAATTAATTTGGCCGGTAATGCCAATAAAAACAGGCTGGCATTTAACAAAGAGTTCAAAAAGTTAGAAGATATTCTAGAGAATAACTTGAAAGGCTGATCTGGTAAAATGTTTTGTAAAGGCAATGTTCACTGCCTGAGCAAGCCTAGGAGCTTGTCCGAGAATAGATTTTTTGTTCAAAATCGAAGAATTTTCACAAAATAAGCACAGCCATATAAATGATATTGCGAGCATTATTTTTTGACAATTCTGAAGAGTTTGGGCGAAAGGGCATTCTCGGACAGGCTCCTAGACAAACGTATCATTATAAAAACTTACTCTATATCGTAGATTATAACGGAGCATAAAGTATGGATAGTTCGCAACTGCTAGGAATTACAACATTCACATATATGTTCTCAACACTTCTTTATGTTGCAATACTGGTGTTCAGAACTCCTAAAATTGGTGCCATTGCCACCGGATTCACAGCAATCGCCTGGGTAATCCAGACTGTTGGTATCGGCATGCGATGGATGGAATCGTACCAGATTGGCATTGGTCACGCTCCGCTAACCAACATGTATGAATCAGTAGTCTTTTTTTCATGGACAATCATAATTTTATATCTTGCCATCGAAATAAAATTTAAGACAAAGGTAATCGGTGCCTTTGCCGTTCCATTTGCCTTCCTGGCCATGGCCTATGCCTCTTTCGCAACAGATATAAGTAAAACAATCAATCCCCTCGTGCCTGCCCTGCAATCCAACTGGCTCATTGCCCATGTGGTTACTTGTTTTATTGGTTATGCCGCCTTTGCCGTTGCCGCAGCTCTTGGAATTATGTACCTGATCAAAGGTAAGAATTCAAAAAGCGAGGACGGATCATTTTCGGGGCTGTTGCCTGAGCTTAGTGTGATGGATGACATTATCCATAAAACAATGGTTTTTGGCTTTATCTGGCTCAGTGCCGGCATTATTACAGGGGCAATCTGGGCAAATTCCGCCTGGGGTACATATTGGAGCTGGGATCCCAAAGAAACATGGTCCCTTATCACCTGGTTTTTCTACGCCATTACCCTGCATGCCCGTTACACACGAGGTTGGTCCGGACTACGTATAGCATGCCTTGCCATCTTTGGTTTTGTTTCGGTTCTTTTTACCTATTATGGTGTGAACTTTTTGCTCTCCGGACTACACAGTTACGGATCAGGCTGATCACTGTGTCACATTGTGATAGTTGTTGCCTGTTTACAGAGAGTTATCTTGGTTGACTAGTTTAAGGAAAAACTGTATAAATGAATGTATATTCATACATAGGATTGAGTTGTATTAATCATCTATTTTTCTTAACCAAGGAGTAATCATGCTGAAAAAACTTATTGCCTGTAGCGTGGTAACACTGTTTTTAGTAACCGGAACTGCGATATTATCTGTAGCATCTGATGCTGGCCCTGAGGAAATAACCATGGTTGGGGCAAAGAGCAAAAAGCCTAAGCCCTCTATTTTCCCACACAAAAAACATCAGGACAGTTTTAAGTGTGCAGAATGTCATCACGGAATGGCCGATGGCAAACAAGTCCCCTACGCAGAAGGCCAAGATGTTGCCAAATGCGAAAGTTGCCATAATAAAGATGTACTTGCTGGTAAGAAATCCGGTAAATTAAAGCTCGATACCATTAAAGGTGCTGGCCACGGAAATTGTCTTGCTTGTCATAAAAAAATGGCAAAAGAGAATGCAGAGCTTAAAGCAAAAAAGATAGCCAAATGTGCAGCATGTCATCCTAAGAAAAAGAAGTAGTTTTAGTAGAGAGTTTCACTAAAAAAGGGGCATGTCCAAATTGGACATGCCCCTTTTTTATTTTCTTAAAATTACTACCTTATTCCTGAAATTTTGATATATCTCCAATTAAAAGAATAAGCTCTCCCAGTGCGGTTAACAGATTCAATCTATTCTGCCGAACTGCTTGATCCTCAGCCATAACCATCATTTCATCAAAAAAGGTGTCCACCGGTTCCTTCATTTTCAACATCACTTCAAGAGCTGGCAGATATTGCTTTCCATCGACTAGCTGCAGCATCTCAACCCTCACCTCCTGATAGAGAAAATAGAGATTTTTTTCACTATCACCTTCAAAGAGGCTTTCATCAACAGTTGTCTGACTATTGTCTTTGATGATGTTTCTAATTCTCTTATAGGATGCTGCAAGAACGGAGAATGCCTCATGCTGGTGAATATCAGAAATTGCTGCAATCCTCTTGACACAATCATTAACATCGTCAAAACCAACACTGACAGCTGCCTCAACAGCCTGGGCTTCAAAGCCTTTCTTTACACAATCGTTGGAGAACCGACCACGGATAAACCCAAGAATTGTATCGACAGTTTCACTCGATCCATCAACCTTATCCCCATAAAGTGCCAGGGCCTTGGAAATTATCTCTGCAAGTGAAACCGTATATTTCTTTTCTTGCAGGATATGCAGTATAGCAAGAGATATTCTTCTAAGGCCAAAAGGATCTGCAGTACCTGTTGGTATCTGTCCTATGCCGAAACTACCCGCTAAGGTGTCAAATCTATCTGCAAGCCCGAGAATAGCACCCATATCAGTAGAGGGTACCTCTGCTCCGGCGCGTTTAGGCATATAATGTTCTTTAATGGCTGTAGCAACCGAACTGTTTTCACCATCATTTATTGCATAGGCCGCTCCCATAACGCCTTGCAAAGAAGGAAACTCACCAACCATATCTGAGAGTAAATCAGCTTTACAGAGTTCTGCACTACGGCAACAATCCTCAGCAAGCGTTGGGTCAATATTTTCGGATAATATTTTTACGAGCTTTACCAGCCTGTTCTTTTTCTCCAGCATGGTGCCGAGTTTTGCCTGAAAAACTATACCTTCAAGTTTGTCAACCCGGTCATGCAAACTGATTTCTTTATCACTGTTAAAGAAAAAGAGGGCGTCTTCCAAACGCGCCCGAAGAACTCTCTGGTGCCCTTTACGCGTAACATCCTGATTGTTTACCTTTGTATTGTTTACTGCGACAAAACCGGGGAGAAGATTATCTTCTGCATCGACCACAGGAAAGTATTTCTGATGTTCTCTCATTGAGGTTATCAGTACTTCCGGGACGAGCTGGAGAAATTTTTCATCAAATGTCCCACATACACCAATTGGCGTTTCAACCAGATTTGTTACTATATCAACAAGAGCTTCATCAACTGCAACTCTGCCACCCACAAGATCACTATTATCGGCTACCGCTGCCTTAATCTCTTCTACAACTTTAGCCCTGCGAACAACGTGGTCTACTATTACATATTGCTCATCCAGCTGGTCTTTATAGGTAGTGGCATTTGAAATTTCAAACATCCTGTTTGCCATAAATCTGTGACCACCGCTATTATTCGATGAAACAATACCTTCATGGGTTAAGGGGATAATTTCGTCGCCAAAAAGTGCTACTAACCACTGGATGGGCCGTGCGAAGGTGAGCTGGTTAGCACCCCATTTCATAGATTTTTTAAAAGAAAGCCCAGTAATGAGTGACTGGAGAATGTTTGGCAGAAGCGTAGCGGTTTCTTTACCAGCTTCCTCCCGGACCAGCATCAGATACTCCCCTTTAGGGGTATCTACTACCTGAAGAGCATCAACATCTACTCCTTTTGATCTGGCAAACCCCTGGGCAGCCTTTGTGAGCTTACCTTCGGCATCATATGCGGCTTTTTTCGACGGCCCCAGCAATTCTTCCCTGATGTCCTGCTGTTTGACACTTACATCATGGACAATAAGAGCCAGTCTTCTCGGTGTCCCCATGACCTCGATCGGACCATGAGCAATCTTAAGTTCAGCCGCTTTTGCCGTAAAGTTTTTTTGCAACTGCTTATAGGCCGGTTCCATAAAACCAGCAGGAATCTCTTCAGTTCCTATTTCAAATAGTAGATCACGCATAGGGAATAGTTAGTTGTTATTATAAAGTTAATTTGCAAAAAGAGTTACTTGGACTCCATAGTCGCAAAAGTTGAACATTCATCACCAAAATTATGTACCGTTAAAGAGAACCATTTTATAGCATCGATCAGTTCCAGACTCTCCCCAACAGTTCGAGCCAGGGCTTCAACAGATAAAAACATTTTTTCATTGGAAATGAGACTTTTCAGTTCGTCTTCTATGGCATCTTCAATCAGATTGATGAGGTCTTCAATCCAAAAAAATTGCCTGAAGCGGACACTCACCTCAGCCTTACCCCAACTCCCCATAGACCCGGGAAGTCGCTGTTGCCCTTTTTCAGATATTGGTAAACTGACAGGCACATCAACACTCAATTTCAAATCATCAACATCTTCCAGGGAACCATGCATAGAGCACTGGTAATTTCCGAGGGTCCCTCCCCCGCCATTTTTTTCTTTTTTGAGAAAATAGGGGAATTCAAGCTCAAGATGAGAAGCCTCAGCATCCAGTCTATCCTTCATTTTTCCGAGGATAGTTGAAAAACTTTTTATATCAATATCACCGTGAAAATCATTGAGTATTTCAACAAATCTACTCATGTGGGTACCCTTAAACTTATGGGGCAAGTTCACATACATGTTGGCCGTGGCAATAGTATGCTGTTTTTTTTGAGATTTATCCCGTACTGTTATGGGATAAGAGACTGTTTTGACGCCAACCTTTTTAATATTGATCCTGCGACTGTCCAATTGACTTTGAATATCTTTCATAAAGAACGGTGTTCTCTCTTTAATGTCATACTACAGAAAATCTACCATTGATAGGAAATCTGTAGAATTGATTATTTTAAAAATCTGTAAACAGCTTTTTTTAAACTATCGAGATTCCCGGATTTTACCACATATTCGTCAGAAGCCCAGCTGCCGAGATCTCTTTTGTATTCCTGGTATGCGCTACTGAGAATCACAGGTACTGTCGGGTTTATCTTTTTCATCTGTCGCAGCACTTCAATGCCGTTTAAACCAGGCATATGTATGTCTAAGATAACAATATCAGGTTCTTCAGTTGTGAATTTTTTGAGTCCCTCAGTTCCGTCCTGGGCAGAAATCACCTCAAAACCTTCATCCTCAAATTCTTCTCTATAAACAATATGAATCGATTCCTCATCATCTACCAATAAAATCTTTTTCACAGCCTGCTCCTTCATTTTTTAGGATCAAGTGCTTGGCGTAAATAGGTTGCAGCTTCTTCAGGTGGCAGGGGGTTAATATAAAATCCGGATCCCCACTCAAAACCTGCAATTGATGTAAGTTTGGGTACTATCTCAAAATGCCAGTGATAGTGTTCGAGTGCTTTAGACCTGAGGGGGCCTGTATGTAGTACAAAGTTATACGGAACATTTTCAATGCATGCACAGAGGCGCCGAAGTGCTTCAGAAAAAACTTCAGCCAATGCATCAATCTCCTGGTCATCCATTGAGTAGTAGGCAGATGCGTGTTTTTTGGGTAAAACCCACATCTCAAAAGGGGTGCGTGGGGCGAATGGAGTTATCGCAATAAACTCGTCATTCTGACATACGACCCTCTCTTCGAGCTTTATTTCCTGGTGGATAATATCACAAAAAATACATCGCTCTTTATAATCAAAATGTGATTGAGCGCCGCTGATTTCGGAAACAATCATTCGGGGTAAAATAGGCAGGGCGATAAGCTGAGAATGGGAATGTTCCAGGGACGCTCCCGCGGCCCGGCCGTGATTTTTAAAGACCATCACGTATTGAAACCTATGATCTTTTTCCAGATCCAGGATTCTTTCTTTATACGCTTTAAAAACAAGTGCAATATGCTCTAAAGGAAAATCAGCAAAATTTTCATCGTGGTTTGGCGTTTCAATAATGACTTCATGGGCGCCGATACCACTCATCTTGTCATAGAGACCCTCTCCTTCTTTAATTAATTCCCCCTCAATAACCAACGCCGGATACTTATTAGGAACCACCCGTACCCCCCAGCCGGATTCATCCTTTACGCTATTTTCGTCACGAAATGAAAATACTTCTGGGGGAGTAAAGACTTCATTACCGGGACACAATGGACAAAATCCGCCGCTTCCGCCAAAATCTTCAACCGGGAAGTCTGTTGGTCTCTTGCGTCGCTCTTTGGAAATTATAATCCATCGCCCCAGTATCGGATCTTTACGGAGTTCAGGCATATTGGCCTATAGTCCTTTTGATTTCTCTTGCGTTTCCTGGAGGGTTTTACAGTCGATACACAACGTTGTAACAGGTCTGGCTTCGAGACGCTTTAAGCCAATCTCTTCATCACACTCTTCACAAATACCGAAAGTATTTTCGTCTATTCTTATTAACGCCTCGTCTATTTTAGAGAGTAATTTTCTTTCACGACCTCGAATTCGAAGCTCAAAGCTTCTGCCTGACTCTATGGTAGCTCGATCATTTGGGTCGGGAACATTAGATGTCTGATCTGTCATTTCAGACATCGTTTTCCCAGCTTCGCTCAAAATTTCTTCTTTTTTTGTAAGAAGCTCATTACGAAAAAACTCGAGTTTCTCAGTATTCATTCCCTTTCTCCTCAATCACTAAAATATCAACACAGTAAAAAGTCCGTTTATACTTCCTCCCGGACGTAAGTTCCACTTTTTCCACCAGTCTTTTTAAGAAGACGAATATCACCAATGACCATTCCTTTGTCGACTGCTTTACACATATCATATATGGTTAATGCGGCAACAGAAACAGCAGTAAGAGCTTCCATTTCGACACCCGTCTTGCCACTTATACCCACCGTTGCATATATATCAATAGAGTTATCCTCATCGCGAAAGGAAAACTCAATATTTACTTTACTGATTAAAAGCGGATGGCAGAGTGGAATCAAAGAATCCACCTTTTTTGCTGCCAAAATTCCTGCGACCCGTGCAATGCCAAGGACATCACCCTTGCTCATTGTACCGCTTTTTACATTTTCAAAGGCCGGACGTGACATTTTGATCCACCCAGCAGCATCAGCCACCCGTACAGTTGGTGTCTTTTCTCCAACATCAACCATCCGTGCATTACCCTGATCGTCAAAATGAGTAAATGTTGTGTCCTGTTTGTTTGACATAATGTTCCAACCCTCTATCCCTAGGAGCCTGTCCGAGAATGCCCTTTCCCCCAACTCTTCGTTATTTGCAAAAAACAATGCTCGCAGATAGCGTAGACTTCGATATCAACTATATGGCTGTGCTTGTTTTTCATAAATGCCTCGATTTGAGAAAAATGTCTATTCTCGGACAAACTCCTAGCGGTTAATTTTTCCCTAACACTTCATTAAACAGCTTTTTAAAAAAACCAGCTTCTTCCTGATCCTGACCATGTTTAATACAGAGCGTGTCAAATTCCCGTAGAGCTTTCTTCTGCTCTTCACACAGTTTTGTGGGTGTCATTACCTGGAGTTCAACTACCATATCGCCCTTGCCTCTTCCACGAAGATTAACAACCCCCTCATTTCTTAAGGTGAACAATTCTCCAGATTGGCTTCCTGCAGGCACATCGAGGCTTTTCTTACCATGAATGGTTGGCACTTCTACTGATGCACCAAGCGCTGCCTTTACCATTGATATTGGGAAGCGACAGTAGATGGTATCTCCTTCCCGTTTGAAAAACTCATGTTCCTCAACATGGACCACCACGTAAAGATCCCCTGATGCCCCACCTCGCCTGCCTCCCTCACCTTCACCGCGAAGACGCATTCTCGCACCGGTATCGACCCCTGCAGGAATTTTCAATGCAACCTTTTTGGTTTTTTCAAGAAGGCCTGTGCCATGACAATCATTACAAGGATCAGTGACGATGGCACCCTCCCCGTGACACTGTGGACAGGTAGAACTCATCTGAAAAAAGCCCTGGGAACGAACAACCTGTCCACGACCGTTACATGTTGGACAGGTTTGTTTTTGTGTCCCTGGTCTGTTTCCGGTTCCTTCACAGGTCCAACATGTATCTTTTCTAGTGAGTTGAACCTCTTTGGAGACACCGTGCACCGCTTCCATGAAACTGATTTCTACATCATAACGTAGATCGTTTCCTGGAATAGGGCCATCGCGCCGGGCCCTGGACCTGCCACCTCCGCCAAAGCCAAAAAGATCGCCAAAAATATCACCAAAACTTGAAAAAATATCCTCAGCGTTTCCTGGTCCACTATAACCACTGTTTTTCAGACCATCATGACCATAGGTATCGTATATTTCACGCTTTCTTTCGTCACTGAGGACCTCGTACGCCTCTGTGCAGGATTTGAATTTTTCTTCTGCACTTTTATCATCCGGATTTCTGTCCGGATGAAACTTCATAGCCAACTTGCGATACGCTTTTTTTATCTCGCTTCCATCGGCGCTCCTGCTGACGGATAAAGTCTCGTAATAATCAATACTCATCGTATACTATCTATTCCTATTCTCAGGATACAACCGGTGAGTCTTCTGCACCGGCTGTTTCATCGTCCAGATCTTCAAACTGATCGGGCAGCTCGTCGATGTTATTAAAGCTAACTTTACCTTTAGCAATTTCCCTCAGGGTCATGACGATTTCCTTATTTTTACCTTCAGCAAGAAAAGGCTCACCCTGTCTGTGTTGTTTTACTCTTTTAACTGCTAAGTGAATAAGGTTAAATCTGTTGTCATCACCAATCTCTTCTAAACAATCTTCACATGTAATTCTAGCCATTTATTATATTTCCTCTAGCTTGTTAGCTGTTTATCAAAGGGATTTGTAAGTAACAAAGTTTCCTCTCTGTCTGGGCCGACTGAAATAATATTTGTCGGTGCACCTACAAGATCTTCAACCCTTTTGATGTAATCTTTGGCCTGGGTTGGAAGCTGGTCATACTCGCGCACATGTTCTATGTCTTCCTTCCATCCTTCGAGGCTTTCGTATACCGGTGTTACAACAGCAGCATCACGGATATTGGATGGCATTGCAGTTACTTTCTTACCTTTGAGATCATACGAAGTCGCCACCTTAATACTTTTTTGACCACTAAGAACATCAAGCTTGGTTACCGCAAGACCTGTTAAGCCGTTAAGACGGGTTGCATCAGAAACAACGACCCCGTCAAGCCAGCCACACCGTCTTCTTCTGCCAGTGGTTGCACCAAATTCATGGCCCTTGTCCTGCAATTCATTGCCAGTTTCGTCAAAAAGTTCTGTAGGAAAAGGACCCGCTCCGACCCTGGTTGTGTACGCCTTCATAATACCAACAACCGAGTCAATATAGGCTGGGCCAAACCCAGCGCCATTGCAAGCATTACCCGCTATGGTATTTGAGGATGTAACAAAAGGATAGGTACCGTGGTCAATATCCAGGTGTGTACCCTGTGCACCTTCAAATAGAATATTTTGATTATTCTTTCTGGCTGTATCCAGTTCTACAGAAACATTACCAAAATACGGTGTTAGTTTTTCAGCGAAATCCTGGAATTTTCTATAAATATTTTCATAGTCCAGTGGTGCTGCATTGTATTTTTTGGTTAGAAGGAAATTTTTCTCATCAATTGCGGCTTTTAATTTTTCTTTAAAAAGTGCATCGTCGTTCAGATCGCCTGCTTTAATGCCAACTCTGCCAACCTTATCAATATAACAAGGGCCGATACCGCGCCCTGTTGTACCGATTTTTTGGCTATCCGAAAGAGCTGCTTCTTTGGCCTGATCCAGGCTGGCATGATATGGCATAATAAGATGGGCAGTTTCACTGATCATAAGACGACTTGGGGTAACCGGAAGTCCCTGTTGCTGCAGGTTGTCAATCTCTTCTATCAGGACACCCGGATCAACAATGACGCCGTTACCTATCATACACATTTTATCCTCATAGAGGATACCGGAAGGGATAATATGAAAGACAAATTTCTTCCCCTCAACGACTAGCGTATGTCCGGCATTGTTCCCACCCTGAAATCTTACGACGAAATCGGCATAACGGGTGAGCAAATCGACAATCTTCCCCTTCCCTTCATCTCCCCATTGTGTACCTACGACTACAACACTGGACATCTACGTTCTCCTCTTGAGAGATTGAGTGCAAAAAAAAGTGTGTACTACAATAATATATTCTGTGTACACATCAGCAAAAGACAAACAGATAATTATAGTCAAGTGGTTCGTTCTTGTCAATCAATCAAATTTAGGATTGCTATATCATTATATATTCACTAACCCTTGCGGTTTCAAACTGTTACTGCAAATTCTCATCAGAGCAGTTGTTGTGTAATTTTGTCTTTCGTTGACACTCTCTCACAAATAACTTACATTTGGCACGGTGTCCGAGGGTGGTCACCTCTTAACTATCATTTTGATATACTCCTGGATTTTCTAGTTTCTGATAATGAATTTCGAGGTTAAAAAATCTAATACCGTCCATAGAACTACATGGATTTATGGCGAAAGGTTGGAACGTTATGTTTGGCATCGGCTTGCCAGAAATGCTTCTTATCATGGCCCTTGCATTGATTGTAGTGGGTCCCGACAAACTTCCTGATCTTGCAAGATCACTGGCAAAAGGTGTGATGGAGCTGAAAAAAACAGCAGAAGGTCTTAAAGATACCCTGGCAAAAGAAGGAAACCCACTTGATGAGATAAAACCGGATCTTGAGGCTGCAGCCAAGTCGTTAAAGGACAACCTGCTTGACACTCCGCCTTACCAGAGGGATGAAGTTGTGGGGCAAAATGGTGTTAACAACCCTGCAGACAATGCTGCTACGGCCTACGAAGAGCTGATGAAAAAAACCGGTACGGTATCCGAAAACGGTGAACTTGTGAGCGATATCTCCAGTTCCAGTGAAAATTCCAGTGATGAAACCGCCACAAACGAAACTGAGGGCGGTGTTGCACTGCAACCACAAAAAACTGACAAAAGCGGCGAGTAACGAATGACAGGATATGATCTCCAGAAAAGTATTCCTGTTCTTGAACGCAGTCTTGCGTTTTTTCGTCCACACCACCTGGAATTACGCCAGCGCCTGATAAAGGTCTTTGCCTCTATTATATGCTGTACCGTTGTCGCCTATATCTTCGCAGAACAGATTGCTGGCATCTTCATTGCCCCACTCTTTGCAGCAAGTCCTCTTGTTTATAAGCTGGTATACACTAACCTGCCCGAGGCTTTTATTGCTTACATTAAGCTTGCCCTGCTCGTTGGTATAATCTGCAGTATGCCGGTGGCGCTTTACCAGATATGGATATTCATTGGTCCTGGACTAAGAAAAAATGAAAAAAAACTAGCCGTCACTATAGTTTTTTGGGCAACCATTCTCTTTACCGGTGGAGCATGTTTTGCTTTTTTTGCCGTGCTTCCACAAATGCTCTCATACTTTATGAGTTACGCAAGTGATGGACTTGAACCTTTACCAAAGCTTGCTAAGTACCTGACCTTTGTTGCAAGAACCCTGCTTGCCTTTGGCATTTCTTTCCAGATACCATTTTTGATGGTGATGGCCGGTAAAGCAAATTTTGTTAGGGCTGCTTATTTCAGATCGAAAAGAATGTATTTTTATATAGCCATAATTATGCTTTCGTTTTTACTCACAGCGGGGGACTTAATGGCAACCGCCCTCCTTGCTTTTCCTCTTTTTCTACTCTATGAGGCTGGAATCTTCTTAAGCGCCTTTTTTAATCGAGCTCCGGCGGATGTCAAATAAATGATTAGCCACCGATCTCTTGTTTAAGCAAACAACATGAAATCTGAAAAAGTGGTCTTTTCATCTCGTCATATTCCAGGATATCCGGCTGCAAGAGCTTGTTCATCACGCACCCTTCGGCAATGTTTAGCTTGAAGAAGGAGTCCTCCCGAAGCCCTGTGATTTTAACAAGCTTATCTTCTTTGATCTCATAACTATGGATGGGATGATCTTCACACAATGGACACTGATACACTCTACCGTTAGGAAAGATAAAGAAATTCTCAGCCACAGTTCCTGCACATTCAAAAGTCTCACCCTCTTGCAGGAAAACTTTAGGATACGTCACATGTATTCCTTTTTGAGCCGCAAGTTTAGCGACAGATGGTACTGTTTCCAACCATTCGTCCCTTGTAACCTGCGAGGCGTCTCCACATCCATCTTTGGCGGATTTGCCCCTTAAGCCAATGACCTGGATAAAAAATTTAGCCACTTTAAGGTCGTCCAACAGTGACACCATACGGTGAAGATGGTGTAAGTTTTTACTACTGACAGTGTAAATAACACTGACATTGTAATTGAAGCTGACTGCTTTTCTTATATTGGTAACACAGGTATCAAAGACACCTTCCCCGCGAATAGAATCATTAATTTCCGCATCTGGTCCATCCAGGCTAAAACTTAAATAGTCCAGATATTTGGGCGAGGTTTTGTCCAGCAGGTCGTGAAACAAATATCCATTGGAATCAACGGTTACCGAATAGCCGAATTCCTTTGCCTTTTTGATAGCTAAGGCAAGCTCAGGATGCATCGTGGGCTCCCCGCCTAAAAAGATGAGATTAGATTTTTTAGATGGATCGACAAATAACTGCATCCACTTATCTATTTGATCGATACTCAGTTGGGCCTTGCCATGTTGTTCTTTATTAATGTAACAGTGGCTGCAAGAGAGATTACAGGCGGTGAGAATGTGAAAAAAAACGTTTCTCTCCCCCGGTTTAAAACCGACGGTTTTTGCTATATTTTTCATGGAAAGAATGAAAGAGTTAAAGTTGATTGGTGGTAATTTCTTGCTGAAGAGTATAAGCAGCGAGGAGGCTGCCTCGAAGATAGTTGTTTGCTGGATTAGAAAAAAATGATTTAAAAAGGTTAAGACTTTTATCTCTTAAGACGTCCTTTACCAAGGTAATTTGCAAATCTTTATACAAGGGAGAAAGGGAAGTCAATGGCAAATTAGTACCTCCCCCCATAACGTCTTCATATGCATAAACAAACCGTCGTACTCCGTTAACAAGAAGGGTCGAAAAACACATAAGACATGGCTCCATGGTTGAATACACAGTGACCTCAGCCATATCAATATCGTATTCTGAGTTAAGTACATTTCGCAGAGCCAGAATCTCCGCATGATCCAATTCGTTTATCTGAAGGGTTGTATGGGTACGCTGCCCAGAGGCAATGATATTGCCATGATATTCAATAACGCAGCCAACCGGAAACTCATTTAAGGCAATTGCCTCCTCTGCCTGGTCAAGAGCCTGTTTCATGTATTTTTCGTGATCCAAAGTCTAACCCCATCAACAATTAAAGTGATCTTCCGTATTTTAGTGCGGCTGTTTGAATGGCTGCAGAAGTATCGAGCTGCACAAAATCATGGCTCTTTTTTACAAACGGTATATATGTAAGCGATATTTTAGGGTCATTCGCCGTCAGAGCAGGAAGAAGTGGAAACTTCTTTTCCCTGCTGATTGTAGTTGCAGCAATTATACTCTTAATCATCTGTACAGCTTCACCTTGCTTTAAAGTGACCGGATATCCCTTGAGTGAACGTGGTGCTTTAGTCTCAGACAAACGTAATTGAGATACTGTTAACTGGCTTGCTACCTGCAAAAATGCCTTAGGGTTCATCTTAAACGCGGGAACCAGAAAAAACAGTGGCCTGCTATCATAATGATGGGAGAGAACAACGGGTTGATTGGTGAAGCGAATGTAGTCACCAAAGCTCTCAATCCCCAGTTCTTTTACTGCAAATTCTACCTTCCAGAAAGGGAGGAGTTCTGCATCTCTAACAACGGCCCCAGCCACGCTCAAGTCCACTTCTGAAAATTTGCCCTTCTCTTCTCTCCAATGACTAGAGCAGTTTGAGCAATGCAGGACAACACTATCTGACTCTCCGTCTAACAATCCTCCACAAGCCGGGCACATTGTACTTATAAATTGTGGTTCAACAACACGCCGCTTTTTGAAATTTTTGCCATTTAATTGATCCAGCATGGATAATTTGCAAATCATCCTCGTCAGGACAGCATCAAATAGACAATCATTTTTAATAAAATACGGCTGATAAATACGGCTCACCGTCTCTCCAATAAAAGCACGGTGATAAACTTTATCACTCTGATGTTTGTTGAAGAGATCAAGGACATTGGTCGCGTGCACAAAGGCATCCCTTGTTGGTACCGTCTGACGAAAATATTTACCCTTCACTGTGGCGACTACTGGTTTTAGCTTTAGGGTTTGGGGGCGCAAACCTAAACTCACGGGGAAACAACTGTTTTCTGAAGAGAATGCGATTCTTGTTGTATCGACTATTTTGTGTAAAACCTGCAAACCCTGCACGTAATAGATTAGCCCCTTGAATCGAAGATACGGTACAAAGAGCATCTGTTCTTCGGCGATACCTTCCGGTATATTATAGGGCAAGACAAAACTGCTGCCGGATTCATTGGCTCTGTAGTTATTGACGTTGCAAAACTGGCATTTGATAAGCCGGTCGTCTTCACTTAGTTCTATAGCTGCGCCACAGGCAGGACAACTCTGTTCAATCTTTACCTGCATTGCTTAGCCAAGATTGCTGCCGCACTGGTTACAGTACATGGAGTCAGGTAAATTTTCTGTGTTACACTTTAGACATACAACCGGCTGCTTTTTCATTTCCGCAGGCTTACCACATTTCGAACAAAATCGAGCTTTAGGGGTCAGATTCTTGCCGCAATTGGAACACTGAAGCAAAAGAAGCTGCTGGTGTCCACAGAGTGGACAGAACCTCGCATCCCCAGGAATCTGATTATCACAGTCAGGACAGGTAGATATCGATTTCTCATCACTGGTCGCCGTCTTTTCAGGGCTGGATAATGATGCGTTAAACATCCCTGGCAGCAACATGCCCATTCCCATTCCCAGTCCAGCTCCCGCTTCTCCCTGTGCTTCCGACGCTTTTTCCATTGCCATTGCAGCCTTTAATTGCATAAATTTTTTCATGTCGGTAATAAGGCTCATTCTGCCTTTATCATCAATTGCACTTTGAACTTCATCAGGAGGTGTAACAGAGGTGATATAAATATGCGTAAGGCGAAGACCAAAACGTGCAAAGTCCCCTGCCAGTCTTTTTTCAAGTTCCTCGGAGAGATGATCAAAGGTACCTGGCAAATTAAAAATCGTATCGAGTGTTTCACCAAGATAATCATTAAATCTTGAGACAATAACTAACTTCAGATAGTCAGAAATAGCATTCGTGTCCATTTTTCCCATGGTACCAACCAGGCTGTTAATAAACAATACCGGTTGTGCTATCTGAATGTTATAGATACCATGAGCCCTTAAACGGATTAGACCAAGTTCGGAGTCACGAAAAGCAACTGGGTTTTGCGTACCCCATTTGAGACCTGGGAAATATTTTAAATTGGCCATGTACACTTCAGCCCTTAAAGGACTGTCGCCACGCCAGGGAATGGACAATAATTTGGTGATTAAGGGGAGATTCCAGGTCTTCAGGGTATGTCTTCCGGGACCAAAGCAGTCACAGGCCTTCCCCTTATAGAAAAATACAGCAGCCTGACTTTCACGCACTGTCAGCTGTGCACCAAATTTTATTTCACCGGATCCCTGTTGCGGAAGCCGTCGTACAAGTTCTTTTCCGGATTCGTCAAACCATTCTATGTTCTCGAGAAATATTCCACCATCAAATCGGTTCATCAGGCTGCCTCCAATAGTGCCATTTTGAAAAGGGTAATAGCAAATAGTGCAATTACTACAATTATAACTATAGTGTAAATCTATGATATCACAAATTGAAACATGTAGGAGAACTTAGAGATGGAATTTAAAAAACTTTGGGACCTTGAAAGTGCTATGAAAGTCCTGGAGCACGACACAGTTGACAGTAAGCTATGGGCTGAGGCTGTTGAATGGTTAATTGTATATGGTCCTCCGGAAATTCGCCAATTACTTTTAGATGCCTCCCTTACAGCAACTAACAGTTCATTTCCAGAACTCAAGCCCAGCCACTATGGTGCCGACGGACAACCGGTTTACGACGTCCAGGCACTCGCCCAATCCCTTGGTATGAGTGAAGAAGATATTAGAAAAATTATTACGAAAAAAGAAGCTGAGCATCAAATCGTCGATATTAATGGTCCTGACGGTTCCACGACAGTCCACTAAATGGCGCAGAAATACCATCATTACAGCACAGGCGGGAATCTAGTACACCGTATAGCATAAACCTTCTTATTGACGTAACCGTTCACCGCCCCCTTCAAAAGACTGCATAACCAAAGTCCGTAACCGTTCGTCCAGTGCTCCAGGTTCGTTCAAGCTGGTCTCCTGGCTATAGTTGGCTATGCCAGGAGGCCTGATCGGACGAAAATGGGGTGCTGGACGAACGGTTACTTATTGACGTCATCCCCGAGGTAGTAATCGGGGATCCGGATAGTTGCAAACCTCCTGGATGCCCGATAACAACACTCGGGCATGACGGATGGGCCAAAATTGCCACTTTAAGGTTTACACCGCACTAGGAACTTTGAGCTGTAAAATTATATCAACGTCTGTGCTTTTCTCCTGCACTAAAGCTCGTACAGCTTTTCATCATGGGCAGGCTCAGCTTTTTTATGCATGAGTTTCTTTTTCACCGATTCCAAACTAAAATCATCATCACCTAATTGATCGCCCATTTCTTTCTCTACTTGATCAGGATCCTCACCCGCTTCCATACGTGAAATTGCTTCTTCCATTGAATCACCGAGATTAATACCGGTTTTTGAGGTAAATTTTCTCATTAAAGATGCCATCTGTTTCGGATCATCTTCATTAATATTTTCTGCCTCACTCATCAAAGATTCGAAAGCATGTTCCATTTTGGTTTCATCAAGACCACCAAGCATGTCATCATTTTGCTCTTTGGCCTTACCAATGGTTGCAAACCTGGAAATCTGTTTGGAGAGTTCTTTCTTACCACATTTGGGACAATCAGGGATTTTTTCGGTATTGACCCTTGATGAGAAAAAATTAAAAATCACATTACAGGAGTCGCAGTAAAATTCGTATATCGGCATAGCTATATAAGTATATTTGCATTGTTAATATGTGAACAGAAGTATTATTAACCGAGAACCAGATCAACCTGTTCTTCAGTTATTTCTGCAGTAATTTGTGTACTGCCAATAGAATCCGGAAGAATATAGTATACCTTTCCACCAACAGCCTTTTTATCAGTTAAAAGATATCGCTTGATCCGTTCTCTATCAAGTTCTGCAGGGACCTCAATGGGCATCTGGTAATCCTGTAGCAAAGAAACAATACGTTCCATATCAGATTGAGCAAGTAAACCATTTAATGTCGCAAGTTTTGCAGCTGCAACCATACCAATGGCCACTGCGAGCCCATGGATAAGTGAATAATCGGAAGCTCCTTCAACGGCATGCCCGATGGTGTGTCCATAGTTGAGGATTTTACGCACCCCACCTTCCCTTTCATCTTCAGATACGACATCCGCCTTAATCCTACAACAGGTATGGATGGTACGAGTAATGAGTGTTGGATCAAGGGCCAGGATTTTTTCTCGATTTTCTTTGAGAAAAACAAAAAAGTCCTGGTCTCGAATAACGCCATATTTAATAACTTCGGCAAGTCCTCCAAGCAATTCTTGCTGGGGCAGCGTCTGCAATACTGAGATATCAATATACACAGCCTTTGGTTGGTAAAAAGCCCCAACAAGATTCTTCCCTTCTGGAATATCAACCCCGGTTTTTCCACCAACGGAGCTATCAACCTGAGCAAGAAGAGTGGTGGGAACCTGCACAAATTCTATGCCACGCATATAGGAGGAAGCAAGAAACCCAGCGATGTCACCGGTTACCCCTCCGCCAAAACCGATGACAGCATCATTTCTGTCAAAACCTAATTGAGCTAATTTACTTGCCAGTTGTGCTATTGTTTCCAAGGTTTTGTTCGCTTCACCATGGGGAAATGTAATCAGTTCTGCTTTAAGTCCCGCTTGCTTAAGTGAATCCATGAGAACAGTGCCGTATAGCCCAGCGACCCTGTCATCTGAAATAACAGCAAACCTTTTGGCAATATTTCTCTCTAGTAAATCCTTGCCAATTTCTGAAAGATACCCTTTTTCAATTATTATTGGATAACTTCTCTCTGCGAGTCCCACCTGTAATTCTGACATAGTTCCTGCTTCCTCGTATCGATTTGACAGCGCATTATCTTTGATAGTAACTAGAAAGGTCATTACTCCAAAAGTGGTGGAAATATTCACAAAATCACTTTTTGGATTCCCGATAAAAGAACTCGGGAATGACAACAAGGGATTGATTGCACATGTCATCCCCGAACGTTTTTATCGGGGATCCAGTAGTTACTTTACCGCCACTTTTGAAGATTCTTTAGAACAACTATAGTTAATCGAATTTTTATCAAAAAAAAAGGAGATACCACCTGATGGTGGTATCTCCTCAAGAGAACTTATATAAGTCCTAGATTACATAGAGTCGCCAGAAGCGGCACCTTGCATCTTAACTTCAACTTTCTCTTTCAGGCTACCGTAGTATACTTTGAGGTGATCCAGAACTTCGTCACGTCCAAAGTGATCAACAATCTCAGCGCCATCAGAAAGTGCCTTACGCAGCTTGGTACCGGAAAGGATAACACGGCTATCTTTATCATGTGGGCAAGTACGGAGAGAAGCCATACCATCACACTCTGAACAGTAGAAGGTCCAGTCAATTTTCATTGGACGACAGAGCAGATCTTTTGCATCATCACCAGTTGTTGGGATGCGATCAAAAATGTCCTGAGCTTCGAACAGACCATAAAAATCACCAACACCAGCGTGATCACGACCAATCAGCATGTTGTTAACGCCATAGTTCTGACGGAAAGTTGCATGAAGGAGTCCTTCACGTGGTCCGGCATAACGCATATCAAGTGGGTAACCAGCGTTGATTACGTTCTCTTTTACGAAATGGTTCTCGATAAGGATATCGATAGCTTTTACACGAACAGGTGCAGGAATGTCACCTGGCTTGAGATTACCAATCAGGGAGTGAATAAGAACACCGTCACATACCTCAACAGCAATCTTTGCAAGGTACTCGTGAGAGCGATGCATTGGGTTACGGAGCTGCAGTGCAGCAACGTTTGCCCATCCGCGCTCATCGAACATTGCACGGGTCTCAGCAGGTTTCAGATATACGCCTGGGTACTCTGCAGGATACTCGCCTTCAGAGAGAACTTTTACAGGACCAGCGAGGTTAACTTCTTTTTGTGCCTGAACCATGATAACACCAGGATGATCTTCAGGTGCGATCTTCCAGAAATTGCCATCTACAGACTCTTCACCTTCGCCCATGAAGACTTTTTCACATTCCCATTTTTTATCATCATCAGTCATCTCGAATTTTTCGGTGACTGTCATGGTTGCAAAGGTCTCACCATCTTTTACCAAGGCAATTTCACTGCCTTCTGCGATGTCAGCAGCGTCAGCGGTAGAAACGTCGAGGGTAATAGGAACAGGCCAGAAGGTTCCATCAGCCATCTGGAAGTTCTCACAAACACCTTTCCAATCTGCTTTTGTCATGAAACCATCAAGAGGAGAAAAACCACCGATACCCA
The DNA here is from genome assembly GCA_024227155.1 of Desulfobulbaceae bacterium. Lineage (GTDB taxonomy): Bacteria > Desulfobacterota > Desulfobulbia > Desulfobulbales > Desulfocapsaceae > Desulforhopalus_A. Next base: position 93,092 of record JAAELB010000346.1, read on the forward strand.
TCATGATGAGATCGCCTTTAGCGCGATCAGAAATTTCGATCTGCTTCAGACCTTTAGCTTTTTCCAGTTCTGCATCACGTGCTGCGCCTTCTAAAAGAGCACAAACCAAACCTTTTCCACCATGAGGTGCTACTAATTTAGACATAGAAATCCTCTTTATTTTATATTAACAAAATTTACGCCGCAGCATCCTTGTGCTCGGCAGCTTAATGAATCGGCATTCATTTAGGTTGCAATATATATAAATATGAGAGCCTAAAAGTCAAGAAAAAAAGGACGGAAACGACAGGACTTGGGTATTCTTTCTCTTTTGGCTCATCTCTACAGAGTTTCATTAAAAAATCGCAACCTCAGGGCATTACTGACAACAGATACTGAACTCAGGGCCATGGCGGCTCCAGCGAGCATAGGACTCAGCGCTGGTCCTCCAAAAACATAAAAAATGCCCGCAGCAACGGGAATACCTACGATATTGTAGGCAAATGCCCAGAAAAGGTTTTGACGAATATTTCCCATTACCGCCTTTGATAACTCAAGCGCTGTAATCACACCATCAAGATTACCTTTCATTATTACCATATCCCCTGACTCTATGGCGATATCGATTCCTGTCCCCATGGCAATCCCTACATCGGCCTGGGCCAGTGCAGGAGCATCATTAATCCCATCCCCCACCATGGCAACACTTTTACCATCTTTCTGGGCCTCCATTATTATTCGTGCCTTTTCTTCAGGCATCACCTGGCTTTTTATTTCTTCTATACCTGCTTGGGCAGCAATTGCTCGTGCAGTAACATCATGGTCACCCGTTACCATCATGGGTGTAATGCCCATCTCCTTTAATCTGGCAATTTCTTCTGGAACTTCTTTTTTTAAGGTATCAGCAACACATATGAGCGATACCAGCTCCTTGTTTACCGAGATAAAGAGCACGGTTTTGCCCTGTTCTGCATACTCTTTTTCATATTGTCGTCCCCTCTCCAATGAAACTCCAAATTTTTCCAATAATTCTCTATTGCCCACCAGTAAGAGATTATTCTTTGAAGATGCCTTTATTCCTAGTCCTGGAAAAACTTCAAAGGAGTCCGGTTGGTGCAATGGTACACCATGCTGTAATGCTTCATTGACTATGGCCTCAGCAAGAGGATGCTCAGATGATTGCTCTACAGAGCCAACCATTGTCAATATTTCTTGTTCAGTATAGGTACTGGAAAAATTTATTATTTCTGTTACTTGAGGTTTGCCATGGGTAAGCGTACCCGTTTTATCAAAGGCAATAACCTCGATTTTTTCTGCGGTTTCCAGGGCCTCGCCACCCTTGATAAGAACCCCAAGTTGAGCACCTCGTCCTGTACCAACCATGATAGAAGTTGGGGTAGCAAGCCCCATGGCACATGGACAGGCAATAACCAGTACCGCAATGAAGAATCTCAAGGCCATGGAAAAAGTAACTCCTCCAGCAACATACCATGATACTCCGGTTACTATCGCAACGACTATTACTGCTGGAACAAAATAGAGGCTTATTCTATCGGCCAAACCAGCGATAGGAGCTTTACTCCCCTGCGCCGTCTGCACCATGCGTATTATTTGTGCTAGCATGGTATTTTGTCCAGTCTGTTGGGCTTTGATGTGAAGAACACCACTCTTATTGAA
>JAAELB010000347.1 GCA_024227155.1 Desulfobulbaceae bacterium
CTCAAAATCATATAATCAAATTCGCTGGACTCTTTCACATCCTCTATCGAATGAAAAAGATCGGCAATGCCATCCAGGGAATAGCGTCCGTAGATTGTCGGGATTATAATCACATCTGATGTGAATATGGCGTTGACCGTGAGAACATTTACAGTAGGCGGACAGTCAATAATGATGAAGTCAAAATCGTTTTCAATCTTTTTGAGATGGTTGTGGAGAAGTTTTTCCCTATGAATTTTGCTAGTGACCTGCTCGGCAGTGATCACCAGATGGATATTGGAGGCAATAATAGACAAACCTTTAATTTGTTCTTCATCTTCGCCGGTCACAGCTGGCCGAATAGCATCTCGTATCTTGAACGACTTACTTGAAAGCAAATCACCGACAGTACCTGTCTTGTGAATCTCAGAACAAAAAATTGCTGAACTGTGAGCCTGGGGATCCATGTCGATGAGTAAGGTCCTTTTACGGGAGAGCGCGAGACCGTATGCCAGGTTGGTTGCGATCGTTGATTTCCCCACACCACCTTTCTGATTTAGTATTGCAAATTTCATCATTGGCCCTTATAGCAGGAGTTGTTTGTATAATATTGTTGATACTGTTTTATATATTACTAATGTTATCTCTTCAACTATAATTTTTGATATATATTTGTATAGCATTAAATACATACAATGATGCTCAGACAATAAAAAAGCCGTCCCCCGAAGGAGACGGCTAGCATTAGGCGGTAGTTCAAGCTGATACAGTCGAGATACTCCCCTCGGCCTGCTTCAGCTCAGCCATTTTTTCCGTCAAGAACCAGAGCGCCTGGTTCAGTTTGATATTTCGATCAAGCGATTTGACCGGGCGTGTTGTTGCTCTTCTCAGTCGCCCGTTACTGCCTCTAGTTGTTCCCTTGAGACCTCCACGCATGAGATTTTCCTGTACCACGTTAAATGTTGTCCATAAATCGTTGCCCTTGTCGTCATAGCGCCGTTCATGAAGAAGCTGATTTGATTGCACAGGGGCCTGCTCCGGCTCATCATAAATCAAACCGTGAGCAGCTTGAGCGAAAACGCCCCGCTCATCCGGAGTCATCTCGATGATTTTCATCTCGTTAACTCGCTCGGCAATCGTCCCGGCAGCTGAAGCAATTTCGCCAGCCGAATGAATAAACTTATCCGGGGAAAAGCCGATATGCTTGTGACTGAAGTTTGCAAATTCGGATGCTACCATCAGGCCGTTACCACATATCTGCCGCCAGACCGAGGCAATAAGCTTAAAAGCACAACCACGGTCGTGGGAATTGAACAGTACCAGGTCGACCCGCTCACCGGAAAACGATAAACCACTTTTGGCAAAACGGATCAGGTGACGCTGGTACCCTTCCCTTCTGGCAAGACGTACTGCACTCTGTTCCGCATGAATGGGAAGCCATCCTACATCACGCAGTAAATCTATAGCGGTCAATGTTGGTACGAACGAGTAGCGAGCAGAAACTCCATCAATAGGTTCAAAGGAACCTGCTGCGGGTGCGAGAGTTACAATTTGATCATTGGTTAAAGGTGTTGGTGCGCTCATAGTCTTGTCTCCTTGGTTGTTGTGTTCTGTCTATCAAGAGGGCAAGACTCCCATGTAGGGACAAGTCTGCCCCTTGATATGGGATGTGAATTATTTTTCCGGCAAAAGTCCAAGATCTGAGAATGCGGTAACCTCATCACCTACTATCAGGTGATCAAGAATCCGCACATCCACGATCTTCAGGATATCTGCCAGTGTTCTTGTAAGAGCTATATCCTGCGTACTTGGCTGGATACTTCCTGATGGGTGATTGTGTGCCAGGATGATTGCAGCGGCGTTGAGCTGCAGTGCCTCTCTCACAACCTCTCTGGGATGAACTGTTGTATGATTGATTGTACCGGTAAAGATCTCTTTGAAAGCGAGGACCCGGTGCTGGGAGTCCAGAAACAGACAGGCAAAGACTTCATGCTGTTTTGCTCGGAGCTTACAGCCGATAACAGCCTTGGCACATTCTGATGAGAGAATTGAAGCCCCGCGTCGCAGTTGATAGCCCATCAGTTTGTTCGCTTCCGTGAGAACTCGTTTTTTAGGTGCAGGACTGTATGAACCATCCGGGTCTTTTACAAAAAGCATTGGTTACCTCCTTTGTTTTGGAAGGAACCAATGCCCTTGCGGGGAATGAGTTCCCCCAGGGTGAGTAATGGCATCCCTTTGCGGGATATCGTCACTGAATTTTATCTAAAATGGAACATCATCAGGCATTGGTGGTTCAACATTATCACCATTTGGCGGAGAACCTGATCCTTCCTGCCTGCCACCGAGCATTTCCAGCTCCCTGGCAACGATCTCGGTGGTATAGCGGGTTACACCTTCCTGATCTTCCCATTTACGGGTGCGGAGTTTACCTTCAATAAAGACCTTATCGCCTTTACTTAGGTGGTCACCACAGACCCCGGCAAGTTTTCCCCAAGCAACAACACGGTGCCACTCGGTGTGTTCCTGTTTGTTACCATCAGAATCTTTCCACCGCTCGTTAGATGCAACTGAAAAAGTCGCCACCGGGGTTTCATTCTGGGTGTAGCGTACTTCGGGGTCATTGCCTAAATTTCCGATTACCATTGCTTTGTTCATGTCGATCCTCCATTGGATTGAGTGAATAAAAAGTATCCGGAGAAATAGAGCTCCCCAACATGGGGAAATGATCTCCCCGGAGTGGGATTGTTGTGTTTCTTATTTATGTTGCCTTTGCTTTCCTAATCTCCAGGAAGGAGAAGGTCCGGTCATTCTGATATTCATCTATCCCAGTACCGCTTTCAGCCAGAAAGGCTTCCAAACGTTCCATATCAAGATGTTTCCTGCTTCGGGTGGCTTTCCTTAAAAAACAACCACCGGATTTAATCGGCCCCTTCTGCTCAACAACAGCGAGAAGTTGTTTTTTGAGTTTCTTGATTTCACCTTGCAGATTTTTGTCCCTGAGCTGTAGCTCCTGCAACACTTGGACAGCACCTGCCATTTGTGGGACATCTTCTGTCTCAAACCGTGGGCAGGTGGAGATATGATCACAGAATCCACAAAGAGGACTGACTTCTGTCTTCGGATCAATATTTTCATTGCGTAATATCGCCTGATAGTCAGACCAGATTGTCCCGGCACGCTCCATCAATCCTTTGAAAATCGTTTTCTGGGGTTCATAGCCGTTAAAAAAGGCAACTTCGCCATGGGCAAGATCAAGTGTCAACACCGCACCCTTGATGGAATAATCAGGGTGTTGCCTGGCAAGAGCACCCATCTGGATATAGAGTTGGGACTCCCAGGAGCTATACGGCCCATCAGGAATTCTACTTGTGCTTTTGATCTCCAGAATGGATTTCATTTTGCGGACTTGAGAAGTGAAAACAAAATCGATATGAGCCTTAAGTGGAACATCACCGGACAGAACTATTTCAACCTGCCTGTTAAAATTCGAATAACCGGCAGCAGTAAATAACCTGGCAATGATGTCTTCGGCCATATGTCCCCGCTGAAAGCGGAGAAGGGTTGCAAGGTCATGTTCACCTGGGTGAATCTTTTCGAGAATGACTTTTCTCGGACAATATCCGATTTCGGATGCGCCAAGATAATCGCTGCGATCCCCAAGTGTTTCGATGGTGTGTTGCTCAGCCAGTTTACGTAGGCTTGTCAGCATAGTGGTTTGGATATCCATGTGTTTTCTCCTCAAATGAGTAAAGGGAGGACACACGGATCCCTTTAGGGAGATGTAATCCTCCCTTAACGGGTTGGTGAAAAATTGATGGGTAGTGGTTAATGAACCGTGACTTCTTTGTACCAGTTCTTCCCTGATTTATCCCATTTGAAGCCCGCCGATTTCAGCAGTTCCTTTTTATCAAACGAGTTGCCTAC
>JAAELB010000348.1 GCA_024227155.1 Desulfobulbaceae bacterium
GATTTGCGCTGCCAATATTAAACGCTAGCAATACCAGTCAGGTTAAGACTATTCCTGTAAACCTACCGTTTGACAAGTGCAAGTGATTTGATGATTGGAATTTGAAAAGATACAGGAAGAATCTTTGGTTGATGCACACGGCCGCAATAATGAGCTTACCTTGGAGTACCTCTCCCTTTTATCGCTGGAATTATGGTAGCAACAAGCAGACCTATGCCGAGGCCTGACAATAGCCCACCCCCCACTGCCCACATGCTCATATTCCTATTTTCTTCCGCCATAAGAGCCCTCCTGACATCTCCATGATGAGATAGCAAATGTTCCAAATTCTATAACATGATCACTACACTTTAATTTTCAGTATAGAACGCATGATGAATAGAAATAATCTCGGTATTCATGCCCTTCGTTATGTGTGAGATTGGATGAGCTATCTTTAATAAACGCAATCACTATTTCTATATTCCATGACATCGCATAACTAAAAACTTTCTGCTGTATGTCTCCATGCTTCTTGCTTATTGACAATCAAATCTCCTATGTGGTTTTGTTGTTTTATTCTTAATAACCAACAAAATGATGAACTGGAAAAAAGGTAGAGTTGTATGTCAAAAAAACAGATCTTTCCATATCCCAAATTGATTGTTGTTGGGATGGTTCTTTTGGTAGTTCATTTCATCCCCCCATTTGTTCATTCACAATCCAAGGTCGCACAGATTGAAAAACTCATGCTAAGTAAGCCCCTGTTTAATGGGGTGATTTTGGTAAGCGAGAGAGGGAAGGTCATTTTCCAAAGAGGATATGGCTTTGCAAATTTTGAATGGAAGATCCCAAACACAGCTAATACCAAATTCAAAATCGGTTCAATCACTAAGCAATTTACAGCAATGTTGATTTTACAATTGGCAGAAGCTGGTCAAATTGGATTGAACGATACAATTTCTGAGTATCTGCCATACTATAGAAAAGATACGGGAGCGCAAATTACTATTCATCATCTGTTGTCACATACTTCTGGATTACCAAGTCTTCACAGGAAAGATTATCCTGAGTTTGAAATCTCATTACGTCATAATCATCATAACCTCAGGGAAGGTATACAAAAGTTTCGAAGCGAAGATCTGAGGTTTGAACCTGGTACTGCATATCACTATACCAATTCCGGATATTGTATATTAGGAGCGATCATTGAAAAGGTCACAGGCTTTAGATATCACGAAGTTTTAAGAGATAAAATTCTAAGTCCTTTAAAAATGGTGAATACCGGCGTTGATCACTACCAGACTATTTTACCTAACCGTGCCAGCGGCTATTTTAGAAATGAGGGTGAAATTGAGAATGCTGCCTCAATGGATCTTACAGTGATTCAAGCTGCAGGAGATATGTACTCAACAATCGAAGATCTTTACTTGTGGGATCAGGCTTTATATTCATCCCGATTACTCTCAAAACAGTTCAAAGAATTAATGTTCCAGCCTTATCTGAATAGTTATGGTTATGGCTGGAGAATAAGCACAAAATATTTTGGCAGCCCCCTGCTTGAGAATGAGTTCTTCACTAAAGTTATAGAACACAGTGGCCGAGTTAACAGTTTTAATTCACTACTGATGAGACTTGTTGAGGAGAGACATCTCATCATCATTTTAAGTAATGTGCATAATGGTGTAGATGACTCCATTGCCTATGAGCTTGTAAAAATTTTACATGGCAAATAAGACTGACTAATGCAGTCGGTTTTCAAAAGATTACCGACTGTAACCTATGCAATTTGCGATCGCTCCACTTTAAAGATTCTTCCTGTATCTCTTCAGATTCCTGTCAGCAAATCATTTGCCCATGTCAAACGGTAGGTTTACAGGAATAACATTAAGTACTTGTTTTATCGATGCAGTTAATGCTGCCAATGGATTTCTCAGGTGAAGGAGTACGTGATAGCCTATCAGGAAAATATCCAATAAATCGTTAACACAGGCTTTCGGCCTATTCAGACGACAACCACATTTTCACAATCTCACTCTACGTATAAGCTGGGACTGGGTGTACTTCAGTAGGTGGTTCTTAGACTGTGAAAATTTGCAAGAATATCAAGTTCAAATAATAAGTGGATACCAATTAGTTAAACGTTTCTTAAAGAGATGGTGCGATTCTGCAACATGTTGTGAAGATAGTACTACTGTCGTACTCCTCATCATCCATGTGACAGCCATTCAAGAAAGGAGCGGTACCGTCTTCAGAATCGGCACCCGACATCGATCCTTCACATCCTGTATTAATCCACCCCTCTTTGCATCGCAACCCCCACACTACAATCTGGGTAGAGTCAAAAGGTGAAGGGGATGCACAGTAATCATCAAAAACATCACTGGGGGCAGTGGTGGAAGGGTATGGATTGGTAATTTGGAAAACTGGTGTATGGGTACAAAAATCATCGCCAGGATTTACATTATCATACTGCATCGTTGCAGTATAGCACTGCAGGGATGGTGCAGTCGTTTGAACGGTATCATCTGGAAATTTTACTCCCCCAGAGGTTGAGTGTACTATACCGTCAACTTCCAGTGCGCTCTGAGGAGTACTTGTTCCTATTCCTACATTTCCATCAGTGAAATGAATATCGTTACCAATTTTTTGCCAATTTCCAAGTAGAGTCAGTAATTCCCAGTAGGCTGCATCGGCTAAAAAGTCATTAGTGGCTTGGTGTGCAGATATGCAGACATAATAGATTGCATTGATATTTACCACATCACAAGCGGCATAGTCAGCACCACTGGTCCAAGCATATTTACCAACAAGTTGACAGGATGGATCAAGGTTTGGATAGGTTCCAGTAGCAACCTGCAAAGCATGGATAGCCTCGGTGAGATCAATTTTTCCATCGTTATTGATGTCTCCAACGGTGCCAGCTACAACAGCAGAAACGTTCAGACTCACCAAAAATGTAGCCAATAACAAAGATCTCAAGACTGTCATGATAGCTCCTTTATCGCTTTAATGGATAGTAAAAATTGGTTTGTTTGACTTAGGAAAGGGAACGATAAAAAATTATGCCTCGTAAGATAGACTATTATTCTGGAATTTACTATCTGTATATTTGCTAATTCATTGATGTTTGGCTATAATTCTAGGAACAGTCACAATTGATCAGAAATGGCTCTGCCTTTTTTATTGGGTGGCTAAATCGGTGACCAACTCTGCCACTCACCTATCCTGAACCTCCTCGGGCATACCTATAATTACCTGATTTAATGATGTATACATCTATACTACGCCAATACTCTGTGTGTTAGCGTTCCGGCCTTCGAAGCCGAAATCCCAATTTCCTTTACAATATCCTCTGATTCACTAGACGAATATTAAACTGTTACTGATCAAGATTACCAGTTCCAAGGTAGTGTTTTGAAATGATCCTCTCAACTTAACACTAATTCCTGTATCTCTTCAGATTCCAATCATCAAATCACTTGCCCATGTCAAACGGTAGGTTTACAGGAATTAGTCCAAACTTGCTGGATTGCTTAAATGGTTTACATTGCCAATACGAGCCTCAATCCATGCGATAGCGTGTGTCGCAGTAGCTCCACAGTAGTAAGATCAAAGTTCAAGCGTTACGGGAACCTTCAAACCTTCAAACCTTCAAGATAATAATATTAATCTTAGATTTGAACAAAACTATAAGAAAAGGGAAAAGGATACAACTGAAGAAGCAGCTTTTAAATGCCCATTTTTGCTTAGGCCATTAGTTACGCTGTATCTTAGGCCAACCTCCGGAAATGTAAGGGTGCAGATTCTAAGTTGAAGGTTAGGTTTTTCCCGTACTTACCCTCAAGTCAACTACTTGTTCCAAACCCCTGTTATAGCAAAATAGCAAATCAACATCATTCCAAGAATGATACAACGACACATCTTTAAGTTGGGATCTAAGGCGGTATTTGACTCTAATATATTGACTACTCTGCATGATGGCACCTCTGGCAATAATTCGTATCTAAAGCTAAAAATTGTAGCTCACAAAAGCACCGAATGAGAACGCTTCGCTATCATAGAAGTCTATATTACTATCTCCCTCGCTTGCACTTGCAATGCCTGTTATCGACCAATTTGTGAAATTAAAAGGTGCCATATAATTGATGACCATACTAAGACCATACCCTTCATCCTCACGTGTTTCATTAAAAAGGGGGTTCAGCTCGTTATATTCGCTATAGCTGACATAGGCCCTAGGGATAATCGCGACTTTATCGATGACATACCTGGTCTCTAGCTCGGCCTTGTATTTTGTATATGAGTTGGCCTCACCATCGTAATCACCCTGGCGAACAGTCAAGCGTGGCCGAATCTCCAAATTGTCAGTCGGATAAAAGGAATAATTCATATTCAGCGCGTAAACAACCCCGTCCCGTGCGAGCTCGGAAATTCTTTCACCGATCACATCATCATCAACGTCATCGATCATATAGACAAGCCCTAATCGCAAGCCACTCCCCATAATCCTGTTCAATCCGATTTTGGCACCAAACTTTGAAGTATCTGTCTCCTCCCGATCTGCTCCGACGAGATATGGATCCTCCCACGCTTCTGCAAAAGGTAAGAAAAATAGACCTCCACTCACAATCCCAATACCTGACAGTCTGTAGGTTGACCCAAGGTCAATTGCGAACCCGCCAACCTCATCAATGGGTGGGGTGGTCGAAAGGTACATTTTCAACCCGTCTGCAGCTCCTACATCCCAGGTGGTTTTAATCAGTAACAGAGGCTGTACAGAAGAATCACCTTCAGCTGAGGAGCTCAGGTCATTTAATCGATCTTCTGAGCCATTAGGATTGAGATTATTGGAGCTGTCGATCACTGTTGCCCCAATTCCTATGGAACCAGTAAAAGAGTCTCTTTCCTCTGCCGTTACAACGTTTGCTGAACTTATTAATCCAAATGCCAACATAGCACTGGTTATCTTTTTCATTAGTGTATCTCTTTTTCGTTAAAATTGCTGGTTGGAGTGTTAAGTTGAGCCAACTCCCTCTTTTCCCAGAGAGTATCTTATGTCCGCTCGTTGATACTTTATGGGCAGACACTTATTCTGACCATACAGCCTCAAGCAAATCGTCTTTCGACTGGAAACATCTCCTACCGGTTCACCATTCAATTGGGGGGGCAGGATTTGCAAAAACTATCCTGCCCCCTTAACCTGGAGCAATTAGAAAGGCGAGTTAGTGTTCCACTAACTTGCTCCTTTTCACTGGTTATAATATCCCTTATCCAAGTCGACTCGAAGTTGTTGCTACCAATGATTCAGTTTGTTTTTTTTGGGTCCAACTCAATCGAAGAAGCTTTTCTATATCGTCCATGATGACAACCAGACTCGGGATAAGAATCAACACGATTACTGTTGCGAAGATAATGCCGAACCCCAGCGACAAAGCCATTGGGATCATAAACCTGGCCTGCCTCGATGTCTCAAAAATCATCGGTGCCAACCCGCCAAAGGTGGTGAGGGTGGTGAGCATGATTGGCAGAAAGCGTCGTTTACCTGCACTGTGAATCGCCTTATAAACATTTAGCCCCCTTGCTCGCTCCTTGTTGGCAAAATCGATCAGCACCAGGGAATCGTTGACCAACACTCCGGATAGAGCCACAATTCCCATCATACTCATAACACTCAGGTTGTACCCCATGGCTATATGCCCGAGAACCGCACCAACAATTCCAAACGGAATAGCACTCATGACGATAAGAGGCTGCACATAGCTCTTAAGTGGTATGGCCAACAGAAAGTAAATGAGAAACAGCGCTCCGCACGAACCTATAACCAAACTGCTGATGCTGTCCTGCATGTCCGCTTGCCTTCCCTGATAGCTATAACTTAAACCTCGAAATTCCTTAATCAAATCAGGCAGAATAGTGGTGTCGAGAGCTGCCCGGATTATACCGGTCTCACCAATGGGATCCACATCAACCCCAACGGTTACAGTTCGCCTGGAGTCTCTGCGCTTGATGATACTATAGGCCCTTCCACGTTCCACATCCGCCACGTAACTGAAGGGAACAAACTCACCACCAGGTGCCTGAATGAGCATATTCTCCACATCATATTCACTTTGGCGCTCTTCCTCGGGTAAACGAACACGGACAGTAACCTCATTGCGTCCACGCTGCTGCTTAAGTGCTGAAACGCCCTGAAAACTGTTACGTACCTGGGAGGCAATATCAGCAGCACTTAAGCCCAGGCTCTCCCCTTCGGGTGTAATACTGAAGTCAAGTTGTTCTTTGCCTGGATTAAAACCGTCGTCCACGTCTTTAACCTGACTGAATGAGCTGAGTTTCTCGGCAAGAGCAGCACTCGCAAGGTCAAGGGTATCTATATCACGGTGAGCCAGCTCAACGGAAAGTGACTTGCCTTGTCCCGGTCCGCCCCGGTCAAATTCAAACCGAAGCGACTGCAGAGCTGAAATAGGCCCAACATCATCACGCCATAATTTAGTCATCTCGCGGGTGGACAGGGGTCGATCTTCCGGATCAACCAGAAAGGCACTGATCTCGATTTTGTTGTTATCGATTTCGGTAAAAACATCGGTTACCAGCTTTTGCCCCCCGGCATGCTCAACAACTCGTTGCAGAGAATCGACAAGCTTATTCCGAACCTCTTCAGCCTTCTCTATAGGGCTGCCATAAGGAAGGGTAGCTGTGACAACTGAGTAATCTGCCTCTACCCGAGGCATAAGGATCATCCCTATCCGTCCACTAAGGACGTAGCCGAAGATTATAAAAAGCACTACAACTCCAAGGGCAAAGGTCAAGTAACGAAATCTCAAAAAACAGTGGAGCAGAGGACCATATACAGTCTCGATAAAATATCGTACCCCCTGACTTACCCGCTGTTGCAGTCTGTTGAAAAAACCAAATATCCGGCCATTCGATCCTGAGTGAGCAAGGTGCGCAGGCAGGATAAAGAGTGATTCCACCCAGGAAACGATAAAAACTGTAATCACCACTATGGGGATAACCTTCCAGATTTTCCCTGTAACTCCAGGGACAAACAGGATCGGCAGAAAGGCCGCAATATTAGTGAGAATACTGAGGGTTATAGGAATGGCAACATCCTTTGCACCCATAATGGATGCCTCTACAACTCCCATGTTCTTTTGCCGGTATTCGAAGATGTTTTCCCCAGCTATAATGGCATCATCCACCACGATGCCAAGGGCGACTATAAATGCGAACATGGAAATCATATTGATAGAGACATCAAATCCAGGTAAGAACAGTGTACTTCCCAAAAACGAAATCGGTATCCCCATGGTTACCCAAAACGCGAGTTTTATCTCAAGGAACAGACCTAGTAGTATAAATACAAGCACCAAACCAATCCCCGCATTTTTGAGCAGCAGGTCAAGACGTTGTTTATATGTTTCTGATTGATCTTTGTTTATTTTCCACTCTATCCCCGGTGGAAGATCGGGTTCAATCTCTACCATTGCAGCGCGCACACTCTTTGCGACTCCAACCGGCGTTTCATCACCAACCCGGTACACATTCAGGGCAATGGTCGGTTTAGAGTTAAAGGTTACCAGGCGGTCGCTGTCTTCAAACCCCTCAACGACTTGCGCTATATCACCTAGATGAAGAACGGTTCCATCATCCACGGTGATAATTGGTATTCTGCTGAACTCGACAGCCCCGACTCGTCTGTCTTTGACCCGGAGCAGTATTTCACCGGCCTTGGTTTTTATCTCACCCCCGGGAATCTCTACTGATGCATTTTTAATGACTGCAGCAACCGATGACATACTCAACCCGTGGGCGCGAAGCTGATCCTGGCTCACCTCAATTAGAATCTCCAGATCCCTGGCGCCGACAATATCTACCTGCGAAATATCCCCCTGCTGCAGCAAACGATCTCTTATCTGCTCTCCAAGCTCGCGCAGCACCAACTGGGATACATCTCCATAAAAATTGAGCTGTAGCACCTCCTGCTTTTTGGAATTCAAAGAAACCACAGGCTCCTCTGCATCACCAGGAAAGGTTGATACCCTGTCAATTTCCTGTTTGATCTCCTGCAATACTTTCATGCGGTCTGCGTTATCAAGCAATTCAGCTGTTACCCGGCCACTGCCTTCAGATGCTGTGGAGGAAATTACGTCAATGCCTTCAACGGACTGAATCGCCTCCTCAATCACCAGGATGATCCCCTGCTCGACCTCTTCAGGACCTGCTCCAGAGTATGCTACGCTAATACTGATCGTATCGAGTTCAAACTCGGGAAAGACCTCCTTTTTTATGTTCAACGCACTATACAGCCCACCCAAAAGGAGAAAAATCATCAGCAGATTGGGCATTACCTTGTTCAGGGTCATCCAGCCAATCGGGCCTTTTCCCAGCTCCGTGTTACTGTTCATTATCAGCCCTCTTTCTCTTCCCGGTGGAATTCATCGCCAGCGCAGTGGTGTTTTTACCTTTACCACTCTGGTTCCCCATACCCATACGTCGTAATGCAAGACCTTCTACCGGGGTGGGAATACTTGTGGTGATAACCTCATCACCAGATCGAACACCGGAGATTATGAGCACACTGTCTCTATTTTTGAACCCGACAGCCACATCACGAATTGCAAGCTTTCCTCCCTCGTCATATACCCATAACTGATTGCCCCCATGCATATATTTCCTGGAAATTTCAAAGGCCCTGGGAATGTTTTTGCCGTCTATCACTACCCGCACAAAGGAATCTATCAGGATCTGTGGTTTGTCCGCATTCACCTGTTCCAATGCCAGAGGATCATCCACTTCGATTAACAATCGCGCCATTCTTCCCCTAGTTTCCAGGCCTGGCAATAGTTGGATAATAGTTCCTTTCCTGTAGGTATCGTCTCCCCATGCTGTGGGGTTAAAGACCCTGACCAGACTCCCTTTATCAGTTCCATTTGGCAGTGTGATCCATTGAAGCTGTTCCTCTGGAACCGACACCTCCACCCAGTAACTGTCGGAACCAATCAAGGTGCCAATGGGGGAGGAAGTGGAGACCCAAGTACCAACATTTACCTCACGGCTCTGGACAATACCGTTAAAAGGCGCTGTAATTGTAGTTCTATTCAGATTCAACTCTGCCTGCTCTGTTTTTGACTGGGCAATAGTCAGTGCGGTTTGTAGGTTGCTCAATTGAGGTTGTCGGAGCATTAATTTTTTTTCCACCTCACTCACCTGTTCCCCCATGAGATCAAACTCCCTTTTAACGATGATCTGATTGCCCTCCTCAATCAACAGGTCATTGTTGGCCTGCATCACCTCATTTTCCTGCTGTTGCAATGCCAACAGATAATCTGAAGGATCTAGCCGAAGCACAATATCACCTTTAGTAAATCTGCCTCCGGGGATAAGGTGATCAGCCAGCTCGATAACCTGCCCGCTTACCTGTGGCTTTAAATCAGTTGATTTTGAGGATTTTACCACTCCCATGGCATTGATTTTGGTCGGGTAGAAATCAAAACGAACCCTGGTTGTATCCACCAGCACACCGGTCTTTCCTGCGTTGGAGATCGGTTTTGCTTGAGGGCCTGTTTGCAGTAGGTACAGGGTAATAAGAATCCCGGCAGCTAGAGTTGCAACCGGGATTATATAACGAATACATATAATTAATTTCTCCTTGACCCAATTACTTTCTTTCGTATCTGCTTCCTGCTGCTTATTGATATATGAATTACTCATGGCTGATTATTTCTCCGTTACATGTATTTCTTTCCGATTATTGCGACCTGGGATTTGGTATACATTTCTGTATTGCTGTACTCCCATCCTCTTCCGAGGGCGCGGCACAACTCTATTCGATTAAGCAACAGATTCTTTTGAGCGGTTATCAGGCTTTGTTGTAGGGACTGTAACGAGGTAAGCGCTGTCAGTACCCGTTGATAATCTGCAACGCCTTTGAGATAGCGCTCTTTTACCTGTTCCATTGTCTTTGTGGCTAGTTCAAGTTGGGCGTGAAGGCTCTTGATATATTTCTGCTGTTGCTGCTCTTTGAGCAAAGCATCCTCAACTTCACCGATTGCAGTAAGAATCGTCTGACCGTAATCATGCATTTTCTCTGCTGCTACTGCCCTTGTCCGAGCAACTTCAGCCTTTCTCAATCCTCCATCAAAGAGAGGTGCTGTCAGTCCGGCCATGATGGAGGCCAGATAATCACTGAATATGGTGCTAGTCGAATTATGTATTGTATCTAGTGACGCTGTAAACCGAAGAGATGGGTACTGATTAGCCACAGCTACCGCGACCCGCTGATCTGCTGCCTGTAAGGTAAGTAAGGAACTACGGATATCTGGGCGGGCCTGAATGAACTCAGAAGGTATCCCAGTGTCTGGCAGCTTAGGTAACGCAATGAGCTGTGTCGGAATTCCCTGCATTTCAGTCCCAGGCACCTGTCCTAATAATACGTTCAGGCCATGCTCAGCCTGTCCCTTCTGAGACACCAGCAGCATCTTATCACCTTTCTGGGACTCAATAAGTTGTCGCTGCTGTAAAACGTCAGCAAAAGGTACCTTCCCGACTCTAAACTGGGTTGTTATCAACTCGAGCGCTTTGGAATTGGTCGCTATCTGTTGATCAAGCAGGACAAGGGTTGCTGTCTGCTGGATCAGGAGATACCATGTTTTAGCCACCTCAGCTGCCAGCGTCATGGCTGCCGTATCAAGATCCGCCTGGGTAGCTTCCATGTCTAGTCGAGCCGCCTTAACATTGGATTCGATTTGCCCCCATAGGTCGACCTCGTAAGAGGCCGAGAGTCCTAAAAACAGATTATCGTTCTTGTCCGATGTTCCATCGACATACTCAATGGAGTGGGTGCCGCTTGCTTTACCCTCAAGAATAGGAAAAAGGCTAGCACTGCTTTTTCGGTACTGTGCCTTTAGCTGATTGAGACGCTCCCAGCTGCTTTTAATAGAAAAATTTTCGCCTAAGGCCAACTCAATCAACTCGCTTAAATCTTCGTCATTGAACGCTTGCCACCATTTCCCCTCAGACTCAACAGATCCGGTAATCGAAAACGATACCGGCAGCTCCACAGGTTCCAAGGGAATTTGCTCCGTTTTTCCAACACACCCGCTAAGGACCAGTGCCAGCAGCAAACCGGACAGGAAGCGCGTTTTGGAAATAATGTTTTTCTTTAGTTCGTTCATAGTCATTTCGTCATTACGGGATAGCCTTAAAGGATTCATTTTGCATTTTTAAAACAGTACTCTGCAAATTCTCAGAAAATGAGGAAACATTGTGCAAATGCTGATTTTCGGTGCACAATGTCTTTATGTTGCGTAAAAAATTAGATGAAAGGAAACATAAAAATTTTTCCAAATATCAATACAATGAAATTATCCATCCAATATAAAGTTTTTACCGCCATGCTTTGTGCCACCCTAGCGGTAGCCGGGTGCATGGTGTTTGTGATTCAGTGGAGTTTTGATCGGCAGTTTCTTGAGTATGTCGACATACAGGAACAACAGGGAATCAAGCAGCAGGCACAACTGCTTGAAGCCTATTATGAGAAATACCAAGGCTGGCAAACTCTGATTGACAACCCAGTGGTGGTCTTAGAGATGTATGCGCTTACTTTACCGGAGGGAGGGAGAAGAGATTGGTTACTTGATAACGCAAAACAGAGGGCATTGCTTGATTGGGTCATGAATCCGCCCAAGGGTGATGGAGAAACAAGACCACCCCGTCTTCCAATCCTGCGTACTCTTTTGCTTGATAATGAACAGAAGTTGCTGTTTGGTCAGAAGAGAGGTGACCAATTTCCACCTCTGACTCCCATTATGTCTCGAGAAAAACAGGTCGGTAGCTTTGGTCTTTACTCACCCCAGACCATTTCAGAAACCAACCAGGTACTGTTTGTGAAAAAACAGAAACTAATCATACTCATGGTTGGGATTGCAGCGTTTTTTATCTCAATTGGTATTTCCCTCCCACTATCCTTTCATCTGACCAAACCCATTCGAAGAATTTCCCGGGCAGCCAAGAAACTGATATCAGGAGATTATGCAACCAGAGTCGGGAAAAACGGTAAAGATGAGTTGGGCAGACTTTCACAAGACATCGATACCTTAGCGGCGACATTGGAAGAAAATGAAACCCAGAGAATACAGTTGGTAAGCGATATAGCCCATGAGCTACGCACCCCACTTACCAGCCTCAGGGGAGAAATAGAAGCACTCCAGGATGGAATACGCAAACCGGGTCAACGAACTTATGACAATTTACACCAGGGGGTTATGCGGTTGAGTCGACTGGTTGAAGACCTTTATGACTTGTCACGCTCCGATCAGGGTATACTTTCCATTTTTCCTGAAGATCTTGATTTTTATAGCCTTGTTGAACATGAAATAGATTCCATCCGCTACGAGGCAGAACGAGCAGGAGTGGGCCTTATTTTTAATGCAACTCAACACCCCAGCGTTGTCTATGGTGACAAACAAAGACTGCAACAGTTAGTCTCCAACCTTCTCACCAACAGCGTACACTACACAGATGAAGAGGGTGAGGTAAAAGTTACCATTCAATCATCGGCCAGTTCCATCCAGCTTGATATTCAGGATACCGAGCCCGGTGTTCCGGACGAAGCTTTGCCACAACTCTTTAATCGACTGTACCGAGTTGACCAAAGCCGCAACCGAGATTTGGGCGGCTCCGGACTTGGTCTCTCAATTTGTATACAGATTGTTAAAGCACATAACGGCACGATAACTGCGAAGCATTCACCTGTCGGCGGTTTATGGATGCAAGTTACTCTTCCGCATGCTCAGGAGTTATTATGAATCAACACGTTCTCATAGTCGAAGATGAAAAGAGTGTAGCCGAATTGCTTAAAGACTATTTACAAGCGGCAGGGTATGAAGCCCATATTATCGCCAATGGCGATGAAGTGGAACCCTGGGTAAGAAGTAATGCACCGGACTTGATTCTGCTTGATATCATGCTGCCGGGAAAAGACGGCATCACTTTGTGTAAAAACATACGATCGTACTCCCAGGTTCCCATTATCATGGCCACTGCCAAGGTGGATGAGATTGACCGTCTACTCGGCCTGGAACTGGGTGCTGATGATTACATCTGCAAACCGTTCAGTCCGCGGGAGGTTGTTGCCAGAGTCAAAGCCGTCTTACGTCGAACGACCAATAATAATCCCACTACCTGTGCGTTGATTACTGTTGATAAACAGGGAGTTAGGGTTCTGGTTGATGATATTGATCTTGCGTTTACAGCGGTAGAGTTTCATCTCTTCACAGCTCTGTATTCCCAACCGGGGAGAATTTTTTCCAGGGACCAGCTTATCAAAAAAATCTACGATGATCATCGCATGGTTAATGATCGTACGGTAGACAGCCATATTAAGAAATTACGGCTAAAAATTTCCAAAGCTAAACTTGGTATGGATCTTATCCACTCTGTGTATGGAATTGGGTATAAATATGAAGAACTATAAGATTGCTTAAAGTTCAATCCGATTGATCGATTAATCTTTAAAGTGGTAACCTGAAATGGACACTTCTATGAAGAAGTGCCTAGACTAAGGCTAGCAGTCAATCTGATCTGTTTTGGATTGATCTCGGGTTATGATGTTTGCTGATACGCAATGTCAGCAACTGACCATTGAACTTAATATTGCCATGACGAAGATATTCAGTGTTGTCTTATACTCTAACGAAAGGTGTTTCCTGTGCATCCTGAATGTGGACGCTGTAAAAAGTTGCTCCATTTCTGACGAAGTGGGTGAACGATAGCCCTTTCACACCACACCATCCCATTTTCATTGTTTCAATTAATGCGTTTGGCTGCTCAGCTATTCACTTTATTTTGTCAGGCATGATGCAAGACAACACAGCATAATAAACACTCTGAGCAAGAGATGTATATAGAGGAGCCAAGGTCGAGTTTGATCCTGAGAAAGTGGCTCATTTATCGATATCATTCACACTGTTTTTTCAGTATGTTGTAATTTAACTCAATTTTGAAAATTGCCTTAAAATGAAACCGAATCCGATAACGTTGCATTTTTAAACTTTCCCTGCAAACAGTTAAGTAAACGGTGGTTTGGTTTACTCGTTTCTGCTTTTCTGAAAACAAACAGAAAGGCTTTTTTTATGCGTTTTTAGTAAATTATCTGATAAATTATTCATAGTAAATATTGCGTATTTTGTATTTGAGAAATTTTTTTCCGATAAAGCTTCAGGTGCTAAGAGTGATACGCCAGGACTACATGAAGCTTTAGAGTATCTTCGAAAGGGAGATTGCCTTGTTGTCTGGACACTCGACCGACTAGGCCGGAATCTGAAACACTTGATAGAAATTGTCGAGGATCTTAAATCGAAAAAAATCGGTTTTACGAGTCTCCAGGATGGATTTGATACGACCACCAACGGTGGAAAGTTTGTTTTCCAGATCTTTGGAGCCATGGCCGAGTTCGAAAGAGATTTAATTCGTGAA
>JAAELB010000349.1 GCA_024227155.1 Desulfobulbaceae bacterium
AAAGCAGTCGGTCCCATTCGATGAAGCCATCCCCGGTGCGGCCATCGCCGTTCACACTTTTGGTGACTTTCAGCAATATAATCCCCACCTGCACCTGATCGCCACCGACGGTTGTTTTTCCAATGGCGGTACCTTCACAAAAGGCTCTGAGCCTGTGGCAAAGGATTTGGAAGAGCTGTTTCGTTATGAGGTGCTCAAGATGCTCAAGGCTGAGGGCAAAATAAACGATGCCGTCATTGAAAATATGCTCGGATGGCGTCACAGCGGCTTTAATGTCTATTGTGGTCCCACCATCTGGCCCAACAACGACAAAGGTCTTGAGGACTTGGCCCGCTATATTATCCGCGCCTGTTTTTCACAGGAACGCATGACCTACCTGTCGGCAAAAGAGACATTGGCTGGACAGGCCAAGGTGATCTACAGATCCAAAGATGGAAGGGTATCAAAAACCTTTGAGGCCTTGGATTGGTTAGCGCAACTGGTTACCCATATCCCCAACAAGGGCGAGCAGATGGTGCGCTATTATGGCTACTATTCGAACAAATCACGCGGCATGCGCAAAAAGGCCGGTATCGATGATCAGGTGCCGGCACTGGTCGAATCGGCTGTGTCATCTACGGCTTTTCGTTGAAACTGGGCTCGGCTCATACAGAAAATTTATCAGATCGATCCGCTGTTATGTCCCAAATGCCAGGGACCGATGAAGGTTATCTCCTTTATTGAGGATGATGCACTTATCAAGAAAATATTAAAGCATTTAGGATTGTGGGAAACCCGCAACCATGACCCGCCCCAACTTGATATTGAGCATACCCCCACCATTGAAACGGAACTTACCTACGATTATACATATTCACAACTGCCGCCTATTGATTATTGGACCCAATAAGGGACGACTACTTATGGCTGACATTGTTCCTGGAGGCCTTAGCGTTACCGCTACGGCCTAAAATAGCCATTTTCGCGCTTAATGTTCACAAATGCCGATAATTTTCGCTATACGAAAACACCGAGTGCACAGTGGTTGCCTGCCTCATTTCACCCTGCACAATATCCTGTATTGACCATGACATTGACACACAAGCGTCGGTTTGACATACTCAGACCCGCAAAAAGCAAGTTCTTATCCTTACAATCGCGGCTGGACCTCTTTGCGCCAAATGATTGACGAATGCCGAACAACCCGCAAGACCGGGATATGCGATCTTCTTAAAAAACACGGGGGCGTTAAGTGACGCCATGCTGATACCTGGTGGTTAAATATCAACACTTTCAAGAGGTGACTGCTATGAAACTTATTTGCAAACTCGGTGCTGTTTTATTAACCGTATTGATTATGGCCGGTACCGCTTATGCCAACAAAGACCGCAAAGGAAGCAGTGACCATCCGCTGATATCCAGAATGCCGGGCTTCTTTATCCATAAATATAAAGATATCGAGTATGATTCGTATACATTTCGCGATAGTGCCAATAAAAAGATTAACATTGAGGGGCATAAGTATCTCATCGAGTATCGTCTGAAAAAAGGAGGCCAGGAACCGGGTCGTCTGATGATACTCAAGAATCATGAAAATGCCTTGAAAAAGATAGACACTGAAATTTTAAAGCGGACGAAAAAAGACTTATACTGTAAAGTCACAAAAGAGGGTAAAGAGATCTGGATCCAAGTCCACGCGCTTGACAGCCTCTACAGTTTGTCCATTGTGGAACGCGAACAGATGGAGCAGAAAGTGACCGTAAATCCTGATGCGTTATTCGGAGATATTGCCACCACCGGCCATGCAGCCGTTTATGGTATCTATTTCGATCATGACAGCGCCAACATCAAACAGGAATCAAAGCCCAGTCTTACAGCCATAGCCGATATGCTCAAAGCCAACAAGTCACTTAAGCTGTATGTGGTGGGGCATACTGACATGACCGGCGGCTATGATTACAATGTGGGCCTCTCATTGAAAAGGGCCAATGCGGTCGTCAAGGCTTTGGTGAACGAATACGGCATTGCCGCCCAACGGCTGGCAGGCAAGGGGGCCGGTCCGCTCTGTCCCATCGGCTCAAACAAGAATGAGAATGGAAGGAAACTCAACCGCAGGGTCGAGCTGGTGGAGATGTGAACGAAAATCTATTTAATCCCCATTGTTGCATGAGGATCATGTGATGAACCTTACCGTGAATTGTGGGTTAAAGTTTCAACATCAGAAGAAAATATCGTATTTGCATAAGCAATTTAAATTCTTTTAGTTGCCACCGGGGAGGGAAAACTAAATATGGATCAATTAGCACAAAAAATGTCCAAACATCTCTTTCTTTTGGTTGGACTCATATTTTTTTTTGCACTCCGGATGTATTGGCACAAAAAAAACCTCCGGACCGTTTGAATCGGTTAATCTGGGAAGGGACAATTCGAATAAAAAAAAGTGGTTCTAAAGACTATAATAAAGAGAAAAAAACCACAAGCATGAATTCCCATTCATCTGAGCAAATTACTCATCTTGATGAAGCAATGCTTGAAATCTGCGGCAGTGCTAACAAAATCTTTATTAAGGATGTAACCAGGACATACATCTATAATTCTAAAAAAACCTCTTTCAAACAAGATGTTTCGAAACACTGTCCTTTACCTTCAGACGCGATGAAACATAATATTTTATATAGGGAAAAAAATTACCCATCTAACGTTAAAAAACCTGGAGATAAGCGTGAAGTGTCAGAATCCACAATAAAGAATATTTATTCAAGCAAGGACTGCAAATCTCCAAAAGAAATGACATTTATTCGTTTAAAAATATACCCGGATGGCAAATATCAATTATTAGTAGAGAGTAAAGTTTATACAGAAACAAAAATAAATAATACAAATACAACTACTTATGCATGTGACGGCAAGCAGAAAAAGAAAACATTTCGAGTCGCTACATGTGGTTTTAATGAAAAAGAAGAAACAATTGTAAATAGCGAAGGAAATATTGTGAGTAAACTACGCCCCAAGTTGTTGCACATTGCAGCTGTTGTCGAGGGCCAAATACAAGATAACTCAATTGTTTTAAAAGAAAAACCCCTTGCTGAAGTTAAGCCTAAATATGAAGGGGACTATCAAGAGACTTTAAGGGTTTCCGCGTTACTTAGAGGAAAAAATCCGTGTCAAATTGTGTACAATGAGATGATGGCTGATATATCGTGGGCAGAGGCATTCGCAAAAACCGAAATTAGGCACCGTGCAAGAAATATAAAAAATTATAAATATCTCGTTAGAAAAAAAGCAATTGAAATATATAAGAGCAGAACGGGAAGTGACCCCCCAGGTGTGGATTCCGTTAATATGAGAACAAATGAAGACTGTGCGATTGATAAAAAAGATGAATATAGAAAACAAATAATGGATAAATGTTTACCTTACGTGCTTTATAAGAGGACTCTATCGCATGAAAAAGAGCATGTAGACCAATGCATACATCGCCATACTGAATTTATGCAAGGAATGAACGATCCTCAAACACACGGTATGATGGAAGTAGGTGCCTATCTTGTAGGTATAAAAAAGTTGTTTTACTGGTTGAAAGATAACTGTGTTAATCATGATCTCGCAGAAGTAGAAGCGGTCATCAACAATATCGACAGGCTACATTTAATGCGGAAAATAAAATAATAGATAAATAGGGGCTTCCTGAAAAACGGGTATTCTTAAACATAGAGGGAAATTTCGCCGTAGCATTCAACATCATATTGATATAATAGGGCATTTTAGCGACATACATTTCTGGCGGTATAAACTATTTATTCTTTTACCATATTTATATCTATCTGTAATGTATGTTAATTTTACATATGGAGTTCTCCTGTGGCGGAATTTTCCTCTATGGACCAGCGGGGGCGAACAAACAGAAACCTGCGGTTTTAACCTTGAGTCCATAAAAGACTTGATTCGTAAACTTGAAGCAACTGTCTAAAAATATGTTTAAATTGCTGAAATCGCATTCGTGACCCATCAATAAATCAAAGAACTGATAACGGCAGTATTTAAAGATAAATCTAACCGAAATTATTCTGTATTTAAAACAGTTATTTCATAACCGTAGGTTTCTGTTCAAATGCCCCCGCTGGTCCAATATGTGCTTAAAATCAATTAGTTAGTAAAGGCCGGGTTTTTGAACCGGCCTTTTTTATGAACGATGGTCCGGGTGTACTGGACATGTGGTTCAACGTGCGCAGTCAGGGTATCACCCCGATTCGTGCGCTCATATACGCTAAGGGTTATCTTATCATTTTGTATAGCTTTAATTGACAAAGGTCCAATTCTGGAATATTATAAGCTTAAATATAGACTTAAAGTGAGGTTTAAAATGGCACTACCACGATTGAAAGAATCAAATTTAAGTATTCCCCAGGTGATCAAGGTGATAGAAAACGGATTGCCTGTTGCAACCTTTACTAAAATAAAAAATGATTTGGGTTTGCCGGATAAAGAGCTGGCAAGTTTTATCAGGGTTCCCAAAAGCACGCTTGCGGTCAGGAAGAAAAAGGGTAAATTTTCTTTTGAAGAATCTGAAAGGCTTTATCGTGTTCAGCGTCTTTTTGAAAAAGCCGTTGATGTTTTCGGCGATATTAAATCGGCCAGAAAATGGCTGAAAGAGAAAGCACACGGTCTGGGTGATATTGCCCCTCTTGAGTTTGCCAGAACAGAAATCGGAGCAAGAGAGGTTGAAGATCTGTTAGGTCGCATAGAGCACGGGGTTTTCTCTTAATGGAACGCATTTCATATCGTATAATCAAAGGGAAACATCTAAAATCAGCTTTTAATGGTGACGGTGCAAGACGTTACGGTGGACGATGGAACAGCAAGGGGGTTCCAATTGTTTATACCTCTGACTCCCTGGCGTTGTGCTGCCTTGAGATTTTTGTGCATTTGCCATCGTACAGATTGTTAAAAGATTTTGTTTATATAACGGTTGTGTTTGATTCTGATCTTGTTTGGAACGCTCAAATTGCTGACGGTTGGAATGCAAGACCTGTTTCAAGGATTTCTCAAACAATAGGGGATCAATGGGCAAAAGAAATGCAAACCGCTGTTTTGCGAGTGCCAAGTGTGATTGTTCCCGATGGAAATAATTATCTGATTAATGTTAACCATCCGGATTCTAGTAAAATAAAAATAGGAGATCCAATTCCATTAAATTTTGATCCGAGATTAAAAAAAGAATAAAAATACCCGGTTATCTGGAAAGTCCAAGTTGTTTATCGTCTTGTGAATTTCTGGATAGCGCTAAAGCTTCACTGCGTGCCCCGGTCCCCGATCGGAGTCGAGGACAAGCTTCACGGGAATGACACATATGAGTAAGATTTCGTCATGCCCGCGAAAGCGGGTATCCAGCGATTTCGGCTCAACTTGATCTTTATAGATAACCGTATAAAAATATTAATCAGACTCAATATCAAAGGATAAGATTGGAGCCTATCGTAAATGTCCTTGTTATTTCGACATGTAAAATTGCATTTTCAGTATCTTAAAAAAATAAGAGAGTGAAAAAAACCGGGGAAGCTAAGCCGCCAACCGTTGATCTTCAACCCCTTGAGCAAAGTTGGGGTACCATTGCCGGAAAAGTTTTCGAAGTTCATCATTCAGGACACGTGTGCGGATCTGCAGCAACCGGTGGGCGCCTTTCGGTCAAAGCGGTCGACCTGAAACCAGTAATCTAACGCATCACGTTCCTCTTCAAGGTTTTCAGCGTTACCATCTTCGATAATTTCTAACAGCCGCTCCATTATATGAAAGATAGAGTAGTGCTCCCGTAACGCCATGAACCTAAACGGACCGCCACAGTCTTCAGGCGGACACGCCCGTTTAGCGCCGGTACAAACAGGATAAGCCCAGCGCCCCTCGTGTGCCGGGATTTTTTCAACACGAACTGGCGAATGTGGATGGCTAAAATGCTACAAGCAGAAACGTTTAACTTGTCTGTTTAAACGTTTGTCTAATGTGGTTTTTGATGATACAAGTGAAAATACAACAGGAGGTGCTGTATGGGCAAATTATCAAACATTATCCCGATAAGTGATTTGAGGAAAGATGCTGCCAACATACTTAAACAATTAAAAAATCAAAAAGACCCCTTGATTATCACACAAAGGGGGCGGGCCGCAGCGGTAATGATCGGAGTTGATGCTTATGAAAAATTTGAGCACGAAAAAGAAATTCTGCTTCTTTTGGCCAAAGGAGATCGGGAAATAGAAATGGGAGAAGGGTATGATATAGATACCGTTTTTGCGGAAGCCGACGCTCTTTTGGCAACGGAGCACTCGTGAAGGTTAAATTTACTCCTTCTGCCCGGAATCAATTTCTCTCTGCTCTATCATACATCCGAAAGGATAAGCCTTCTGCTGCAATCAACTTTCGAAATAAAGCTGAAAAAATCCTCCGTAGACTCGAAGACCTACCAGGGTCTGGAAGAATAATTCCGGAATTTCCGGAACTTCCATATCGGGAGGTAATTGTCCCGCCATACCGGTTTTTTTATAAAATTAAAAATGATGTTGTTTGGATCGTAATGGTGTGGCATGGTGCCCAGATTCCAAAGGCACCACCACCTTAAAAAGCGACCATAGCTCAAGCGAGTTGTAAGGGATAGTCGCTTTATCTGATTGAGCGCCTGATATGGGCCATCATGGCAACGTCCGATAAGATGGATTATGTAAATTTTTAATGAATTATATCAATATGTTATCATAATGACAGGGTTTAATCAATGCCCCCTGTTCGATGCCCAGCTGAAACTAATCCAACCGTATTACACGGATGTGCCAGTACCCCTCCTGAGTCCTCTTGTTTGGCCGTAGACGGTTTTCATTCTGAAGCCAGGTTCTCAAATCGGGTGTATGATCCTAAAAAAGCAAGGGTCGCCACACCGGTTGGGCCGTTTCTCTGTTTGGCGAGTATGATTTCAGCCGTACCGCGGTTGGGGTT
>JAAELB010000350.1 GCA_024227155.1 Desulfobulbaceae bacterium
AAGTGATAAGAAACTAGAATTCAAACAAAACGAAAACACCAAATTGCAAAGAAATAGTGCAAACATGCAATCTGAAAAGAAAAAACAATTCAGACAAAATGGAAATACAAAATTGCAAAAATGTCTGTCACA
The DNA here is from genome assembly GCA_024227155.1 of Desulfobulbaceae bacterium. GTDB lineage: Bacteria > Desulfobacterota > Desulfobulbia > Desulfobulbales > Desulfocapsaceae > Desulforhopalus_A. The sequence goes on from JAAELB010000350.1 coordinate 133, forward strand.
TAGGAAAGAATATCAAGAAAAAAACATAGAGCCTTGTTCTTCTAATATTAAACATTGTAATTATTCTCAGAAAAAAACACAAATTGAAATTAAACAAGATGACAATTCAAAAAGCAAAAATGCACAACAGAATAAACAAAAAGAATACTCAAGAAATAATACAACTTGCATAGGCAATGAAGCAAACCAAGTTAACATTTCACTTGAAAATGCTAAGAAATTTCCAAATATGTTCTCATTTCATAGTAATTCTACACCAAAAATGAGCAAACACAATATTCTAAAAAATGATACTAATGACAGCAATGATATATGTACAGTGATAATAGACAGGAAACTTACATTGTTTCACACCAATGAGGAAAATAGAAAGAAATTAGAGCAAGCAAATAATTCTAGATCTGTAAAAAAGGATAACAGTAGTAACTCAAGGAGCTCAACAAATGCATCAAAACATTTGATGAATACTATTGAAAAAGTACAGATAAATCCATGCAAACGAAAACAAGCATTCAATGATAATACTAAGCCCAGAATAATAAAAACAGAACAGGCAACAGATGTTCTTGCAGCTAAAATAGTAAAAGATAATTCACGTAAAAGAAAACAGGGTTGCA
>JAAELB010000351.1 GCA_024227155.1 Desulfobulbaceae bacterium
TAAGATCCACAGTCTCCCCTTCAATGTACAAACTGCCTCTACCTTTCTTGTGGCTGGCTCCCAGCATATCGTACAATGATTCTTCCAGCTTGGCTGTCTCGACTACACATACTCTGGAATCCACAATTCTTTCCTCAGCGTCTAAAACTACTGCAGGTTTGGCTGGGGCGAATTTAGGACCTTTATCCTCTTCCTTCTCTTCGTCCGTGGACTCTTCTTCTGAGCTGTCAATGGGTAGCACGACCTTCTTCCGTTTTGCAGACTTCACTTTCCCAGCTTTCCTCTTAGCCAAAAGCTTAAGAAGAAGCTTCTCATTATCCGACAATCCACCATCTGATTCCTCCTCTTCTGACTGTACTCTTTTCCTCTTTTTTCCCTGTGGATTGTTCCCTGATGTCTTCTTGTTGCTCCCTTTCTTTGACTTATCAGACGAGTCTTGAACTTCCTCTTCAGACGACGAATCGGATGATTCCCCGCTCGAATCTGGCAAAACCTTACGATTCCCAGTCTTCTTCTTTTTGAGTGCCAAAAGCTTATCCTTCTGCTCCTGCATCTCTAGAATCTTTTTGTCCAATTCATCTACCGTTGGTGCCGCTACTGGTACCTTGGACTTGGACACAACTTTCTTCCCAGGCATCTTTGTTCTCCCCGTAACCGCTGGCGTTGGCTTCCCAGCCGCTTTAGATGTTGGCGTTGGGTCAATCTGCCTAAGCCTCTTGGACTTACGCTTTGGGGCAGCATTTTTCCCTTTTCCTCTCGGCATTTTAATTAGAAAAGA
>JAAELB010000352.1 GCA_024227155.1 Desulfobulbaceae bacterium
ACAGATCAACTGTGCGTATTTTTTATTAGCATTTGTTGTTTCCGGATCATTAAGCGTCATGATAATTGCGTAACGCTTCTGGTCCCAAAAAGCTATCGCGTCATCAACCGCACCCCAGCGCATAGTCCGTATTTCGATAACGTCCTTGAATTGCACCCGAAAGACAACATCGTTTCCTCTTATTCTTATCTCGGCAATGCTGCCGTCAGGTTGTACACCGCCACTGATAGTCATATTTGTCCCCATCGTGAACGCATATTCGGTATCTGTAACAGCAAGCTGCTTTGGCTTGTAATATTTTTCGATAGATGACTTTATTGCTTCCACAGCATCTTGCTTGGTCATCTGACTTTTAATTACTTCAATTTCTGTTAATTTCGGGTCATCCCTGAGCAGAATGCGATTTTGACTGCATGACATTAAGACAGACATAGAAATAAATACACAGATAGTTAATAATGATTTTCTTCCTCCTAAAAACATCCTTTACCTCCTGATTTTTATGAACAATATACCATATATTTAGTGATGTTATGTTGATCAACGTTGAGCTAACCTGACCCAAGAATGCGTAACTGTTAGTGACTCAATACGATAACCTTGGAGCGAAACGGACAACTCCCAAATCGACGCGCTTCTTGGGGTCAGTGTTTAGCGTGTGGTTCGGCGCCCTTCTTTCATTTTGTACATAACCTGATCTGCTTCGGCAATTGTGTCTTCTATCCCGGAGCCAGTCTTGCTCATAGCTGCACCCCAAGAAGCCTTTACTCCTTTTTCCGACAATGCAATTTCGATCCGCTTTAGTAAGACATCAACATCTTCACCCTTATATTCGACTCCTAAAATCGCAAACTCGTCTCCACCAATACGGGCGAGTTTGTCTACATCTCTGATCGTTTTTCGAAGACAATGGGCTGCACTGCGTATCAGTTCATCTCCTGCCTTATGCCCGTGGTTATCGTTGATTTTTTTTAGACCGTCTAAATCAACAATAACCACACAAGACTGATAACCGTATCGCCGTCCCCAGGCTTCTTCGTCCTTAATACACTCGTTCCAACCACGACGATTAAGGAGGCCTGTCATAGCATCGTGTTTCGACAATTGCTGGAATTTTTGCTCAGATCTGATGAGAGCTAATTCAGTTCGCTTTCGTTCAGAAATATCTTGGTGTGTACCAAACATCATCAGTGGCTTGCCTTCATCAGTCCAAGAAAACACCTTCCCCCTATCAAACACCCATACCCAATATCCATCCTTATGTTTCATGCGGCATTCCACTTCGTAATACTCAAGTTCTCCCTTGAAATGCCTTTCAAGCAACTGGTTACTGTCTTTCAAATCAACTGGATTAGCATATTCCATCCAGGTTTCTATGGAAACAGGAGAAATCTCTTCAAGGGAGTACCCGATGATCTCAGCCCAGCGTTCATTGAAAACTGTTTCGCCTGATTCAATATTCCACTCCCATGTGCCAACATTAGTACCATTTAAAATACTCTGAAGACGCCACCGATCTTTTTGCAAAATATCTTCCACTTGCTTGCGCCTAATAATTCGCGATAGTCTGCTTGCTATGGAATTAATCAGATTGCGTTCTTCCTCCAAGAAAGGTCCCTCGTATCTCTCAGACATTTTCTTGGTGTAACAGACCTCGATTGTTCCGACAGTTTCCTTTCCGATCACGATGTCAGCAGCTTGAAGCCATTCTGTCTTTTTGAAATGCTTGGTTTCAAAGGTCTTTCCCTTATAAATAATTCGGCCCTCTGTTATCTCAGGATATTGCCAACTATTGGGTATAAGGCAGACTGTCCCTGCAATAAAATCAGTTATTGTAAATTCCTCTTTTCCTGCGAGTTCATCGATTCCGTAGAGACAGCTTAATTCTTTGACACGCTCTCCCAGGTCATGTGCGCGTTTCGCAAGTTGCTCAACAAGACGGTCACGCTCCTGATTAGCCAGACGAAGACGGGTCAATACAACATCGATAACGATGCCAAATGTTACAAACAAAACGAAAGTGACCATCCTCATCCAAAGCTCATGTGGATCATCAAGAGGAAGGAGTCCTGAGAGGAGCCCATCACCATGATAGATGGTGACATGCAGAATTGCCTCTATTAGCAAATACAAGATCCCAAAGACAACTCCGCCGAAAAGGCAACAATGTGTGTGAAGTATCTTCTTTATTATGCTCATGTTCCTATGTTAGGCCGAACGCCAAAAATGAGCTGACACAAAAGCCGCCCAAGCCTTTGAATTTGCGAAAAAATCGGCTCGACTTTTATGGTCAGCCCCATTTTTTTGTTATATGGCCTTTTTAGCAAGGATCATATTTTCGGTCTTTAGTAAATTCACTATCATTAACCGGTTTTTTAGTCTTATATTCATACACTAAAAAATCTCTTGATTCCATTTTCTTTGCATTTGCGCCCCATATATTAAATGGTGCAATAGGATGCCATGAAATCAGATCAAATCTTGGATGAAGATATTTTTTACCGTTTTCGACAGTGTAATAAAAGTATCCTGTTATCTTAAAAACATTGTGAGGAACACCTATGTCATCGACATTATCTGGTGTTTTTAATCCATCCACAGTGTAAAATGTAAACCCATATTCAAGTCTTTCTTTGCTAATACCAGAAATATCATCTACAGGCATAACTTGAGGTGCAAGATCACCGCATGCCCATCCCATATATTTTGCTTCTATTGATACCTCGGATTCACCTCGATAT
>JAAELB010000353.1 GCA_024227155.1 Desulfobulbaceae bacterium
TAGTGAGTTGCCCAAGCACATAGCTGCCAATAACCCTGGTCGGTTTAGATGCTTGGGTCAACTGATACCTGCCGTTAATATAGCCAACTCTAACATCTTACTCCTCCCATAAATTTCAAAATTTTACCTTATTCCTGTATATCTCTAGTTCCGAAGAGGCCAGATGCCTAGCATGCTTTTGCTTGCCGCCCGTCGGAGATGCTTCCAGGAAATCAAGTGTAACAATTACTCCATTTCTTCCTATCCGGTGGGGATCTGGTGGTCTCTGGAGATCCCAACCCCTTACCCACGTTTCAATTGTCTTCACGAAACGACAATTTAACCTTCAGCCATGCTTTCCAAATGTCACGCCGGTGTGACAATTGTAACCTTCAGCCTCATCTTGGGATGTGCCGACGCCGGGAGGATTGTTCCTTGCCTTTAATGACCACAATGTGGTACTGTTGACTTACCATTCAAGAGGTACCACTCCTTAGCCTCCTACTGGTCATTATTATCCGTGGCGACCTACTGCTCCCAAGCCCTCCAAGTAGGTCGCCACATTTGTTTTGTGCCCTGCTCCAGTTTACGCCCTGACCATGGTATAGCCTTGATACACTTCACCTTTGGCCGAGACATTATCCTCCATAATCAGCATTAAGCTACTATCATCTTTATGTTTATTATTAGGTTGTCCTTTTATACCATCATAAACACCATCAAAAAGGAAACATATAGCCCGCCTGAAAGTCCTATTTTGTGGATATAAAGAAAAAAGTGCCATTCCGGTGGGGATCTGGTGGCCCCTAGAGATCCCCACCCCTTCCCCCCTGACTACCCATCTACCCTTTACACTGTGATCGCTCAGGAACTTAATGATCTGCTTCGAGGATATTACGAATTATTACCTCAGGATTTAAGGCCTACTTAATACTTTCCTTGCTTTCAATAACCACAATGTGGTACTGTGGATTAACCATTCAAGAGGTACCACTCCTTAGCCTCCTACTGGTCATTATTTTCCGTGGCGACCTACTGCTCCCAAGCCCTCCAAGTAGGTCGCCACATTTGTTTTGTGCCCTGCTCCATCCAATGCCCTAATAGAGCTAACCGGTACACACAGATGTTTTTCTGCCTATCCGGTGGCGAAAAGACTAGTAAAAACAATACTAACCCCCCACGTTGAGATGTCACGACACCGTGACAATTTGGCCTTCAGCTATGCTTTCAAATGTCGCGACGTCGCGACAATTGTTCCCGACGATGGGAAGGTTTGAAGGCCTTGAGTCTTAAGAGCCGATAAATACCATGGTCTTTTCCCGCGCAAGGCATTTGCCTAGTTAGAAAACTTCTACATGAACAACACCACCCGTCAATCACTGTATCAATTTTACTTACAGTTTGGTCTTAATGATGACTTTTGGAATACGTTTTTGTAATCCGAGAAAGGTCGAGCTAGATGAAAAACCCTCAATACCTATGGCCTCTTAAGACTCACGGTCTTGCCCACCAGGATGACCATGTACGGGTGCGTCCCCGTCAAAAGCTTAGCGAGATGTTGCCTACGACCAGATATTGCCCAATTTCTCTCTCTCCGCAAAAAATAAAATCTTGGCTCTACAGCGGAATAAATTCACCAATGTCAGCATTTATCAGTAAAATGTTAGCAAAAGTTAACATTTATCAACATCTTGTTTTTGAGGTAATCGGCTGAAAGCCTTTGTACCCCTGAGTTTCGGATGATTTGAGGGAAAACAGGAGATGGGCCTTTTAGCACAAAAAATGCTGGTAAATGCTAATAAAACCTCGTTAATGTGTGTAAAATCTTTACTTTTTCGCCTATTTTCACCTGTTTTTCTAAGGTGTATCTGCTCACCTTTAATAGTCATCGGGGTTCAGGTTCGATAGCAGCCTGATGACTGCCTGCAATTGTCGTTCTGTGTTATGGTTAAACGCTTCCTCAATCTGGTCTTGATAGAGCAGAGCCTCATCCACGATGATCACCCTGGTAAAGGAGAGAAAATCTATCATCACATTTCGAGCTGCTTGGATGTCGGAGAGTGTTTTCATGGGGTTCTCCATGGTAGGTGATTAATAATGCCGCTCAATCTCAGCAGAGATTTCCGAAACGGTTATTGTTTCTATGCAGTCAGGGCATACGCTGAAGCCCTTGACTTGCATTGTCGTCTTGTTGAGTATGAGGCAGCAAAGATCCGTTGGGGACCACAGGTAAGGCAGGTGATATCCTGGGGCGTAATCTTCATGCTTTCGCCTCCGGTCTACAGGTTTGAGTGATTGTTTTCCCATTGCTGTTCTTCCAGTTAAAAATAATGACATCGTCCTCCAGGCGTACGGATAGGTCGGTTTTGCCCCACAAAGTGAGATACGTCACTCCTGTTATCCATCGGTCTCCATATATATCTTTATGGATAAAGCCTGCTGCCAAGAGCAAAGAGAGGTTTTTCTCTATCCAGGTGTGATCTATTGCTGGTGCTTTTACCTGCGGCTTTAGCACCTCTATAATTGCAGATTTATTGCTGCGTATAGCATCAATTATCTGTACAGGTAGCGGTGTGTCGGATACACATTTCAGGGCCCCTTCAACAATGCATATTTCGATTCCTTGAAAGTGAGCATTAGCAATAATTGATTCTGCGGATCTCATATTGTTACCTCATATTTCTTAGGTTCGTTTTTAAAATCGTTAGGAGTATTAAGCGTATTAAGCGTATTAACTGTTTTTGCCGGTGAAGGTTCGTGGGTTATTATGCTTTCTACGCTTAATACGCTGGCCGTATTTAAAAAGTATGTTTTTACAGGTCGTCCACCTGTCTGCTTTTTTTTGGAGCTGATTCTGTTGGATGCGGTTAATTCTGATAGTGCAGACTCAAGGCGTTCTTTGGTAACGTGACTGCTAAATAATCTATGGATCTCTGTGCCGGTTAGTGGTTCCGATTGCAGGGAATCAATAATCTTTTGAGCTACAGTGTCGGTCTGTCGATTGTGGAAAATATATTTTGCTGAATCTTCGCAGTACTGCCAGAAGGCAAGAGCTGCTTCCAGGTGTTCAAGCCTGATGGTATGACTTTTATCAATAAGGCTATATATCATTGACAGGCGTAAAACTTGTGCCTCGGCACGATTAATGATACAGCCAACCATGCCAGGCTTATCTTGTGTTAAATCCTGATAGTATTTTTCCTGCCATGCTTTTTTAACTTCCTGGTCTGGTGCTACAGTTACCAAATTTTGGTGAGCATTGATTATTTCCAAAAGCTCATATTGAAAACTTGCCAGCTTGCCACTATCCATAGGTTCCGGCCATGCAATCAGCTTGCTTCTCCTCGCACATACCCACAAAATACGGTTTGCATATCCGTTAAACATTTCAGTTTCAGACAGTCGCGTATTAAGTTCATTAAGCGTAATATGTGAGATCCATCCAATATGTGGATTCGTAGCCCTTATTTTTGTTGTTTTGGTAAGTGGGTCCAGGTTGTTTGAATCCCAGGCGCTACGGATTACCATAGAAAGGGTATTACCTTCACGTTTAGTCTGTGCCATTGCCCCTGCAAATTCTTCATCCATGACAAATAGGCGTTTGTCATCAACACCAGGGTCTACCTGTATCGGATCGCCTGTTTTTTTATCAACCCCCATAACTTCATCGCGGACAGCGAAAATTATTTCCCTCGCCGCTACTAAATGGCCCCGGTGTTGTTTTTGCTCGGTCAAGCGCCTGATCTTCACAATCGAATACCATCTGCTCAAATAATCGTTGAACAGGTTTACCACTTGTCCCTTTTCTGGCTTTTGATGAAGCACCAACAATCACAGATGCCAATAACGCCTTGTGCTTAGAATCACCTATCCACATAGACGGCGCCGACAATTCAACTCCAAACCGCACAAGGAAAATTGCAAGGACTGCTGCGGGATCAGCCTCACTATTCTCTGTTGCAAACTCTACAAATCGGCCAGCGAAACCATGAAATGCTTTACTGTCCAATACAGGCCACTCTCTTACTGTGAGATCTTCGTTTGTGTCTGGCGAAACTGCTGTTGATTTTTGGTAAGTTTCTGTGTCCAAGGATTGAAACCACTTCAACAATCCTGCCCTTTCGCTGCCGCACCATCTCTTAACTTTTGCAGCGTCAGAGCAATTAGCTTCAATTATCGCGTCAAGCTCATCAAATATTTGCCCTATGCTAAGATCTGTGGTTTTGACCTTCCACCCCGCAAACTTTTTTGCTGCCTGGTGGATCGTCCCGGTTTTGAGATCTCTAATAAAATCTTTCGTAGGATTATGACTGGATGGTTGCTCAGGCTCAAGAACCTCTTTTACAGGTGTCTCAACGTCAAGATCAGATGGATCGAGCATTGCCCCTTCCACCTGTCCATATGCTTCATGAGCCTCATAATCAGTGGTTTGTGGCAGGAAAAAAGGCTGTGACTTCGTGGCGGATTCACCTGCATACTCAAAATTTAATCCAAGACTACGGCAGAAAGAATATGTCGCCCTGGTTAACTCCTCAGTATCTTCTTTCTTATATGGCTCCACAGGGAAAACTATCCGGCTCCTTTCTGGCGTGGCTGTCGAGTGAACTGCGTGTGAGATCCCCTGTAGTGCTAGGTGGCTCTCTCTCGGGGTTGGTAGTTCATGGCCTCCTACAGGTGTATCTATGTCGAGGATTATAAGGCTGCATTCGATCAGGTGAGCATCATCTCTGAAACCATTATGTATATGACCTCGCACATAATAAGCCCCATGTTTAGCTTTGGTGGCTGCATGGTTGTCTGGCAATAGCTCAGGTTCTCCGACAAGTTGCGGAAACAGTTCTGGCCATGAGTTTAGTTCCTGATCTGTGGTGTTGTTAACAGGGGCAGAGTAAACGCTGATCTTTGGTGTTGTGAGTACCTTAAAAGCGTCAGGTGGCTGCTCTGCATTTTCGCAAGGTTGTTGCAGGGGTAACGCTTGACTATTCGGTGCTTTCATACTATATTTCACCTATCAATTAAATTCTGTTTTGCATCCAGGCCCCGCCGTTCCCCCGGCTGGGTCTTTTGCGTTTGATATCCTGTCATGTCACTTCCACGGTGGTTGCCCTGATCTTTTTCACGAAGTAGCTCGTGGCAATTCATCAATCCATCTTGCCAATTCATCAGAACGCCAGGCAACAGCACGAGCACTAAGACGCACAGGTTTAGGGAAAGTCCCGTTTTTTGCACCTGCATAGACTGTGGATTTTTTCAGGCCGGTGAGTTTGAGTACGGCAGGGAGCCGTAAGAGTCTGCTTTCTTCCATTTTTCCTCCTTTGATTGTTAATGGAATTAATCAACCGATAGTGGAAAAATATTACATTCAAATAAGTTAGAACAGGTGGGTGGCTTAGGAAAACCATGGTACCCCTTTGAGAGAAAGGGTAGCTTACGGGCTTCACTGATAATAATGTGGGGATGTTGCCCTATGGTCTTTCTGACTGTTCGCCCTTCATGCCGAACTTCAGCTATCAACTTTATTGA
>JAAELB010000354.1 GCA_024227155.1 Desulfobulbaceae bacterium
AAATACCACTTTCCTCTCGAGCTGAGATAGGTGAGGTCTATCTCATACTTTTTTTCTACCTCTTTGGCTTCAGTCTCTTTCTTCAATTCAATGATAGATGGATGCAACCTCAACTGGAGAATATTATATATTTTCTTGCCAAAATCGTTTTCAATCTCCTCCAGGCCATCAAGGTTCCAGGGGTTAAGCACCAGAGGCTTTTCACAAATCGCATCTGCACCGTTTCTCAAGGCAAATCGCATGTGTGCATCGTGCAGGTAGTTAGGCGAACAGATGGCAACATAATCAATTGATTCACCCATTCTTTTCTTTTTATCTATATGTCTGTCAAATCTCTCAAACTCAGTGAAAAAATGAGCCTGGGGATAATAACTATCAATTATACCAACACTATCATTAGGGTCGAGCACTGCAACAAGCTCGTTCCCAGTCTCTTTTATAGCCCTCATATGCCTGGGTGCCACATACCCCGCACCACCGATTAAAGCAAATCTCTTCATCTCTTTTCCTTTCCTGTTTAATGTTCTGCTGATCCCATATTGTATCTTTTAAGCTAAATTCAATTACTTACTTCTCGCACCTCGCAATACAATATTTCTAAATGCCTTAAAAAAATAGATCACCTGTGTCTTTAACGGATTCTTCAGAAACGCTGCAATATACCGCTTCTCAGATTCACATATTTCTTCAAATGTCTCTGGTAAATCAGCATAAAAGGGAGGTACAAGACCGGGTTTCACAAGCCCTCTCATCTCCTGTAATTCTTTATCGTAGAGGCTAAAATACTGCATGCTCAATGGTCTCACCCCCACTAGCTGCAGATCCCCCTTCACCCAGTTAAAAAGCATGGGCAGTTCATCCACCCATAATTTACGCATTACCTTGCCCCAACCGGTTAACCGGAAATCATTTTCAAGCTTCCCGCCTTTCTTGAGACCTGCCATCTTATAGACATACGCCTGCAGATACTCGGAATAGGGATGCAT
>JAAELB010000355.1 GCA_024227155.1 Desulfobulbaceae bacterium
CAAAAGCTGGTGTTCGTCTACCAGTGACATCAAGATGGCAGCTTGATGGAATTGAGGAATTACATTGGTGTCTTGTGGTTTCCTCCCGCACATAGCAGAGGCAAGTTGTCATTGTATAGCACCATTTACCTTTAAATGTGTATAGCATTCACATAACGCACCATTCAGCATATTCATAGCAGAGCACTGCAACGGTTCTGGAGCAGTTCTTTGGTTCCGGGTAAATCTGACCATGGTACGGTTCCGGGTACCCGGAGGGTATGTACTCCGGTTCCGGTACGGTACGGTTTGAAATTTTCCAGTTCAGGTGCGGTTCCGGTTCTTATCATACAAAACTCTCCGGTTCCAATCCGGTTCATATAAAAAAGTCTGGTGCTTGTCAGTTATTATTAAAGCCTTATCACTGTATCTTCCAAATGGTTTAAATCAACCAATTATATTTGAATAATGATAAGTACATGTAGATATATGGGGGTGATGTTTTACATTTTCAAGCACACATTGACATGGGCATGATGTTTATAGAAAGCCCAAGTGTGCTAATCAGTAATTCATACAATTAAGTATGTAATGTGTAACTACATTTGCAAAGAAATGTTTGTTACATACCACAATTGAAAAATGAGTCTATATAATATCAAATGCACAGAAATCCCTTCCATTTTACCTATAGTAACTAGTCAACATATTCTTGTAAGAACTGTTTTATATGTCATCATTACATATATTTTACATATAAATACCCACATAATATAAAAGGCATACATACTTATTCATTAAACATCTTACTAGAGAAAACAATTTAAATAAATGTGAGTCACAATGTTCTCCACACTCTCCACATGCCATGTACATTATACAGGCTACTGGCTTACCCATAGAAAAACATCTCTAGTTCTTTGATTTTTAAGTTTTTTTATTCAAAATTAATGCACTGAATGGCAATCTATATGATTTATGGACAAATATTTGTAAAAATAAATAAATAAATAAATATTAAATAAATAAATAAATTTTAAAAAAATAAATAAATGAATAGAAAAATCTAAAAAATTAAAAAAGAGAAAAAAAAAATTTTTAAAAAAAAAAAAAATTTTAAAAAAAATCACAAAACCTGCATATCAATTATAGGTTAAAATATTACACATGAGTATCTAGTTTATGTTATATTGAATTTGAGAGACTTCGTTACTAAACTTTCTTCGAGACA
>JAAELB010000356.1 GCA_024227155.1 Desulfobulbaceae bacterium
GCTGGCTGCTGCTGCTGCTGCTGCTGCTGCTGCTGCTGCTGCTGCTGCTGCTGCTGCTGCTGCTGGCTGGCTGGCTGCTGCTGCTGCTGCTGCAGCTGCTGCTGCTGCTGCTGCTGCTGCTGCTGCTGCTGCTGCTGCTACTGCTGCTGCTGCTGCTGCTGCTGCTGCAGACAGATAAAGGCATCCGCAGAGCTCCCGGTTCAAGCTTCAGGCCTGGCGATTATGCCAGCTAGCATCCGCTGGGTTTGGGCCCAGGCCCTGACCTTGCTGCAGGCACTTGCCCCGCCGGGGGCCCTGACCTTTCTGCAGGCACTTGCCCCGCCGGGCGCACCACCGGCAGCACCGGTGCCACTTGGCCTTGGCCTGTGGGCACGGCTTGCGCTGCGGATTCGCCGCTTGCTGCGTCAGAAGCGGCACTGGCACGTCCTCGGCAAACATCTGGAGCAGTTCAAAGCCCTGAATCAGCATGGGGGACGGCGCAGCCGGCCCTGAGCCATTTGGCCACAGTGGCCTTGAGCCACCACAACCACCGCTCCCGAAACCGACAAAGGCACCGCCCCCGACATTGTCATTGGCGGCACTGGCAATCGGACTCGAAAAGGTGTCACAGGTTCCTCCGAAGGTGCCGCCGCCGAGGCCGCTCCCGCAGTCGACACCCGGACTGAGTCCGATCCCGGAATCGACGCCCGCACTCGCGTCACTTGAGCTATCACAGGCAGTGCCTCTTGCCCAGGTGCCATCACCGGGCACAGTGGCCTTGAGCCACGGTTTCCTTCAGCAATCTGAGCAGGCAACCACGCCAAAACCACACACACCATCCCCGAAGCACACGAAGGCACCGCCAGTGTCGGCACAAAAATACAAGCACCCACCAACATCCAAGCAACCACCAGCAAAGCCAGCAACGCAGGCGGTTGCCACACCAGGGCA
>JAAELB010000357.1 GCA_024227155.1 Desulfobulbaceae bacterium
TGCAGCTTTAGCAGGAGGAATGTACTTTAGCTTTTTCTCTATTTCTGGATTTTTATCTTTATCCTTAATATAATTCAGCAAATCTTGTTCCTCCCGACGGCAGGAGCACGACGCGCACGTACTGCAAATGACTCCCTCATCCCATCAGATTGGCAAATTCTGTTGATCAGAAAAAACAACGAAAAACCCAAAATGAAAATTGGCCATTTATCAAAAAGAAGATTTTCAAAAAGGAAAGAAATATTGCAGCGTGCGTAGCCCTTCCTGCTCCTGCCGTCGGTTCAATTCTACCATCATGCAACTATCATTAGTGTCTTAATATTTACTTTCTTACTACCTCACTCTGGATCATAAACAGGGGGGGTTGAAACCACTCAGTTTTTGTGTTCATGAGGGTTTTCTCTGACCTTGTGATAGCTACTCCCTCCATGATTTGCCTTGTGAGGCAGTCTTTACTTGTATGGGTCACTTTTGCTGTGAAATCCCTTTCTTCGCCTGGATGGCACTCTCTCATATGTTTGTTCATAAAGCTTTCCTCGTCTTTGTTGTTCATGTGCTCCTGTGCACGTGTGTACAGATTCCGGGACGTTTCCCCGATGTAGGCTTGTCTGTTTCTTTCCGGGCAAAGTTTGCATTCAATTTCGTAATTGACATTGCTCCTTAGGCAGTTGCCTCCTTTCCCTGCTCCTTCTTTGCAGGCTATGCATCCTTCCTTTCGGCATCCAGGTGTAGCAGTGGGATTGGATTTTTGTAACTCTGTCTTCAGCCTCCTTCCGCTCATTTCAACAATGTTGAAGTGAATACCTTCTGCGGCCTCTTTGTCTGCTATCACTCTCATTCTTTTAGCAAGCCCTCCCCCCCCCTGGGGTTGCAGGAACGAAGATTGGTGCTGTGTGTCCTTTTCTTGTGGCCCATTCCGTCCGTTTGCTTCTTTTGGCCTTGTCTCTCTCCTTTCTTTTCCAGTTCTTAGGTCTGAAGATTGGTCTGAGTCCCTCTTCCTCATCTTTCTGCTTTTGCTCATATATTTGCAGCGCACTTTTTATTATGCTTCTTCTGTAGTTTTCTCTGTACTCAGCAAGTTTCATGCGGTACA
>JAAELB010000358.1 GCA_024227155.1 Desulfobulbaceae bacterium
ACTCCAAGAATTATTTGCACGCTATTACTGTAGGTGGAGTCCTGCATCCACTCTATTACAGTAAATGCCTCCATCCATTCTTTGTTTGTATCAAAAAGTGTATCTTATTGTCAAATTAACTTGATGTCAAACGAATAGTATCTGCAGGAAATATTTAAAAATAGTCGAGAATGGAGACCTGGGATACCTTGGCAGTAACATTGAGAGCTGCTTGAAAGGCAGTTTCCTGCTGAACTATATCATTGAAGGTCTCAATGGCATCGGCATCTTGATATCTGGAGAGTATCTGTTCTAGATCAATTTTTACATCTTCCTGATGTAAAATTGCAGTATCGACGCGACGAGCTTTGTTCCCAAGGCGACTGCGTAGTCTTCTATTCTGGTCTGCGGCGGTTTCAAGGTCGTCCATGTTTGCCTGCAAACCACCACCTGGCAGTAAGGGATCGTCAATATTGTTGGCTCTTAGGGATTCTTCTGTTTGGGTGAGTACGCCAAAGATATCCATTCTACCCGTATCGACAGGGTAACCACCAGTAGGAAGTAGGCTTGGAGCCTGCATAACGGAGTTAGAGATGCCCATGAAGAGGTCATTTCCAGTGATATTGACCTCCATAAATTCACCTGGTGTAATTTCGAGCTCCGTGGGG
>JAAELB010000359.1 GCA_024227155.1 Desulfobulbaceae bacterium
ACTGGCTGAGGTTCAACGCTTACAAGCTCAGGTTGCCGTATTACGGAAAGTCCACCAACTTGAATCCGACAACTCACTGAATGTAAAGCTGGGAAATGTTCTTATACAGGGTGTAGACTCTCCTGGAAACTTCATTGCAGTTCCCAGTAAGGTTACAAAGATCTGGCGGGAGTCGAGCAGGAAAACCCCTCCAAAAACTCTTGGCGGAAAAGGGTTTGACAAGGTGATAGCAGTATATAGTGATGGAGGATTTACAGCAGTTGAAAAAATGTTTTCCAGGGTCAGCCCATCGCCTGCCATACAGGCAAACGGGTATACAGCCTTAGCCCGGCATGTGATGAAAAGCGACCGTGCCGCTGCAGCCGATGCAGCGCGTCGTGCATATGAGATTGATCCTCAGCCTTTCAGATTGAAATGGTTGGCATTCAGGCTTCATGAGGCTGGCGATGTCATTGAAGCTGAAGCAATCCTGGATATCTTGTCGACGGAGATCACATTCAGTGAATCTGAGTTACGAAAGACAGATCGGTTACGTAACGAGGCCAAGCATGTTCGCCAACACAATGCAAAGCAGAAAACCGGATTCCAAGAGCGCCGTGCCGAGGTGGACAGGCAACTGGCTAGCATATCACGAGAACGAGAAGAACAGGCGAGTAAAATAAAGGAACTCAACATAGCCAGGGAGCAAGAAGAAGATCAAAACGAATTACTTCAAGATCAGTTAATTAAGACGCAAAAAGAGCTTGAAAGCTTATATACTAAATATCAAACAACCGAACAGGCAAAGGAAGAACTGGAAGGACAGACAAACGAACTGGCAAAATTAACAGAAGAGCGACTGGAGTTAATTAAACAATTGACCCTGAACCAAACCCAAAAAGAAGAAGAAAAAGAGTTAGTCCTACAACAACTTTTAAAAGTGCAGGAAGAGTTTGAGCAACAATATTTACAATGCGAGACGCTCAAGCAGGAAAAGGACGAGCTAGCAAGGGAGCATCAAAAACAGCTCGTGAAATTGACTCAGAATAAGGCAAGGGCTAAAGAAGATCTTGGCCGCGATATCGAGACAATGAAGCAAACGCTGGCGAAGCTGGAAGAGAAGACGCAGGTTGTATTGCAGGAAAAAATGCCCCGGGTTGAAGCACAAATTGAACAGATTAAGGTTTTTTTTTGCGAGAACAATAACTTTAAAATTAAATGAAATTTTTATAAAAATGTGACAGACATTATTCCTCTCAATTACATATCCAATTAATTGTAGAAAGAGATTCCCACCTCTTCAGGAAAACAGCCAAAAGCCTAGTGAATGGATACAGGACGCCAATGAATAAAAATAATCTCACATTATTACAACAAGCGAATGAGGCATTCAGACAAAAAAACTATGATCTTGCAGCACAATATTACGAAAATTTAATATATAAACATCCTGAGCTAGAGTCGATCGCGCGCTTTAATCTTAATCTATCATTAAATAAATGCGCAAAAAGAAACATTCCTGAAAAAAACGAGAGTAAGTTTGTTGATAAACACCTTAATATTCTGTTTGTGTTATATGGTTTTTTTGACAGCAACAGCGGCCTGCATGCTCAGCTCCATGCTAGACGGCTCAGAACCCAGGGTGTTTCCTGCGCTTTTGTTGTCCCTGACAATACCCTCAGCCAGACAGATGCCCCGGCTGATACTTCCGTGTTTTCGTACACATCTGCGCTGTCACCTGATTTTTCCTTTCCCTTTGATATCATTCATGCCTGGACCCCGAGGGAGAATGTGCGCAAGGTTTGTGAAACCCTTCTGACTCGTCACAACTGTCCATTAATCATTCATCTGGAGGACAATGAGGAATATCTCACGGAAGTTACCATTAGAAAGCAGTTTTCTGAACTAAACCAGTGGCCGGATGCAGACCTGAACAAACTGATCCCTTCAGACAGCGCACGGTACCACCCCCGCAAAGGCCGCTCTTTTCTCGACAAAGCCGACGGTCTGACCCTCATCATCAAGACCTTGAACCGGTTTAATACCCGAAATGTCCCTATCATGGTGCTGCCTGCGCCAGTGGATGAGCGCTTGTTCTATCCCCGGCCTCTGAACACGGATCTGCGTAAAGAGCTGGATATCCCTGAAGGAAATGTGGTACTTGCTTACACCGGCAATGTCCACGATGGTAACAAAGATGAGGTCCTTGAATTGTACAAAGCTTTGACCCGGTTAAATGACGAGGGCTGTCCTGCCACACTGCTGCGTACAGGGCTGGACAAGAAAGGCCTTGGGATTGAAAAGTGGGATGTACAGCATGTCAAGCACCTGGGTCTGGTTGAACGAACCCAGATACCGGAGATCCTGGCGGCAGCAGACATCCTTGTCCAGCCAGGATTACCAGGACCGTTCAACGATGAGCGTGTACCCTCCAAACTCCCGGAATATTTTGCCATGGGACGGTTTGTTGTTTTACCTCGGACGAACCTGGGGCTTACAGATGTGCATGATGGAAATGGAATTGTAGTAGATAAAGCGGATGCCGATGGAATTTTTAAGGCGGTAAAATCAATTGTTTCACAAAACACAGCCTCAAAAGAACGAGTAAAAGAGGGAAATATTCCTCATCAGGGAGAATCCGATCTCACTATTATTTCACGGTTAAAACAATTTTATTTCCATACAATTTTAAAAAAAATACGCGAAGATAACGAAATGTTATTACGTCAGTTTTGTATGGTTCAAGAGAAATTGAAGCATTGCCTTCTCATTATCGATAGTTCGAAAAATTAGTACAACAAATAGAGGGGGAGACTGTCAGTCTTAATGATATTCACCTTAATTTTTCAAAATGAGTAAGCTAATTACGCAATCAAACGAAAATTCTGCGCAAACATTGTTTGTCCAAGGTAACGAGGCCCTGCGAAATGGTGACTACAGCAAAGCCATTACCTTATACGCTAAGGTTGTTGCTCAAAATTCTGACTTTCCAAAATACCTTGCAACCAACTTGTCTATTGCCAGAGGAAAATATCGTTTAAGCCGTGAGGAAGTTCTAAAAACCAATGTCGGCGTGTGCGGCTGGGATCTCGCTCACAATGCCGCCGGACGGGTTTATACCTTGGCATCTCTTTACGATAATTTCGCTCATGCCGAAATTATAGGCAGCATTTTTCCGTGTCACGGTCGAGATATCTGGGAACCTATTCGGGATACCTCCATTGCCAAACATGTCTTCATCGTTGAAGATGAGAGCAAGTTTATTGAACAAGCCATTGAATTCGTAGCTGAACGTCCCTATGATATTCTTCATTTATCAAAGCCTCGTATTGCAAATATTTTTTTCGGCATTTTGTACAAATTAATTTGGGGTGCTAAGGTGCTCATAGATATTGACGATGAAGAACTTGCTTTTGTTGATGCAGAAACACCACTTTCAATCGATAATTATATCAATCAATACGGCAAACTTCCTGAACTCAGAAATTTACACGGAAAAGATTGGACTCGTTTGGCTGTCGGTCTCATACATATGTTTGATGGCCGTACCGTTGCAAATCATGCCCTCCAGCAACGTTACGGCGGGCAAATTGTCTGTCACGCCCGTAACGAAGCCTATTTTCAACACTCACCCCAACAAAGGCAAGCCATCCGGACTCGATTTGGTATTGCACCTGATACAAAAGTCATTCTCTTTTTAGGTACTCCACGTTCCCATAAGGGGCTGGTTGAAACGGCCCAGGCTATTGCCAGGCTCAACAGACGAGATATCGTCTTTGCCATTGTTGGAGATTTTCCGGATGAAAGCCTTAAGGCACAGCTTCAAGCCATTACTGGTGTTAATTACATTTTTATCGGTAATAAGCCTATCACTGACGTACCTGAAATTATCTCAATCGGTGATGTCTGTGTGCTTCTGCAGGAATTCCAATCCACTGCCGCGCGTTTTCAGACTCCGGCCAAACTCTCAGATGCATTAGCAAGTGGTTTGCCTGTTCTGGCTACTGTAACTCCAGCCCTTGCTGATGCCTTTAAAGCCGGTGCCTTACTGCCAATCAATCAGGACAATTTGGCAGAGCAATTAACCAGAGTACTGGATAACGAAGATACTGCCCAAAGTCTTTGTCAGAATGAATTTGATTTTTTTCGGCGTGAACTCTCCTTTGCTGCTAATGTGCCGCGATTGAGCCAAGTCGTGAAGAAAAATGAGAATAAACCTCTTAGTACTGATGTTGATGCATTGGATAGGTACATATTTGATGAGTTATTTTCAACTTATAGGCGATTTACCAGAGCAAAGACGTAGACTGTCAATGGACCACTCTTAACTTCCTATTAGATAGCTTTGCTGAAAGACAAATGATATTCTAAAATCGAATAATTAACCTGATGTGGAAAACTTTTCGCTTTCACCTGATGTAAAGTACTCTCATGAAAAGGTATGTGATTAATGACTTCTGAACCGATAGCTACGAAACAACAGACATCCTATTTAGAGGAAGGAAATAAGGAATTTCGTGAAAAAAAATATCCAGCTGCTATTGGTCTCTATCTGCTAGCCTATCAGGGTATGCCTCAACTAAAAGAAATAGTTACTTTCAAAATAGTGTTGGCATGGAGAAGATACAAAAATCTGCTAAATTCCAAAGATCGTTTATTTGTAGCACTGATCGGATCTGATCCTGCTGTTACCTCGGGCAGGTTAGATACCTTCTCCAAACTCTATGGTAATTTTACTGAAGTACACATTGTGAATGAAGAGTTCTCACAATTCAATACTTCATCGTGGTTGTCTAACAGCAAGAGCACCTTCAGTATAAGAAATCTCTTTGCACAAAATGAGAACATTTTCCTCAAGCAAGCCATACAAAAGGTAGTGGCAAACCCATTTGATATTGTCCATTTATTTGAGCCAAGTGTATCAGGCATTTTCTTTGCGATGCTCTATAAGCTCATTTGTGGGGCCAAGGTTTTAGTAGATATCGATGAGAGGCAGCTTAATCCTTCGGTAGAAATGCCTCAAGATATTAGAGACTACCTTGAAAAAAAACAAGATTTGGACCAGGAAAATACGGGGTTAAAGCGTTTTACTCTGGATCTTGCTAAAGACATAGACAGTATCACAATATCTAACATGATATTGCAACAACAGTTTGGTGGAGAAATAATTGGAGAAAAACCACGTGGAAGAAGCCATTTAAATCGGGCCCAATTAAGGCAACTACAAAATTCCATAGAAGAATCTGACAAGGATAGTAGCAACCAGGAAGTTTTCATAGATAAATTCCTTGTTGCATTTTGGGATCTACTATCAGCAGAAAAAACAGCTTTTTTAAAAAGAGTTAGTGATGCTTCCTCTATAAATGATACATCCGAAGGTGATAGTAATAGTTTTTGCGTGGTGAGGTTGGAAGAAGCGAATTTAAAATTTGCATCTGGTTGGGCGATTTATGCTAAAGATAAGAACAAGCGAATATTTTTAAAGGTAAACTTAAACGATTCCCCTCTACATATTGTTAATACTTCTCGATATAGAGACGATATTAAAAAGGAACGCGGAGGAGAAGGGTTTGTTGGATATAGTGCAGAAATGACTGAGTATCTTGACTTTTCAGGTCATTCTGAGATTTCAGTGTCCCCAATTAGTCATGTAATGCATGAAAAGGATAGCAAAAAGAGTTTAACAAAAAAATTACCTTGTCTTCTCAAAGGTCAGCATTTCAAAAATGTCAATGAAAAGGCCAAAGAACTTTTGCAGAGGAATTGTTATTCTTTCAATCATAAACTGAACAAAGCAGCTGATTCCTTTTCTGTCAGCATCATCATTCTCAATTTAAATGGGCTGAATGTTTTACAGCGTTGTTTAGAGTCCATCTATGAGCACACTGGTTGCGATTTTGAGGTAATTGTGATTGATCATGGCTCTACAGACGGATCAGTTGAATTCCTCAAACATTCTAAACTCCAGAACCTTAAAAGTTATTTTAGGGGGAAAAATTATAGTTTCAGCAGTAGTAACAATTTTGCAGCGCAAAAAACACAGGGAGATATCCTTGTTTTTATGAACAACGACATGATCATTGTCGACGATGCAATTTCGGCAATGGCCAGAACTGCTTTACATTCAGATTTTGGTGTAGTTGGAATAAAATTGTGGGATATGCCCCAGGGGTTGCCAGTTGAAATATCGAAATCTCTGGGCGTCGTTCAACATTTGGGAGTCCACTTCCGCGACTGTCACCGGGAAAACATTGTTGAAGCATACGAAACACGTCAGTCCACATTTTGGAGTGATGAACCAGATTTCTTTGAAACGCCTGCGGTAACAGCAGCGATGATGGCGTTAACAAAAAGCGACTTTCTTTTGGTTGGAGGTTTTGACGAGGATTATTTTTATGGCCAAGAGGATGTTGACTTTTGTCTGAAGTACATGAGATCTAATCATAAAAAGACAGGAGTTCTTCTTAGCCATGGTGCCTATCACGCCAGAGGGTTGACGCGTTATGATTCTTCAGTAAAAATGAATTCATCTCT
>JAAELB010000360.1 GCA_024227155.1 Desulfobulbaceae bacterium
ATAGAAGCTGCCGACTTCCGGAAAGGTATTGATGGGCTTTGTGGGCTTTGCCGCAGCATTTTAAAAACAAACCCTATTACCGGAGCAGTATTTGTTTTCCGTAACAGGCGTCGGACAGCTCTCAAAATCTTGATTTATGATTTATGTTAAGCTGCTATTTATGTGGAGTTAATTACTGTGAAGCATTTAAATTCAACACCAGGAAAGCTTTAACTCAACATTAGTTAGGTATAATCAGAGTGGATGCTAATTCCGGCATCTATGATCATACAGCAAGGAGGCTCTGATGATTACCCAACTATTTCCGAAGGGTTTTAAACGATATTTGTCACTACCGGTTTTAGGCCCTATCATTGATTCGTATGCTGGTTGGCTAAATGAGCAACAGTATACGCGCCGGTCAAGTCGATATGAGTTACGCATGGCGGCTCATATTGATATTTTTTTACAAGACCACGGTTTTCAGCGAGCTGAGGACATCAGTGAAAATGATTTACATGGATGCTATCGACTGTTTCGTCGCAAATTCCCCAAAGAGGAGGGTAGCGTCCGGGTACTGGCAAGATTTTTGACAGAACACGCTCTGCTAAAGCCTTCTGCCGCTCCTGAATTAAGTCCCAAAGCTATCCACTTAACCGCATTTAAGGGCCATCTGGAAAATGATCACGGCTACGTCTCTTCTACGATCCAGCGACAAGTCTATATTGCCTCTAAGTTTCTCGATTGGTTGAACTTTGAGGAGGATCATAATCATTTAAGATTCGTGAGTTTAACAGATATAGAGGGTTTTATTCGACAGGAGGGAACAAGAATGGGCCGGGTCGCCCTTCAGAAAGTCACCTCGGTTCTTAGGAACTTCCTCAGATTTTCTGCTGCCGGAGGCCTTATTCCTTCCGGCTTAGACCAGCAGATTGATACCCCGCGCGTCTACCGGCAGGAAAAACTCCCCCGAGCTTTACCATGGGCAACGGTTCAAGCATTTCTCCACTCCATTAACCGAAGCATAGCCATTGGAAAGAGAGATTACGCTATGTTTTCCCTAATGACAACCTACGGTTTGCGAGCCTGTGATATCGTAACCCTCAAGCTTGAAGATATAAAATGGCGAGCCAAATATATTCAGATTCATCAAACAAAGACTGCTACCCCCTTGAGTTTACCTCTAACCAATGAAATTGGCTCAGTGATCTATGCATATCTCAAAGAAGTACCTCGAGATAGCCGCTACAGGCAGCTTTTTCTTCGCTTGAGAGCCCCAGCGGGCCCTTTAAAATCAACAGCCGTAACCTCCGCTTTCCAGACTTGGTCCCAAAAGAGCGGACTTGATATCCCTTTCAAAGGAGCCCATTGCTTGCGACACTCCTATGCCCTTCACCTGCTCCGCTGTGGACTACCGTTGAAGACCATTGGGGACATTTTGGGTCACAAATCAGTTGAAAGTACAGCTGCTTATATCAGGCTCAACACTGAGGACCTACGCGGAGTTGCCCTCAATCTACCAATACCCCACAACGGACAAAAGGAGGGCGACCATGAAAGCAAGTAAAACCTTTCAATCTGCAATTGCGACTGAGTTC
>JAAELB010000361.1 GCA_024227155.1 Desulfobulbaceae bacterium
CATTTTAACATTTCTGTTGAAATAAAATATCAAAATCCTAATTTGGAAATTAATAGATTAGTTTTTGAGAGGGTGATTAAAAATTTGCTAAGAAATTCAATTGATGCTATTTCTCACCAAGATATTAAGTGGATACAAATTGATTCCTCTATTATGGGGGATAAGGTTTCAATATCTGTGACAGATAGTGGGACAGGTATTGATAAAGAAGTTGCTGATAGAATTTTTGAACCTTTTTACACAACAAAAGACATTGGTGCAGGTACAGGATTAGGACTAGGGTTATGCAAAACTTTGTTAAATCAAATTGGGGGAGATGTCCATCTAAATGAGGAAGCAGCAAATACTGCATTTATCATAAAAACACCTTACTCTATTGGAAAATGCCATGGCGCCCAAAGTAATAATTATTGATGATGTACCAGAAATTTTAGAAATTCTTTCTGGACTATTTGAATTCTCCGGTTTTGAAGTGCTTTGTTTCACTTTGCCAACAGAAGCTTATGATTTTTTAATAAATAATGATGATTATGACTGTATCGTATGTGATATCAACATGCCTGTATTAAATGGTTTGGACCTCTTCAAGCAATTTAAAGCAGAGAAAAGAAGTAAGGTTCCATTCATATTCTACAGTGGACATGCCGAATTTATCCCGGAAGTACAGATTCTTACGAACAACTACCCATTAACGACTTTTATAAACAAACCTTTGGGTAATCCAGTTGAGAAAGCAAAAGAAATGATCGGCAAAGGCTGATCTGTTGTTGTAGCGATTCACACTTACAAAAACTCTGACTTATGAGCTCCAAGTAGTGAAATGGGCGACGGTTGCTGGCTTTCTCGATTCTACCGACTTTGTAGACGCTATCTACTTGCTAGTCCATGGACCGGCTTTAACAACTATGTTTTTTCAACTGGTTCTGCCGCAACCGACCTCCCAAATGACGGAGTTCTTGGAGCTGGTGTTAGGGGTGCCATTGGGTAATAGTACAGCCTTAAGCCTTTCACTGACAGAATAAAATCGTGATATTCACAACAGGCAGAGAAAAACAAGAAAGCTGGAGACTGTATTAAAATTAAAAACTTAAGTAATTCCCAAAGCACTTATCCAAGCATTTTATAAAGTTCCGATCTAATCGGGTTAGGGAAACACCTCAATTACATTCGTATCCTCTCTTATTAACATTGGCAATGGTTTTCCTCTGGTATTTTATTCCACATTACTGTTAAAAATACTTCAGATGTGTTTCAACCAACTGAGACAAACAGATGGTTTTACCACTTGCTTTTAAATCGGCTTATTTTTAATCAGACTACTTTGGAAGTAGACGCCGGCAGATAAATTGTAAAAGCAGAACCTTTTTCCGGCTCAGATTTCACTGTGATTAAACCATTATGGCGGGTAATAATTGAATGGCAGATTGCAAGTCCTAGTCCCTGGGCTTTTTGAGCACCCATCTCTTTTGTTGAAAAATAGGGGTCAAATATTTTATTGAGATTTTGTTTTGACATCCCGGTTCCCTGATCCTTAAATGATAATTTAACATATTTCCCAGGGGTCAATGTGAGGTTATCTTCTATTGTGATATCAACACTATCATAATATACTTTAAACAATCCTTTATCGTTCATTGCCTCTTTAGCATTGACAACTATGTTAGTGACAACCTGTTTTATCTGGTTGGTATCGATTTCTATTTGTATGATATCATTGGGAATAGAAAATTCTGACTGAATAGCACTTTCTTGCAATGTAGCAATAACCACATCTCTTACCAACTCGTCAATATAGGTTTTTTCTTTAACCGGGCAACCACCTTTTGAAAAAGTAATCAGTTTTTTTGTAAGTTCATGTGCCCGCAGGCATGCTTTTTCTGCTTTTTTCAGGTTTTTAAATGCAGGATCACCGTATTGTAAGTTATCTTCTGCCAAATTAATATTGCCGAGGATCATATACAAAAGATTATTGAAATCATGGGCAAGACCACCAGCAAGAGTGCCGATCGACTCCATTTTTTGTAACAGCTGAATCTGTGATTCCATCTGTTTGTGTTTTTTCTCAGATTTTGCTTTATAAATCGCCATTTCAAGAGTGGCGTATAGTTCACGTTCTTCAAAAGGTTTGATGAGATACCCAAAGGAGCCGACTTTTTTTGCCCGTTTGAGCAGTTTGCGGTCACCATAAGCGGAAAGGAACACAACCGGAATTTCAAAACGATTATAGATATTTTCTGCCGCTTTAATCCCATCCATCTTGTCGCGCAGATGGATATCCATCAAAACTGCATCGGGCAGTTCCGTCTGTGCTTTTATAATTGCCTCTTCACCCGAAGCCTGGATTGATGTAACGTTGTAACCAAGATTTATAAGGCATTCACGACAATCGGCTGCTACTGTGGTGTTATCTTCAACAACCATAATCTTTGTAGATTCCATGAATTCCCCCTTTTATCATTTCCTTTTGTATTTAAAACAGATAGTAAATCGTGCACCTTTGTCCTGCTCCACCTTTATACTTCCGCCCAGTTCCATCGTTACTGCGGCAACAGCCAATTGCAACCCAAGTGATGGTGGGTTCATAATATCTATCTCCGGCGGCATGCCTTTCCCGTTATCCCTGAAAATCAGTTGAACATTCTTTTCATCAAGTTCAGATAGATTGATCTCCACTGTTCCTCCTTTGCCCAGGGGAAACGCATGTTCAAATGCATTGGAAATCAGTTCAGCAATCACCATCCCTATTGCAATGCCCTGGTCCATATCCAACGTCACATCACATTGTTTCACTGTCAATGCAATTCCTTTGTCTGGAGCCCCGTACGCCTGGCTCAGGTTCCGGCAAAGTTTTTTAAGATAGATTTCAAAATCTATTCTGGCCAGATCATCTGACTGATACAGGGACTCATGAATCAGGGACATGGCATTAATACGATCTCTGCACTCCTCAAAAATCTTGACTAAGTTTTTATCATTAATTCTTCTTCCATGCATCCTCAACAGACTCACAATAACCTGCATATTGTTCTTAACGCGATGATGTATTTCCCTGAGCAGCACTACCTTTTCATCAAGTGAATCCTGGATTATATTTTCCGTACGTATTCGTTGGATTGCCTGAGCAAGGTTACCAGCTACCATGGATAAAAAAGTCTGTTCGGTTGAATTCCACATACTTTCGGATACACAATTATCAAAGCCAATGAAGCCAATCAACTCATTATTGATCATGATCGGAATAGCCAAAATTGCCACAATACCCAGCGATTCAAAAATCTTACGTTCATTATCAGGCAAATCAGCCACACAGCCTTTGAAAACATCACCCCGCTGGAGTGTCTCCTTAAGGTGAGGCAACAACTCATCATAAGAGAGATTTTGCAAGATCGGGTTACTAATCTCGGGTGTTATCCCTTTTGTACACCACTCAGCTTTGTGGCTTGCCAACAGCTTATTGTCTGAACTTAAATGGTTGATGAAAATATACGTTCGACTGGCAGTGGAAGCTAAACCGATTCGATCAACAACTTCTTGAAACGGTATTTCGCCTGTTGGAACGAGAAGTATTCGTGCTACACTATTCAGTGCACTCAGGTAGTGTTCACGCTGCTGAATTTCTACCTCTGCAATTTTACGTTCTGTAATATCAATCGCAATTTCCATGCGCACAAGCCTTCCATCTGTCCAGTGAATTGCTTGATCGTGCAGTTGGTACCATTTATTAAGTATTTGATTATAAATTTCCCAAATATAAGGTTCTTTTGGATTACCATTGGCATCTAGCAATTTATCATTTGTGCAGAAATCACATGGCCCATTCTTACCTTCATGAAGGGATCTCCAACAGATAGTACCAGTCAGGTCCTTTCCAAAAAGTTTTTTCATGTGGTTGTTCACATAAAGTATTTCATGTGAGTCCATATCTGCAATATAAACTAAGGTATCAATATTATTAAGCACAGCTTCAAGTTGGAGCTGGCTATATTTTAATGTTTGCTCCACTTTTATCTGCCTAGTAACATCGTGGCTAAAGAGTGCAAAACCCACCAGATTGCGGGCGATATCATAGATGCCGGATATACGCGTATCGAGATAATGTGTTTCGTTTTTATTTTTTTGTTCAACCCTGTAACAATATTCTCCTTGGGTGCGAACAGTTTCTATAGCCTTGTCAAAGCGCTTATAGTCAACTTGTTCTCTGGTGTGCATCTCCTGAACAGTTTTACCGATAACTTCTTCTGCTGTGTACCCGAAGAATTTTTCTGCCAGCGGGTTATAGTATGTAATACAAAGATCCAGGTCGGTGGTGGCAATAGCATACTCGGTAGCGCTACGAAGGATATTATCCAGATACATGGTTTTTTGAGTAAGCTTATTTTCAGCCTGCTTACGCTCGGTAATATCATGTGCACTCACTACCACTCCGGAGATTATTCCACCTGATCCAGTGTAGGGGTGATAGGCCACGTCCATATAACGCCGACCCAGCCCTGAAAAATCAAACCAGTCATGGTAATGAATTTCTTCGCCGGTAAGGCAGCGATCCAGCTTTTCCTTCACAAACTGCTCAAAAATATCATCACCTAAGATGTCTGCCACAGTGTGGCCTATAATTTGCGAACGTTCTTTCTGGTGAGCCTGTAAATATGCTTCGTTCACTGCAGTATATATATAGTCCTTATTGAGAAACGACATGTGATCTTTGGTTGAAGATATGATATATTCATATTTGCTGAGCGTCTCCTCTGCCTTCACTTTTGCAGTAATGTCCCTGGCAAGTACAGCTATTTGTTTTACATCTCCTTTGTCATCAAAAATGGGATAAACAGAGTTGTCAAAATATTTTCCTGCATGGTCATCTTTCCATTGAAAAGAATTTTTGGATTCGATTATTTTTTGTAACATGAGCTTTTTCTTTTCGGCATCTTCCTTGGAAAAAAAATCATACAAAGAGCGATTGACAAGCTCTTCTTTTTTCACACCCAGACTTTTTGCCAGGGCTTTGTTGCTCGCAAGCAAAGTTCCATCAGATTCGGCAAGAAATGCTATCTCGGTCATTGCATTAAGGAGGGTGACTAACTTTTTCTCACTATCCAACAATTTGTGTTCAGCTGCACGAGAAGTTGTCAGGTCACGCAAGTTCATCAAAATACCGGATGATGTTCCATCCTCATTGCGTACTATTTTCACTGTGATCTCAATCGGTCTTCCAGCAGGATTGCTGGAAGCATCAGCTTCCATGGTCATGACAAAATCACGATTTTCTTCCTGGGCAAGACAAACCGGACAGGGATTCTCTTCTCCTTGGGGATGGATAATGTCAACGATGTGTCGTCCTATGGCTTGATCAGGTGTCACTCCCATTGATTTATAGAATGCTGAATTTGCCTGAACCACACAGCGCTCATTATCTAGAAGACAGATGACGTCATCCATTGATTCAGCAAATAAACGATATTTCCCCTCGCTCGCTCGCAGTGCCTCTTCAGTCTGTCTGAGCTCAGACTCATTACCTTTCAATTTCAGAACTTGTTGCTCAAGCTCTTCATATGTAGGTTTTTCATTCATAGTAAGGTAGGGTAGGCGTTTTTGCGATGAGTGTCATTTTTTCTCCGCTTAACGGATTACCAACAAGCATCATTAGAAAGTTAGAGGAAATTCATTGGCAATATTAACCGATGATGAGCAACCAAGCATTAAGTTGTTTCCAGATATGTTACATAGTTGTTCTGCCTATTTCAAATTGCTTTTAATGTCAGTGATCAATGGGTAGTTATCGGTATCTTTTATCATAGATTCAACATTGCGAATTTTATCGTCAGTCATGTTTTTTTTAATTCTCATCCTATTTACAATAGTTAAATGATCTTACAATTTTGACATTTTATGCTCTGTTCAGAGATACCTTTTATCGTATCGCTACGATTCACTAAGGTTAAATAATGATGCCTTGAGATAAGTTTGTGTACTTTTTTGTTGACTTAATATCAGTTTTGGAATAATAATCATTACTGTCAAGGAAACATTACTAATATCAACATTGGAGAAAATAATGAAAAAATTTACTTGTACCATGTGCGGCTATAGCCACGAAGGTGATAATGCTCCTGAAAAATGTCCTCATTGTGGGGCAGTTGCTAGCAAATTCACTGAAATGCTCGGGGATTCCCTTGCATGGGCTGACCAACATGTTGTTGGAGTAGCACAAGGTTGTGATTCAGAAATCATGGAAGGATTAAAAGCAAATTTTAATGGGGAGTGTACTGAAGTAGGTATGTACCTTGCAATGAGTCGTATGGCAGATCGTGAAGGATATCCTGAAATCGCTGAAGCTTACAAAAGAATTGCTTGGGAAGAAGCAGAGCATGCTGCGAAATTTGCTGAGCTGATCGGTGAAGTAGTTGAAAATGATACAGAGGCAAACCTCAAAGCACGTGTTGCTGCTGAAAATGGTGCTTGTGCAGGTAAAAAAGCTATTGCAACCAAAGCAAAAGAACTTGGTTACGATGCAATTCATGATACCGTTCATGAGATGTGCAAAGACGAAGCACGCCACGGAATGGCATTTGCTGGCTTACTCAAGCGTTACTTTAAGGGATAAGTAAGCATACTCCACTTCATTTAAGTGGCTAACACCCCACAGGGGGCACTCAGTTCAGTTCCTCCTCGGAGTCTACCGCTTACCTGAGGGGGATAAGTGCCTCGAAGGTATCGCGGCTCTCGCTATCTGCCGGTTACTTTAAGTTCTTAATTTCAATACAGTCTCCAGATTACTCGGAGTCTGCGCTACCTGTTTTTTATTGCAGGCTCTCTGAAGTAAGGCACTAAATGGCGTTAAAGGGCATTCTCAAATTTTGGGAATGCCCTTTTTACTATTTACTTTGTCCCCTAATGTTATAATGATCGTCAAAGGAAAAGACTGCTGAAATCTGTTTTTAGAAGAATTAGGAGAATTAGGAAGAATTAGGGGACAGACCACGTTTTCAACCCACTGACAAAACGTGTCACGGTAGGAATGCCCGTTACCCGGCACCCCCCGTACAGCCCCCAAGCATGCGGAACTACCGCACTGGGCTCCTGACTCAGGTAATGACGCGCAGACGTTTTAACTTGCATGACACCTGCCGTATCCGATCAAACGCACTTTACAAAGGTTGCCCGGCTCTGTGTCCGGCCCTTGTTTTGCTCAACCAGATTCCCCTCGGCCAGCCCCCTTTTCTCC
>JAAELB010000362.1 GCA_024227155.1 Desulfobulbaceae bacterium
ATAGAAATGGCAAGACCACCTTGTATGAATATAATACTTTCGGTCAGCTTAAAAAAATTACCGATCCACTGAATAGAGAGACATTACTGTCCTATAACAGTGATCAACGTCTCAGCCAGGTCAGCATTGCCGGTGAAGTAATATCCACTCTTACCTATGACAACATCGGCAGAACAAAAACCAGCCTTGACGCAACCGGCCTCCTGCTGAGCTATGGTTATGATAATTTAAATCATCTTACCACTGTTACCTACCCGGATGGCAAAACAGAGATCTATGAATATAATTCGCCTCATTCACCCAATCTGCAAACGGCAACCATAGACCGGGCAGGGCGAAAATCACGTCTCAACTATAACCAGGGAAAGGAACTGGCCTCCTCCATCAACCCAGAGGAAGGTGTATCCGGGTTCAAGCGCGATGCCAATGGCAATGTCATCGCCTTTGTTGACCCCAACAGCAATAGTACCCTCTTTGACTATGACAGCGGTAACCGATTGATCAAGCGCACCTACGCCGATGGTAAATCATTAACCTATAGCTACTACAATACCGGTTTATTGCATAAGGTAACCAATAGTCGCGGTCAAATAACAACCTATTATTACGATGAGAATGGCAATCTCCTTACTGTTGATTACAGTGATAATGCAACGCACGATGTTTTCTACACCTACGATACTTTTGATCGCCTGACCCAGGTGGAAGATGGTTCAGGAATAACGGTCTTTACCTATGACAGCGCTTCCCGTATTGAGACCGTCGATGGCCCCTGGGAGAATGACACCCTGACTTACAGCTATGATGATCTTGACAGGATTACCAGTGTCCAGCTTCAAAATGGCCGGACCAGGACGTATGTTTATGACACTCTCGGTCGTCTGAAGAAGATTCAGGTAGGCACGGAGGAATTCACCTATGAATATGAGGATGCCAAATCACCACTAATTAAAAAACTCATACGACCCAATGGAAGCAGCACCGGTTATAACTATGACACCCTCAATCGTTTACTTGAAGTTGCCAATAGTAATGATGAGTTGGTAGTTCTAAGCAAATTTGAATATCGGTATAACGACCAGGACCAGCGTGATCGTGAAACAATCACAGGTGCACTTGCACCACCTGCCCCAACCGAGGGATTGACTCAATCTGAATATAATAATGTCAATCAGCTTCTGGAAAACTCCGACCCTGCCGAATCGTTTATCTATGATAACGATGGCAATATGGTGCAAGGATATACTCAAGCAGGGTATCCATTTACTGCCGTATATGATCAGGAAGACCGCCTGGCATCTCTTTCCTTTACCGATAGCGATGGCTTAAACCATGTAGTCAGATACACATATAGATATGATAGCTTTCTCGTAAGAATAGAGAAACTTGAAAATGATGTTCTTACCAGCGACACCCGCATAATCAGAAACGGTAGACTGGCGGCACAGGAGCGGGATGGCAATAATAGTGTTATAAGAGAATATATCTGGGGTAAAAACCTGGGCGGCGGTATTGGCGGCTTACTACAGCTCAGTGAGGGAGAAAGTGACTACTTCTATCTCTATGACGGCAAGGGAAATGTTACATCACTCCTTGACAACACTGGCTCCACGGTGGCACAATATCGGTATGATTCCTTTGGGAAACTGGTGACTACAACCGGTTCACTGGAGCAGCCCTTTCAGTTTTCCACCAAGCGGTATGATCCGGATACTGGCCTGAATTATTATGGGTACAGATTTTATAATCCAAGTATTGAGCGGTGGATGAACCGGGATCCGCTTGGCGAGGCTGGGGGGATTAATCTTTATGGGTTTGTCCAAAATAATCCGGTTAATTGGATTGATCCTTGGGGGCTTGAGGTTATTATAATCCCAACCCCTCTTGGGCCCATACCTATGCCTATCCTTCCTCCAGTAACGCACCCAGGGTATGGACAACCATTTATGCCACCAAATTTACCGGATTTCGACCCTGATCCAGGTGGAAAGTTTAAGTTGTGTATGGAATTATGCAAAGAAGTACTAAATAAAGCGACAGGATGTCCAAGACCATTGGGCAATGCACCTTGTCTCCCTTTTTGCCTTGCATCTGCATTTCTTGATGACCAATCAAGCATGTGAAAATATTTTTTTAATAAAAGCAAATAAATTCATAATTGTGTCATGTTATCATTCATTAATCGTTTTTTACTTTTTCTTTTTTCACCGTTAAGATTGCTTGAACCTTTTAAAGTTCTTTCAATCTTAAAAGTAATTAATCGCCTAGAAAAAGACAACAACTACAGTGAAGCCAAGACGTTAAGAAAGTCTTGGCTTTCAAGGATAAAATCCAAGAACTGTGCTCCGCTATGGTTGTCTGAGGGAAAATACGAGCTAAATATCCAAAAAGATTACAAGAGGGCATTGATTGCTTTCGAGGATGCAATTGAAGCTCATCAAAAACAACCCTTGTATTATGGTTCAGTAAACCCCCTTGATATGTTGTATGGTGCTGCTGTTTGTGCATTCATGCTAGGTAAAACTGAAAAAGGCAAAGAGTACTATAAAGAATTTGAGGACTATTATGATCGTTTTTTGAAAAATAAAACCCTTAAACATTTTGCTTTAAGACATTCAGAGGGAAAGAAGTGGCTACAACATAAGCTAGACGAAGAGACTAAACAACCACCGACTTGAAGTCGGTGGGTTTAAAATCGCGCGTAGAAGAAGAGGAATAGGGGTCGGAAGAGGAATAGAGGTCGGGTCTTTGCTTGACTCTTTATTTAATCGCGTAGTGCAAATTAGATTTAAATTTACTCTGACCCGAATGGCGCTAGTTTATGGCTTTCGCCACGTATCTGTTGCGGTGTTCTATTTCCTGCATTTCGCATTAAATAGGGGACAGACCCGAATGGCACTTACTTTAGCTTTACCGGTGCCTATCTTGCCATATCTCCCTCCAAGTTTCTTTCCAGGGGTACATTAATTTCAGATGTTATTAGACATCAGAGATATAGTTATCGAATCTTTTTGGGGTGCCCATATCTTCTAACATTTTCGCGTGCTTCTTCTCTGGGTTTCATCAATCTCGGGTAGGGCTTCGGCCGTCGCTTTACTGCTCTCGGTTCGACCCTATCTGGACGATCACCGACACGTTGCTCGGCAATTAACACGTACAGCATATTCATTTGTTTTATTTCGTCTGCCCACCGTACCCAAAGGCTCCAACTATTCCAAAGCTGGAGCGTGTGTTTGAAGCTGATTTGCCTGGGAACAATGTCAGCTTCCTCTGCCGCTTCGCACATCAATAAACGAATCAGATTATAACCCAGAAAATACGACCACATTTCTTTTACATTCATCTCCGGGGTCATGCAGCTCAACTTCTCCATCCCCAGTGTGGTCTTGATATTACGTAAGTCAAGTTCAACATGCCACCGCTGAATAAATAGAGTTGAAATTTCCTTTTTAGAAACCTCCTTGGCAGACAAGAAAGTTGTCACCAATATTTTGCCATTTGACCTTGTCTCGCGAATTGAAAAAGCCTGTGGATAGTTATCATACTCTTCCTGCTTCATCCATTTGGGGCGGACCCGTGGTTTGGTCCATTCAACAACATGATCTCTTGCTCCCAGCCGTTTTCCTTTCCTAAAATCTGTCTTACGGGCAGCGTGCTGGCCAAAAATCACATGTACATTTCTGGATATAAGTTCAGCAATCAACCAGTAGCTTGCGTAGTAACGATCTGCTAAAACTATGTCACCAGGTTGCAATGTATCAAGCAAAACATGGGGTCAGGTCTTGAAATGGCAGTTTTGATTTTTCTCCTTAATTGCAAAGCACTAACTAAGGGCAGGTCTTCCCTCTACCACTAAATATATGCGTATAAAAGTGCAATGTGCGCATAAGGCCCCATTATGTTTGGTGGCCCACCTGAAAAGCACTGAGTTGCAAAGAATCCTATCCAACCCACAGGGGGAAACCACCCACAATATCAGCCACTAAACATAATGTTCTTATGCGAAGCGGACTGCCTGGCGGACTGTTTGCCGATTTTGTCTGTAGCAAACAGTGTGACAGACAGGGAGCGTCATTGCACCCTGCAAACTAACCCCGAACTTCGAGCGGACGGGTGGGCGGGAGTTTATCAAGCGGTGTAGTGGAGGTGTTGCCGGGTTCGCGGTGGGAGGTGGGTGGAGCGTAGTCCGGCAGCGCTGGAACGAAACCGCTTCCTGCACAGTCTGGTTTTTTCAGCCTGTGCCACTTGTCCAAACCAACGTCCATCTACCCCAGAAGCCGCAAAAGGTAGCGGTCCGGCGACGTAAACGGAAAATCCCCTCTACAACCCAACCCCAGGTGGACCGCTACCGCCAGGAAAGGCTGTCCTCTGGCTAAGAATCAGAGAGATGTTTTACGTTCCATCTCACGAACAAAGGCCTTAGCATCAACGATCTGGATACCTTGAAAATGTTTGAGGGAAAGAAGATGATTATCTCCTGAGACTACAAAATATGCTTTTGCTTCCAAGGCACATCCGAGAAATTTGTTGTCATCTGGATCTTCAGTGATCTTGTTGGTTTTATACTGATCCTTGGTCACGACAAAGGCTTTTTCCCGGATCAGTTCCAAGATCCCATAAATCTCTTCCGGCTTGAGGAGCAGTTGCTTCTGGATATAGGATTTCTGCAGGGTTTCTCCGATCTCTTCAAGAATCTCCTCGGAAACAG
Organism: Desulfobulbaceae bacterium; assembly: GCA_024227155.1. Taxonomy (GTDB): domain Bacteria; phylum Desulfobacterota; class Desulfobulbia; order Desulfobulbales; family Desulfocapsaceae; genus Desulforhopalus_A. The sequence continues at coordinate 4,709 of JAAELB010000362.1, forward strand.
CCAACTCAAACGCACCGGAGAGCCAGAGCTGCTGGAGCTTTGCAACGGAACCATACGTAGAAAAAAGACCACTTACAAACAGGTTGGTGTCAAGAACCGCTCTAATGCTCTGTTTTTTTGCCACTGCGCACTTCCTTAACAGCCTTGTTTACTATCTGCAGTATCTCTTCTTCAGAATAGTCTTTATTTCTCGAACGAAGGCGATCAAGGGTGCTCTGCATTCGTGATTCCCACGGTTCATCTTGACTTTTAGGTTTAATAACGCTTTCAACCTTACTCTTTATCAGCAAAGCATCAATCATGTGTTTTATCATGCTCCTGTTCTCTGGGGACATGTTCTCTACTTCTTTGAATTTCTCAAAGAGTTCAAGATCCTTGAGGGTGCTAATACCATCCTTCGGTGCATTGTCGAAAATAAGATAGTCTGAGCTTATCTGTAACGCTTCTGCAATCTTCCGCAACGTGTCCGCAGATGGTACAATTCTTTCGTTTTCATATTTGCTTAACAGTTTGCAATTTACTCCAGACATTGCTTCAAGTGCAGCCTGTGACAATCCTTTTTCCTTCCTTAGTTTTTTCAGCTTTGTTCCAAGTGTCATTGGTGCCACCTTTTGTTTTTCTTTTTACTATAACACCTAGATTAAAAACCGTCTTGTCACATTGAGATCGAAAAACGGTTGACTCCGCACTTTGTATCCTATATGTTACCTTAAAAGGTAGCGAAAGTGCTACTGCAAAAAAACACAAAAAAAGCCATCGTCTGACTCCGCGACCAAACTTTGTCAGACAATGGCTCCAAACCCCGGCAAGAGATGCCGAAGAACTCTGTTTCTACCGCATCTCCTGCCAAAAATCAACAGTGGCAAAGGAGGTGATCCCAATCCAACACTACGAGACCACGGATATCTTTATGGGAGCGTTCCTGCTTTCCAACGGCGGAGACC
>JAAELB010000363.1 GCA_024227155.1 Desulfobulbaceae bacterium
AATTTTAACACAACAATTTTAACACAACAATTTTAAACAACACAACTCTTAAATAATCACAACACAATTAACAATACTGATAATGGGGATGGTACAACCAACCCAACCAACCACACCACCCCATTATCACAATTGTCAATTGTGATGCACACAACACACGTAGTAGCGGAGAGTAACAAAAACCCAATCCTAATCACAATATTACACCTGGAGAGATGGCAACCGGACATAATTCCGGTGTGCCGTACTCCGCCAACGTCCAAGCTGTTGGATGACACAATCTGACAGCCCGGACGCCGCCGCCTGGGTTGCGGCGCCGATTCGGATTGAGTGAGGCGACATCTGTCCCCTCACACCAACCCGAACCAGTGCGGATTTAAACATATTTTTAAAATGACAATATGAAATGGGTTTCCCTCCTAGAGAACAAAACAGAGGCCCTACACAAGGACCCCTGAGTCTTAAATATTCTAGTAACAATTTCACCGGACAAAACTGCGAATCAGTCGCCTCCACATACAAAGTGAAAGGCGTCCCATTCGAATACTTATAATGTGAAAAACAAATCACCACTGTTGTCCCAAAAATCATGACATCTTGTTTCTGCAAATTATGGGTATCCCCCGTAATTTCCCCCGGCCGCAGAAAAGCCACAAAGGCCAAAGAAAGCATAGATTTAAATAAAATCTGGTCATAATAAGTAAACCCCAATTGGGGAACCTTCAACAAAATGTCATGTAAAATTGCGGGCAACAATGGCAACCTCGAGTCCTTCTGAGGTCTCGCTTTACGTATACTTTTTAACAAGCATTTCACACCAAAATCATCCACAGGATCAGATTTCTTAAACAGCTTGAATGCAAATGAAATTGCTGACATTCGAGACGTAATCGTCGAACCTGCCAAACCCTGATTAAACAACCGTGTTACATATAGACTGATATGGCTCGAATTAACAGGAAAAGGGTTATAACCAGGGTGCAGGGTTATCAAAAACGCATAAAACTGATTAAGAGTCTTATTGTACGATTTCAACGACTTAGGTGCCAAACACTGCAAAGTCAAAGCTGCAGCTTGGTCCGCCAAGGGAAATAATGGGAAGGGACTTGATCGGGCGAGCTGTGCAACCATGGTGCCACTTGCCGGGCCTTGTGTAACTGCAAACGTGACAAGGCATCCGCTAAAGTATTAGAAGCCCCAGGGATATGACATGCAGTGAAAACAATATTATGTTGCATAGCTTGCACCACCATTTTCCGCAGCATCGACATAATGGTCGAATCATGGGAAGTATGGTGTTGAAGACAAAACGAAACTGACTCATTGTCGGTGTAAAAAACAATTCTCTTATTCACAAAATTTTGCCCCCACAGTCTAAAAGCAATGTATATCGGGACCATCTCTTTAACTGCGATGGATTTGTCCATCCAATGGTTGGGAAATCGTCCCCAAAACCATGAGCGACCAAACACCCCAGCAAAATTTGACCCCGACGCATCAGTAACCACTGTACAATCTGGGTCATCAGACCAGTGCAAATGAGTAATGATGTTTGTTCCATTAAACTGCGTAAGAAAAGTTTGCCATGCCTTGAGATCGGCTTTAGCCCCCGAATTTAAACGTATATGGTGAGAAGGAATAGATACCCCTTTAAAAAGATCAAAAATACGCCGAATGAAGCATCTCGCACTAGGGAGTGCCCTGGTGAAAAAGGACAGCAGTCCTGCCAAAGACTGAAGTCTCCTTAATGTCACCCGTTTACAAGGCATGATCTCGGCAATTAAATCTAAAGCTTTCTTTACCTTGTCGGGAGGAACCGACAATGTCATGGTGTGAGTATCTACCAACAAACCATGAAGTTCTACAGAGGTGGAGGGAAAAATAGTCTTCTCTTTTTTGATGGGCAACCCCAATGAGTCAGCTAGCGTAAAAAACTTCTTAAGAGATAGTGAACATTGCGGTGAATCCTTCGGGCCAAAAAACATGAAGTCATCCAAAATATGCGACATGTACTGGACCCCCATTTCGGCCCGAAGGATCCACTGAACCGCCGACGATAATCGTTCGAATTGTTGGCAACTAATGGACGCTCCCATTGGCAGAGTTTTGGCAAAATAGAATTTCGACTGCCATGTAAATCCCAAAAATTTAAAGTCAAACTTGCTCATCGACATA
>JAAELB010000364.1 GCA_024227155.1 Desulfobulbaceae bacterium
GAAGTGTGCGACTGGCGAGACAGGGATGCAACCTTCGCGCGCCTGCGCGCAGACGTGCATCAGCGATTGGCAACCGGCAAACCGTCACCAATCGCCGCCTCCGCGACTTGCAGCTTCCCATTCACACTGGAGGAACATCTGGCGGTTGCGCGAAGTAGTGCCAGGCAATTCGAGGAGCAAGCAGCACGCAGCGGCGGTAGGCTTCCTCCAACCAAGCAGTCCTTCGTGGCGAAACGCATCCGATTGGGTTATCTGTCCAGCGACTTCCGCGATCATCCCGTCGGTCAGCTCATGGGTTCCGTGTTTCAACACCACGACCGAGCTCGATTTTCAGTTTGCGCTTACTCCTACGGACAAGATGATAAAACGCCATATCGGCAGTTGATTCGTTCATGTGTCGAACGGTTTGTAGATGTTCGGAAAACGACCGACTTTGAGATTGCCAAACGGATCCAAGCCGACGGCATCGACATCCTGATCGACCTGAACGGTTATACGGTGGGAGGCCGATCGGCCGTCTTGGCACACCGCCCCGCGCCCGTGCAGATTTCCTACCTGGGATTCCCCGGTACGATGGGGGCACAGTTCGTGGACTATGTGATCGCAGATAGCACGGCGGTGCCTCCCGCCGAAGCGAAGTTTTACGACGAACACCTGATTTACGTGCCGCCTAGCTATCTGGTGGCCAGCGACCATGCCATATCAACGACCAGGCCGACACGCTCGGCGCAGGGGTTGCCGGAAAGCGGCGCCATTTTCTGCGGCTTCAACAATAGCGTCAAGATTGAGCCCGAGGTCTTTGACGCCTGGATGCAGATCCTACGGCGTGTCCCCCATAGCGTGCTCTGGTTAAGGACGAATTGGCGTTCAGGGGTAGCGAATTTGCGCCGTGAAGCTCGGTCGCGAGGCGTGGATCCCGATCGTCTGGTGTTTGCATACAAAGAACCATACAAGGCGGATCATCTTGCGCGCCAGCGATTAGCGGATGTGTTTCTCGACACGCCCCTCTATAACGCCCACACTACTGCGTTGGACGCTCTCATGGCCGGAGTACCTGTGATCACATGTAGGGGTCGGACCTTTGCCGGGCGTGGAGCTGCCAGCTTGTTGACCGGTCTGGACATGCCTGAACTCATTGCCGACGACCTTGAGGCCTACAAAGAGCTGGCGGTGTGTCTGGCGAACGATCCGAGTGAGTTATCGAAAATCAACAAGAAACTTGCGTTGCAGAGCGCGAAAAGTGATGTCTTCAGCCCCGCGGGGTTTGTGAACAAGCTCGAGCGGGCCTACGAAGCGGTGCGTCACAGATACCTCGCAGGTGAGCCTGCTGGTCCTATCTCGACCGACGACGATACTCCAGCAGCATCTGTTGCCACGGACCAAGAGCCGATACGTCGTTGATTTCTTCGCTGGTAGGCGGAATGGGCTCTTTCTGAAAATTGGCGCCGGCGTTGTGAAAAATAAGGGAAAATCAGGCAAGGAATCGTGAATTAAAGACAGGCTTAATTCGGAGCTGAATTATACAATATGGGTAATGGTCAAGAAAAAAAAATCATCTGGATAGCGAGCATGCCCCGATCCGGATCTATGTGGGTATTCAATATCTTGCGCCAACTTCTCGTAAAAGCTTCTTTTTTGGTTATCCCGGAAAACGTTCCGAAATCCGACCAAACCATGATAGAACTTGCCAAACAAGGGCTTGTCGATCCAGATCCGCAGAAAAAGTGGGTGTTGAAGGTACATACCCATATCAAGCCGGATATTCCCCGTTCCGTTTTTATAACAACATACCGTGACGTCCGGGATGCTCTGGTTTCTTGGATGCGGTTCATGCATTCCGACTTTGACACTGCTCTCAAGGCGGCCTTGTCGATGACACACACCTGTGACTACTATACTTCATTCCCCGAAGATCGATCCTTGAAAATCGATTTTTATGACATAAAGCTGAAACCGGTTGAGGTAGTGTGCCGGATTGCTAGATTCCTATCATTAGATATTGCCGAGAATGATATCTCAACGATTGTCGAAGGTTTAACCAAAGAGCGCGTCAAGCAGATGATCAGTGATATGGATAAAAAAATCCAGCATCGCGTGGAATACGGGCAGGCATTGTCAAAAGGAGAACTCACAGGGAATTTGGACGGATCCGTCCGGGGGTTTGATCCCCAAACTGGGTTTCAGAGCGGACATGTCTCGAGCTACAATGACGGAGATTGGCGCATGATCCTCTCTGGTGGAGAAAAAAAGCGAATGAACGATCTTTTGGGTCCCTGGCTCCAGCAAAAGGGCTATCTTTTAGATTGAACGTGAGCTAAGGAAAGGATAAGTAAATGCTTTTTTGCCTTATGTCAAGAAATAGCAAAAAAATTATACTTCTGAAAAATATGTCCCCACCCCAGAAGGGCAGAAACTAATTTGAATCTTCAACATATGTTAAATTTCCTGATATTATTATCTTATACACAATCAGTAACATTTCAGTGCTGCTTACACATGGACGGACTCAGTTTTTCAACCAGCAAACTCCTGCAACGCTGATAACCTGGAGTGTAAAGCAATAACGGCGGTATCCACCTTGAGTATTCGAGAACCGATGGAACAGCAGGAAAATTGCTGTTCCTGAAACTTCTCTACTTCATAGTCAACCCACCCCCCCTCGGGACCAATGGCCAGTAACAATCTATCTGTCACAGAATCAACAACATCACTCAAAACCTTCGTACCAAGAGGATGAGCACAGATACATGACCCATATTCGTCAGAAATGTCCGGCATAAAATCTTCAACAAAGGGCTTGAACCGAGGATGCAACATAACTTCCGGCAACCGGGTATCAACGGCCTGTTCGAGACCATGGAGCAGATGGGTTCGATATTCTTGCCGTTCTAAAATACTCGCCTCCCAGAAACTCTTTTCAACCCGGTTTGCGTTGATCAAATGAATGGTGCCAACTCCCAGGGCTGTAACCTGGCTTAAAATTCTCTTGAGCATAATGGGCCGTGGCAGTGCTAAGACAAGATCAATGAGAGGTTTTGGGGGAGGATTATCAGTGAGTTGCAGCCTTAATTCAACACAAAAAGGGTACTTTTTTTTGATTTCAAGAATTGTACCGCTGCCAATTTTACCATCGACCTGGCCTATTTTGACCGTGTCACCACGTTCAGAGCGTAACACTTTAACAATGTGTTCAGCTCTGTGATCAACGAACCGTACACAGTTCTCTTGTATTTCGTCTGGCTCTACGAGTATTATGTTCATCTGATACTTTCTGTTTGTAAAATTTGTATTATTGATGGGGTTGTAAAATCGATTGGCCGAAGTCTTAGTCTCTCCTCGGCGTTAAATCCCAATAGCACTTTTTCGAGCCAAAATACTATTGTCATTAGTTTCGGTGTACTAAGGTGCCACCGTGAGGTCCACTACTATGTTCGTTTTGTATAATCTATTGCAGGCGATTATCTTACCCTTTCTTTCGCCTTTTTTAATTTTATTTCTGCTGTTCAGCCCTAAATATCGAAATCGTATTCCGTCACGTTTGGGCTATGGTCTCTGTAAAAAATTGCCAAAAGAAAACACCAACAAGAAAAACAACAGTACAACCTTTTGGGTGCATGCTCTTTCTGTTGGCGAGGTAACTTCTGCCATCCCCCTTGTTTCAGGACTTCGTGAAAGCTACCCCGACTGCACAATTGTCTTCTCAGTATCAACCAGATCGGGAAGGCTGGTTGCGGACAAGACACTTCCAGAAATTGTGGATCAGATCATCGATGGCCCCCTGGATATTTTGCCTGTTGTAACACGATTTTTCAAAAAAATACGCCCCTCTTTTTTTATCCTGGTGGAGACCGATTTTTGGCCCAATATTCTTAACACCGCCAAGAAAAGAGGTGTCCCCTCCCTTCTCGTGAACGGACGCATCTCCGATAGAGCCCTTGAGGGTTACAAGAAAATGCAGTTCTTTTTCTATCCAATGTTTAGATCCTTCTCAGCACTTAGCATGCAAACAGCCACGGATATGAATAAAATAGTATCGCTGGGAATAGAGGCGAGTAAAATATACACCCTGGGAAATCTTAAATTTGATACTAAAAATCCCTTACAGGATGGACAGACATCTACAGTTCACTCCATCAAACAACAACTGCCAAATGATAAAATTATCTTTATTGCCGGCTCAACGCATCCAGGAGAAGAGGAGATACTGCTGGCCAGCTACAATGATCTGAAAAACTCAGAACCGAGTCTCTTTTTAATCATAGCACCAAGGGATCCTAAGCGGGCCGAAGAAATCCGCACCCTGGCACAGAAGTATGATTTTGAAGTTTCTATGAGGAGTGAGAGAGAAAATGTTCATGCTGATGTCTTCATCCTCAACACCATAGGTGAACTGGCAGCCTGTTACTCCCTGGGGGATATTAGTTTTGTTGGCGGAAGCCTTGTCAATAAAGGAGGGCATAACCCAATTGAACCAGCCATCATGTCTACGCCGGTAATCTTTGGCCCCCATATGGAAGATTTCAGCGAGATTTCAGAAAGCCTCATAGCAGCCGGTGGAGCCCATAAGGTAAGAAATAGTCAAGAATTGAGTGCTATCTTGAAACAACTGATAGAGTCCCCGGCAGCCAGAACGGCAACAGGTCTTGCAGCTAAACAGTTTGTTAATAATCAGCGGGGAGTAATCGATAGACATTTACACCTTATCCGCCAACTGACTTGAAACAGCTCACCTCACTTATCGCACGTCACCTTCTCCTCTCTATCACTATTGGATTCATAGCGGGTATTGCTTTTGGGCCATCGTTAAAACTTAAAGAAACCTCCCAGACTGTACTTTTCTACTCGCTACTTCTGTTTCTCATATTGATTCTCCTTCTGCATCTCTTCCGTTATTCAAAAACAGTCTATTTCACCTTGTTCCTTTTCAGTGTTGCACTGGGAATTCTACACATCACTCTACAGATGCAGATTCCTGCTGCTCCATCCCACATCTACAACAGGATAGTAGAAAAAACAGAAGTCGTTGTCGTCGGCACCATGTCAACCATGGCAACTTTTAATGGCAAAACCAGTACCACAATCATTAAAAGTCAATTCGTGGGTTTCAAAGAGAGCAACAAGCTTTTACCCACCTCAGGAAAGATCGCGATTCGACTCCAGGGCAAATGGCCTAAAAAGTTCAAACCTGGTGATACACTCGTTATCAGGACAAAACTTAAACGACCAGACAGCTATGCCAGCCCCGGAAGCTTTGACTATGCAAGATACCTCGCCGAAAAAAACATCTGGATCAGCGGATTTATTCCCTCTCCACTCCTCATAGGGCAACTCCATACTCCATTAACATTTTCACATAAACTTCGATATCTGCACGAACGAGTAAGAACCCATATTGGCAATATCATTGATCGTGCCCTACCCGGACAGCAAAGTGGCCTCTACAGGGCAATCTTACTTGGCGACAGAACGGCGGTATCGCAAGAAACCCTCGAATTTTTCAAAGGAAGCGGGACGTTACACATTTTAGCAATTTCCGGAATCCATATGACCGTCCTCGGAACATTGCTCTATTTTCAATTCTACTGGCTGTTAAGTCGCTCGGAAAAACTTTTGCTCTATTTTCCAGTTCCAAAACTGGCCGCCTTTTTATATATACCACCTCTGCTTGGCTATGGACTGCTTGCAGGGATGAACAATCCGGTTATACGAGCAATCCTCATGAGCTCAATTGTTGTCCTTGCCCTCTGCAGTGATAGAAAAAAATCTCCGGCACCACTCCTCGCTTGTGCCGCGCTGGTTATGTTGCTGTTCTCGCCCGTACAGTTATTTACGGCCTCCTTCCAACTTTCTTTTGCAGCAATCACAGGCATTATTTTTATCTTACCAATATTACAGAATATTTTATCAAGAAAAACAACAGAATCTCGGCAACCGCAATGGTTTATCCTTTGTCTTCGATGGCTTGTCGCGGGACTACTGGTATCCATTGTGGCAACCCTTGCAACAGCGCCCTTCAGCCTTCTTCTATTTAATAGAATTTCTCTCGTAGGCCCCCTTGCAAACATTGTTGTCGAACCACTTGTCTGTCTATGGGCTTTACCTTTGGGCCTGTTTTCGATACCTGTCTCATCGATATCACCAACCCTTAGCACATGGCTCCTGCAAATTGGTGGATTAGGCATTGATGCTGCACTTATTGTTGTTAAATTTTTTTCAGGGTTCAGCTTCTCTACTTGGTGGTTACCAACACCTCCTGTCTGGTTAATAGCCACATATTACCTGATTCTTACCTGGACGATTCTTTATATAAACCGTACCGTAAAGATTCTCGTTACTCTAGTGACACTCATAATTCTTTGTACCTTCGTACTCTTGTACCCAATACAGAAGAGCGCAATCTTCCGCCAACAACTTGCCAGACTCTCTTTTTTAGATGTTGGACAAGGAACGGCAACCCTTCTTGAATTCGAATCAGGACGTAGAGTTCTTATTGATGGCGGAGGATCTTCTTTTGGAAATGTTAAAGTTGGAGAACGGGTAATCGCCCCCTATTTATGGAGCAAAGGTATCAGGAAACTGGATACAATCATTATCACTCATCCGGATGCAGACCACTACAATGGGCTTCGTTTTATTGTTCAACATTTCTCTCCCTCAAAAATTTATATTAGAAAGAAGGATGATGGGGATGAAAATTTCAAAGAGTTTCTTCTGGGTGCTGCCCAAAGCGATGTGGAAATAAATGTCCCCACAATGGGTGAGCAACTGCTGGATGGAGAAAAATCCCTCGAATGTTTGTTCAACTTTGGCATAACATCTGAAGAAAAGAACGAACAGAAGTCAAGAAACATGAAAAACAGTGGCTTGATCATCAGAGCATGCATTGATAAAAAGTGCGCCATCTTTCCAGGAGATATTGAACTCTCCGCAGAACGTAGACTGCTCAAAGAAAACATTGACCTTAAGTCTGATATCCTGCTTGCAGCACACCACGGATCAAAGACTTCAAACTCTGCTGAATTCCTGGACAGAGTAGACCCTGTCACAATCGTTGTATCTGCGGGAAGTAGCTCATCAAACCATTTCCCACACCAGACCCTTATCAACAAGGCTGAAAACAGACACATAAAACTCTTTAATACAGCGGATCTGGGTACTATAGAGTTGCTCTTCAGAGAAGATACTACAACAATCTTTCACTACGCAAAATTTAATAACAACCCTCTTTATCCCTTTGAAAAAACAGTGCTGGAGCAGGTGGGTAGTTCGACCCGCTCCAGCAGTAAAAAGAAATACAGAGCTGCGACTATACTTCAGTGAAATCTGATGGTGCATTTTTCAGATATTTTACGAATCTTGCCTTTTCCACTGCATTTGAATAGGCATCATCGGCGCTAATCATTCTCTTTCCAAGAAGCTCATCAATCGCATCATCAAGGGTTTGCATACCATATTTTTTACCGGTCTGCATTGAGGAAAGAATCTGAAATGTTTTTGCATCACGAATCAGGTTTCGTACAGCGGGGGTTGCAATCAAGATTTCAAGTGCGGCACATCTCCCCTTGACATCAGTACGTTTAAAGAGTGTCTGTGAAACAACCGCCTTCAGAGCATCCGCGAGAGTCGACCGAACCTGTCCCTGTTGATTTGCTGGGAAAATTTCTATTATCCGATCCACGGTTTTCATCGCATTGATGGTATGCAAGGTACCAAAAACAAGGTGACCGGTCATTGCTGCTTCCATGGCAAGAGATATCGTTTCCAGATCACGCATCTCACCAACCATAATAATATCTGGATCCTCACGAAGTGCGCCACGTAGAGCAGCAGAAAAACTATGGGTGTGGGTTCCCACCTCGCGGTGATTAACCACACATTTTTGACTTTTATGAACAAATTCAATCGGATCTTCAATCGTCAAGATATGGTCTTTTCGTGTTTTATTACATTCATCAATAATCGCTGCAAGGGTGGTTGATTTACCTGAACCGGTTGGTCCAGTTACAAGAACAAGTCCTTTAGGTAGATAGGCCAGTCTTGAAATAACCGCAGGCAGTCCAAGCTGTTCCACCGTCATAATTTCACTTGGAATCTCACGAAAAACGGCACCAACACCATATTTTTGCTGGAAGAAGTTACAACGATATCTTGCCAGTCCGGGGATTTCATAACCGAAATCGACATCCCCCGTTTCTTCAAACAACTTGATTTTTTCCTCCGGGCAAATCTCATACAACATAGCCCTCAACTCATCGTTTACAAAGTTTTTAAACTTTACTCTCTCCATATCGCCCCGGATACGCAGGAGAGGCTGTTGTCCGGCAACCATATGTAAATCGGATGCTCCTTCATCATTCATTAATTTGAAAAAGCCATCTATCTGAGCCATATCACACCTTATATTCGATTAATCAAGACTACCGCCAGAACACGCTATAACATTACTTTTCTAACAAAGAAATACTTAAAATCCAAAGAAAAATTTGCATATGGATTCGGGCTCTTTAATGATTCTTCCATTGTTGATCTTGTCCATCACTTCTCCTGGGCTATCACCAGACGCGAATCCTCCGCCTCTTTTAATGCTTGAGGACTTGCCTCCTCATTGTGCAATACCTTATCATACCACGCCACAGCTCTTTTCAGTTGCCCTGTAGCATAATATCCTTTACCAAGAGCCAGCTGGGCCTGGATTTTATATTTCTTATTTCGCAGGCATCTGTAGAGATATTTCTTTGCCTCCTCAAATTTTCCACATGCTATAAGTACCTCTGCGACATAAAGCTGGTGTTGTAACTTTTGAGGCTCCATCTCCACACTCTTTTTACAGAGTGTAAGAGCAATCTCTACTCCCTGGCCCGCTTTGAGATACATACGACCGAGTAAGCTCATAGCTCGATCGTCGAATTCGTCATATCGAAGGGCTTTTTGTAGAGCACTCATACCACTTTGCGTGTCACCTAGTTCGTGATATATTCTGCCTAGATAATAGTAGACCTTTCCTGCCCTGGTATTTTGTTCGTTGGATTCCAGCCAATTGTTCAAATAGGTAAGACCTATTTGATATTTTTCAATCTCAACTGAGAGTATGCCAAGTTGAAGTTGTAAATCTAAAATTAAATCCGCATCAAGTTCCTTCTCTTCACGGTTTTCATAAGCCTGCTGCAAATAATGGAAGGCCTGCTGTTTCACATTCTTCGCCTGTTTTGCCAGCCCAAGGTTGTAAAGAGCCATAAAATCAGTCTTATCAAAATCAAGAGCAGAATTGAAACTATCAATGGCAGGAGTAAATCTGCCCATCATCGCAAGAGTAACCCCCAGACTGTTGTATAAATTTACATCACCACCGCCACACCGCACGCCTCGCCTGTACTCCGCTATTGCCTTGGTAAAATCACCATCACCAAAATAAATATCTCCACTGATATTAAGGCTGGTTTGATCAAAGACAACCACACTAGACGGACCAAAGAATGCGCCATGCAGCAGAGCTTTACGGCAGTTAAGTGGTAGCTCAGTTTTCTTAAAATCCCCATACGGGTAGCAACTTATGCCAACAGAAATAGAGATCAATTGGTGATCCACCGCTACTTTTTGCAGAATTTTTTCGATCCATTTCGCATGCTCTTTCTCCTCTCTCCCCTCCAGCACCAGATACAGATCTCTACCGTCTGTAACACATTTTCCTTTATCGAGATGGGGGCTTATAACAGGCGTCACATCAACCTGAGCCTTATCATCTCTAAAAAGAAAAAGAGAAAACGAATCATAGCTTGACCATAATCTACTCAGTTTACGTACAAGTCCCCTTTTCGCTGGTGCTAAAGGATGGGCTTCAGGAAAGGCAAGTAGTTGATAGTCACAAAAGCTAAAGGGGCCTCTTTTTTCCGCATGTAAAAGCGAGGTCCAGGCTTCGTCTAGAAGATTTTTGCATGTACCCTGCACTTCACACTGTGGATCAGAACAAGTACTGCGACTGGAACCAACATGCACCCGGTGGCACCCTTCTTTTTTTAGATAGTTAACAAGAGCACTCTCAATTTCTGCTGGTTTTCCATCAGATTTATCATGAAAAACCAGTGCAAAAGTCGATTGACCTAGATAGTGAAGGCTTGATTGATCCCGGACAAAATTCTTTAACAGACGAACACATTTAACCCCGTACCGGTGGCCAGTTTGAAACGTGGATCTTTTAGGCGGTAATTCCACCAGGATAAGATGCAGTCCTCTGCAAACTATGCTGTTCTCAAGCAATGAATACAGATTTGACAGATTCAACAATCCGGTTTGTAGATCAATACGAACTTTTTTTAATAACAAAAATTCATGTTCTAATCGGCTACAGATCTCCAGCAACCAATCTTCACTTAATCTTTGAAGAAAAAGAGAATCAGCCCCTTCAACCAATGCCACAATCCTCTGATCTGCAAATACATTGAAGGAAACCAGCAGGTATCCTTGCGATACTGAGTGAAAGATGTCTCCTCCTATTATGCTTTGAAACAATTCAAATAAAGGCGCGGTTATAAGATCCTCATTTACACCGACAGTATAAGATTGTAACTCCTCTAGACTATGGATAAAAAAAACATTCTTTGCACTGGGCAGCTGACGAATGATTATCTCGGCAAAGCTATCTGAAAAGGTGCGAAAATCACCTGGGTGCAGTGTACTGCTGTCTGCTAAAACTGGAAATTGTTCAATCACGCGTGCCCACCTTGTTAAAAAAGTCGATTAACAGAGAGCTGAACTCGGCAATTTCGCGTTCCTGAATTGTTCTCATATCAAGAAGAAATCTGTCACTTTCGATTCGCCCTATCACCGGGGTAGCAAGTTCACGCAATAATTTCTCGAGTTTACTTACTCTAATGAAGCGAGGCGCCAACTCTATAGCCCAACTGGGAATATTAAACTCAGGTAGAGCCCCTCCCCCCACTCTTGAGTCAATTTGCACAATTTTAATTTCTGTATATTGCTGGATCTTTTTATTGATCCTGCGAAATACTCTCTGGGTCCGTTTTTTTATCTCACTTGCTGGAACAGTAAGCATATTCAGAGTAGGTATTGTTTTAAGTGCCTTATCGATATCATAATATTCCGTTAAAACGCTTTCCAGAGCTGCCAGAGTAAATTTATCAATTCTTAAGGCGCGATTCAGTGGATTTTTCTTTATTTGCGAGATAGTCTCTTTATTACCAACAATTATTCCCGCCTGAGGTCCACCAAGAAGTTTATCTCCACTAAAAGTTATTACATCCACACCGGCTTTAACGATCTCTTGAACAGTTGGTTCTTTGGGAAAACCGTATTTAGATAAATCGACAAGACTACCACTGCCTAAATCCTCCATAGTGATAAGGCCTCTTTCTTTGGCGAGAATGACCATTTCTTCAGCGGACACCTCGGAGGTAAATCCAATTATACGGAAATTAGAGGTGTGGACTCGAAGCAGCATTGCGCAATTTTCAGTGATTGCTTTTTTGTAGTCACTCAAATGCGTTCTGTTAGTTGCTCCTACTTCTCGAAGGAATGCACCGCTTTTTTCCATCACATCTGGGATTCGGAAAGAGCCTCCTATCTCAACCAACTGGCCTCTGGATACTATTACCTCTTTTCCTTTTGCAAGGGTATCTAACGCTATCAAAACAGCAGCTGCATTGTTATTCACCACAAGCGCTGCTTCTGCTCCAGTAAGATCGCAGATAATCCGCTCTACTAAGCTATATCTGCTTCCTCTCTTTCCAGTATCAAGATCAAATTCAAGATTAGAATAAAACCCCCCTGCCCTTGCAAGACTATCAGTAGTCTTTTGACTGAGTATAGATCGTCCCAGGTTTGTGTGGATGACAACCCCGGTGCCGTTAAAGACTCTTCTCAGGTTAGGTTGTAGTTTTTTTTCTATTTCGGATATGAAAGATGCCCTCCACTGCTCTCTAGAAAGATCTGGAACATCTCCCTTTGAATGAAGAATCTTTTCTCTTTCTCTCTGAATCATATCCACCACAACCTGCTTTAAAATGGCAATTGGTGCAGATATGTCTGGTGCGCTAACTAGTTCTAAAATACAGTCATCGACTTTGGGTAGTTGTCTAAGCAGATGAGTTTTGTTGTCCGTCATAATTAATAAAGACCTTCTAAGGCTGGATTATTTGAGTTTTTAAAAGTAGCATCGATGTATAGTTTACCCTGAGAATCAAACGGCCAACAGTACAAAGAATTTCTCATATATAATAGAGTATATGAAATCACTACCACATCTTTTTTGCAAATAGTGTTTTTTTATTCTTGACTGTGGACATGTAATCCTGTAGTTTGCCGCTCGTCTTTGAGCAACGGGAAATGTGAGACGAAGGAATGGTTCAAAAAGCATTTCCAAGAGTTACTCAAAGCGAAAGAAAACAAAATAAAATGTTGACAAAACATTTCAAGCCTACTAGAGTAGACGGCTCGTCGCGGAACTCGCACCGCGCCTTTCTTGTTTCTGACAAGTAAGTGAGCACGATCCTTGAAAACTGAATAACAACACATAAGCAAACGGGCCCAACGTGACGTAAGTCACAATGGAGCAAGTTTTCGTAATTCGAAAAGC
>JAAELB010000365.1 GCA_024227155.1 Desulfobulbaceae bacterium
AATCTCATTTCAGGGTTAACAGGAACAGTGTGAATTTGCAGAATTGTTTAAATGGTTAACATTGCCAATACTAGCCTCTGCCACCGTGATATCATGTGACCCTGTAACCTCTCATGGATAAGCTCTAATCTGAGGCTCCTGTTTTGTTGTTAGGTTTAGAGGCAAAATGATTTCATATTTTCAGAGATAATATACACCGCACCAGGTCCTGTCATAAGATTGCCGTCTCCACCGTAAAAGATATCCTCAGCACAATCCTTGGTCGTTTTCTTAAGAATAATTTTTTCCATTCTTGAGAAAATCTCTCATGCTTGCATAACTCCTATCCAAAGACAACAATAATACTGATGCTTATTTAGTGCCTTATTCCATAGAAGCTGTAATAAAAAACAAGAAATTATGAGATCGGTTTGAAATCATAAACTTAGAGTTATCACCAAGGCACTTATCCAGCGATTCTAAAAAAGTTTCCGACTAGTCGGGTTAGTTTTTTACTAAATCAAACTGTTCTCTATTATTAAGTGAAGATAATTGTAGGAGAAAATATAGAATTGCAATATACTCCTCTAATTTTTGCGGAAAAGAGGCGGGAGATGTTGACGAATATTTGCCTCCATATTTGGAACTGTAGAATAAACAAAGAAGGAGAGTATGATGGCAAGAAGGGGCATTAAACTTATTTTCGTATTAATTTTTCACGTTTTAACTGCAGGTATTGCAAACAGCGCGGATACTGAGATCAGTGGAAGCATTTCGCTTCCGGTAGATATGCCCGCTTTTACAGAGAGTAAAAGGGTTTCAGTCAGACTTAAGACCGACTGGAATGGTAGCTATTTCCAAAGTTCGAAGTTTTGTGGTTCTTTTACCCTGCCTGCAAGCCAAACAACAACCACCTATCAGTGCACTGTTTCTGACACGACTGGTGAAATTGGCGTAGAAGTTTTTGGCGGTAATTTGGAGGGGGTCGCTGAGTGGAATTATTACAACAGTAACGGTACTACTTGGAGCAGTCAGGATGCAGAGCATCTCGTCGCCGGATCTATTTATGCCAATATTGACCTTGCTTTACTGAAAAGTATTTCAATTAGCGGTTCGTTCCGAACACAGCCGGGGGTAACATTTGCTGAGGATAAGGTTTTTTATATCACTCGAGCCGAGCAAAAGACCAGCCCCTCCGGTTATACCTATTGGAGTGCATGGTGGTACACTTACACCCTGAACTCTGGAACTGAGAGCTTTGATTATTCAATCGATAGCCCTGTAGCAGCAGGGCCTGTTAAAATCGGCTATAGATGGCAAGAAACACGTGAACCGGGATTCCTGGCGCAAGGGTACTTCACTGCAGCAGGAACTGTTTACGAGCAAAACCAAGCTACTGTCCTGGAAAACGACTCGTCCTGGACCGATATTGATATGAATCTTCTTGAGGGTATACCTCTTAATGGCACTATTTTTCTTCCCGATGGAGCAACGAACTCCCAGGATATGACAGTAGGAGTGATAGTTCAAGGTGATATATATGAAAATCAAACTATAACTATCCAGGCGGGGTATAATTCTGCAGATTTCACCTTTTCCCTGCCACCTGGAAAACAGGTAAAAACATCCTACGGTAATGTGACAGGGGCTGATTACGGTTATGTAACTCCAGGATACTATACTGCCAATGGAACAATAACAGAATATTGGTTAGCACCATCAATCTCCACCAGTGTACCACCTGATAATGTCGAATTGACACTGATACCGGGGATTACTCTTTCCGGTACAGTGTCCCTGCCTGACGGACTAACATATCCCGAAATTGTTCAAGGAAGTGTTTACATTTATGCTGGAGACAGTTATCTAAAGAGTACCAGTTTCAATATACCTTCAGGTGATTCAATGGCAACTTGGTCCTCAGTCATTCCGGAAGGACAGCGGGATCTCATTGCTTATACATCTCTTGATCTCTGGAATTATGATCCCGGGCCTGAATACCTGAGCAGTTCGTATTACAACAGCTTGGGAACAGTAGGGCTTAAGGAAAATGCGGAGCTCATTGATGGATCAACAGACCAGGCCTATATTGATATAACTTTACTTCAGGGCAGTATTCTCAGTGGCACCGTCAGCCTTGAATCTCCTGAATTGTTCCAGGCAAATGGAACTCTCTCCCTTACAGCGTACTGGGGAACTGATTGGAACAGTTCTGCCTATAGTTATCCAACAATTCCAGTAGATACGGCAAGTGTCGCATACTCTATCACCGTTCCTCCGGACGCTCCTGATTATAGGTTGCGATATAACCAATGGGCAGCACCTGCAGCATATGTTAACCAGGGCTATTATGACAGCAGTAACTATGGATACTGTGAAAGTGATGCTGATATTTTTACCTCGGGAATTGATCATCCTGGGGTCGATTTTACTCTACTGAAAGGTCATACAGTTGAGGGCACAATCAGTCTGCCGGACGGAGATGTCGAGCCTGAGAATGTAGCTCTTTCACTTGGTACGATCTTTTCTCCGGTGGGTGAATACGCAACCACTCTTGTCGGTAATTATCGCACGGGAGTTGAGATTCCCGCCGGTAGCAACTCGACACCCTATGAACTGCCCATTCCCCATTCCTGTTCTGAAATTTCAGAAGAGTTCAGGGTCGATTATAGACAAGATAACGAAAACTATGTTCATTTCGGATTCTATAACAGCAGCGGCACCGTCGGGTTTATGACCGACGCTGAAACTCTCGCTGAAGGTCAGAGCTATTTAGGAAAAGATATAGAGCTTATTCGGGGCAATGAAATAACTGGTACAATTTCGTTACCTGTTGATGCAACAGTACCCGTAAATGGACTGCCTGTAACTCTCGGCGCCTTGCAGGAACCAGATGGACTATATCATACCACTGTATTAATTGAACAGGGTATGACCAGCGCCCCCTATTCGATCAGGGTTGCGCCGGATGTTGGCAACACAGCCCTAGGCTATCGTTTGCCTGAAGAAACTGGTTTTGCACCTCAGGGATACTATTCCATCCTGGGGCTGATGCCCACAAACGTCACGGGCCAGTACGGTTATGCCGAGCTGTTTGACCCGACAATTCTTAATAGTGGGAACGACTTCACCCTCGATTATGGTAATGAGATCAGCGGTACAGTTTATACACATATCGAAGCTGATCATTATGTGCCGATTGAAATAACCCTAGCTGAAGATCCTGCCGACCCTGCAACAATCTACTGGCATACAGTCATGAATATCAGACCCGGTTCAAATGTAACGCCCTATTCCCGAAGGATTGTACTTGACAGCAATATTGTCGCTAAATTTACCAATGATGATAACACCCAATGGGCTCCAGAGGGATACTATTTTGATAATACCGAGAGTGTCCCGCTGATGACTGCAGCCACATGGCTGACAGTAGGAATAGACCATTCCGCAGTCGATCTTTTCCTGAGTGAAATGGTTGCAGGCGATGTGAATGCCGACGGGGTTGTCGATTTGACAGATGCCGTTATTATTTTGCAGATAATGACCGGAATGACCATCTCTGAGGATATCACTGTTGCAGGCGATGTGAATGGCGACGGTGTCCTTAGTTTTCCAGAGATACTCAATATTCTCAATCAGCTATAGATGTTTTGTACCCCCTCCATTGGTTGCCATCGAGGGGGTACTAATCATCTTGCTGTTTGTTGTCGCTTATTTTGTGCAATCTGAAAGATGAGACTGACCTTTCTACCTATTAGTTTCAAGAATAAGATTTTTCTTTCCTTTATACTTATCAGTATAACTTTTTTGCTGTACGTATTAACATTTCAGGCAGAATTCCATTTTGATGACAATGCTTACCTGATAGAGTCTCCTGAAATACAAAATATTTCAGGATGTCTAGTCTCATTAGGCAACTCGTTTTTCAGGCCGGACCGCATGCTGGTAACATTGAGTTTTGCGATAAACCATGCTGTTCATGAATTTAGTCTTCCCGGTTATCATTTTTTCAATATTCTGCTGCATGGACTGAATGGTATAATACTGTTCTTTTTACTGTTGCGCCTCAGTTCTATTCCGTCATCAGATTCCCCTAAGATCGCCGATAAAGTTACAGTCCCTGCAGCTTTCGGCGCAGCGCTGCTGTTTGTGGTTCACCCTGTGGCCGTGCATTCAGTTACCTATATCACCCAGCGGCACGGCTTGATGGCCACATTTTTTTGTCTTAGCGGGTTTTATTACTATTTGAAAATTAAAGAAACTACTGGATCTAAGAGAATATTCTTGGGCATTTTCTGTCTCGCCTGCTTTTGGGGTGCAGTCCACAGCAAGCCAATGGCCCTTATATTTCCACTTTTCGTTATTGCTTATGAAATGGTGCTGGTCAGGCGAGTATGTCATACCCTTCGGAGGCTGCTGGTTTTATGTCTCCCATTACTCATACTGGTTTTGGCAGCTCTCGTGGGATATGCTTTTTATAGTGGGCTGTTTTCCAGAGAGGCAGGACTTGCCGGGTTTCGCTCAGCCCAGCTCTGGAGTCCCTGGCTTCATTTTTTAACAGAATCACAAGTTTTTTTACATTACTGGAAAATCCTCTTTTTACCTTTACCCATATGGTTAAGCGGGGATCATTATTTTCCTGTGGCGCAGTCAATTAACAGTGCAGTTCTTCTTAGCTGGCTGACTCATATTCTCATTTTATGTATGGCACTCTGGGCTTTTTTGTCAAAAAAAAGGCTCATTACTTTTGGAATCTTGTGGTTTTATATTGCCTTGGTTCCGCCATACCTGTTGCTGCCGATTAAGGATGTAATGGTGGATTATAAGACCTATCTTCCCTCCGCTGGTGTGGCTTTTATTGTTGCCGAAGGGATTCGGTATTTTTTGAATAGATACGGCTTCCGCCTCACTACCTTTATTTTGATGTCGATCTGCATACTGGGCTGCTGGGGTACTATTGAAAGAAACAGTGTGTTCATGACAGAAGAGACATTCTGGACCGATGTTATCGAAAAATATCCGCAGGTAGCAAGACCCTATAATAATCGTGGTTTGGCTTATCATAAAAAAGGTGATTATTCCCTTGCGATTGCGGATTTCAAGAAAGCGCTCACAGTTAATCTGGATTATGGTCTGGTACATGCCAACCTTGGAGACAGTTATCGTGAAAGCGGCAAGATATTCAGGGCAATTGAACATTACAAAATTTATGTCGGGATGCATCCGGATAAAGCAGATGGTCTAGTACGGCTTGCCAATATGTATGCACGACAGAAAAAATGGGATTCCGCCATAAAAATCTATAAACAGGCTATCAAAATTGAGCCAGGGAATAGAGGAGCACTATACAATCTTGCCCTTGGCTATGGACACCTCAAAAACTACGATATGGCACTCCATATTTTTTACCAGGTTCTTTCCTTGCAGCCGGATAATTATAAAGTGCTGACTAGTATAGGGGTCATTCTTTATCAAAATGGCGATAAAGAGAAAGGAAAGGAGTACTTTGAAAAAGCGTTGGTACTTGATCCACTATTTGCCGAGGCATTGTATAATCTTTCCGCCTGTTATGCAGGAGAAGGGAATTTTTCTGAAGCAAAAGAGCTTGCTATACGACTGATCCAAGTAGATAGAGTTCGAGGAGAAAGTCTTCTTCGTTCCTTAAAAGACGTTAAATATTAGATAGAGAAAATCTTAAACCTACGCTTTCTGAAATTAACAAATTGATAAGAGCATAGCACACATGACAGATGTCAGAAAAGATTGTGATCACCATCAATAAACTCTTTTTCCATACAGGCTTTACAGAGGGCGCCACAAGAACTCCAGTACATCACTGCCAGAGATGATGATCGACGTTGATAAATAGCCCCTCAGCGCATTCTTGAGGAGTTTTGAGGAACCGATTGTTAACTTTTAGTCGCGGTATTTCCAGGCCCGTAATAAGAATTGAGTTCAAAGTTAAAATTGGAACACTTGCTGTTTATTAACTTGTACAAGGCTATGACCGCAAATGACGGTTGACACTCATTTTGCCGTAGTCGAAAACAATGCAGATATTTTCTTTGTCAATGCAGAATCTCTGATTAGTTTCCTGATTCCTGTGAGGGTGGGATCGCCTTCACAGGAATCGCACAGAAATGAAGTAACTGGAAAGTAGAGGTTACCAAAGATAAGGTAATTTCAGAAACTGAGCCTTGCACTTAACATTTCCAGGGCGAAGGTCAGCAGTTTTGCCATATCCCCAGCAAGAGGTGTATTCCTGTAAAGTTGGATTCGGCTGAAAATGATATGGTAAGAAAATTGACTTTGAAAAGTAGCTCCATTTTAGATGGAGCAACACGTCACGAGGTGAAGGAAGTTAATCAGCAAAAAGGTTGTTTGTCGGCACATAGTGCCGAGATACATTATCCCTGAATATACGACTGACTCAGAACTTATTGAAACTCCAAAAGAAAAAAACGCAAGGTCGGGTCATGCCTTTTGCATAAAAGTAAAAAGCCACCCTCATTTCTGAAGGTGGCTTTTTACTTTATATGGTACGCCAACCAGTATTCGAACCTGGGACCTACGGCTTAGCTTACCACTTCGGATTTCCACGCCTTGCCTGATTGCAAGTTCGTGGTCTGGACTATCCCTTCATCGTATTCAGCGAACTGCTGAACTTAGATGCCAACCGTCTAGTCTCTACACCTTCCCATCATTTCTGGTGGGCTTGGCTCGGGATTGCCATTCTGCTTTTGAGCAGTGAAGGTTTCCCCGAATTTGGCTGGTTCTACTCTTGAGGTTTCCCCCAAGGCACTCCAATTGAAGGCCGTTGCTCTATCCAGCTGAGCTATTGGCGCGTATTTAACTACTTTTTTTGTACCTTATTCTTCCCTACTTGTCCCGCTAAAAAGTTACCTAATGGTTACCTCTTCTCTTAGCACTCTTCCAACCACCTGCCATCACTGCAAAACTTTTAACACCATTCTGGCTTATAAAGCCATTGCTCCTCAAATAATTTTTAGTTGGGGCAGTACTCGTCCATTAGTTTATGGACGGCTGTAACTGAAATAGAGTCATCCGGAAGCTCGATCAATGATCGCTGTTCCATGTCAAATTCCAAAAGAGCAGGATCGTTTGGAATAATTCCACCGATTGGAAGACCGATTTCCTCTACCTCTTTCATGAACGGTTCACTAAGGGTTTCAGGTCCACGTGATACCACAATTGCAATGTTTTTAACATTGAGTTTGAGGCTTTCGAGCATGGAATTGATTCTGCTAACCGCACGCAACCCTCTGAGAGAATAGTCTGTAACCAAAAAAAGCATATCCACCTCTCCGGAGGTCCTTCTACTCAAATGCTCCATACCAGCCTCGTTATCAACTACCATGTATTTGTAGTGGGCACTTAATTTGTCAGTGAAGCTGTTGAGGATATTGTTGACCATGCAGTAGCAGCCCTGTCCCTCCTGACGGCCCATAACAAGTAAATCGTAAGCGGGGTGTTCAACAAGCGCCTGTTCAACAAGGGTCTCAAGATAGTTCACTTTGTCCATTCCGGAAGGGACACCCTGGGGGTCTTTCATGTAGTTTTCGCGTATATCCCCTATAGTGCTGATCACATCATGTCCCAGTGTTTCACCGAGATTACTATTCGGGTCCGCATCAACTGCGAGGATCGGTCCCTTATCAACTTTGCCCATGTAGCGTATAACCAGCGATGCTACGGTAGTTTTGCCAACACCGCCTTTTCCAGCAAATGCAATTACTTTACTCATACAAATCTCCGTGAAAAAAAAGTGCCCGGAAAGATCACTAACCAATCCGGACCGTTGTTAAATTTCAATCTGAACGCCATGCAGGTTCCAGATGAACAGGATATTTACCTTCACGAAATTCTAATAAAAATACAAGAATAAAATTTCTGAGAAAGAGCCACTAACCAGAGACAATAGTAAACATCTTCATGGAAATTAAAAGAAAAAACCACCCTGCAAAGAGATCTTTACAGGGTGGTTTCTTGGAAAAATAGAATATGTTGTTACAGACTACTTATGCAGAGGCGGCAGCCTTCTTTTTTCGTCGTTTCTTTTTTTCCTCAACAGGTGG
>JAAELB010000366.1 GCA_024227155.1 Desulfobulbaceae bacterium
TTATTTAGTACATCTGCCTATGAAAAATTATCATCAGGTCAAACTCGCTTTTGTTTTGACCCATGGGTAATTTTAAATATTAAAGCTAATGGTAACCTTTACCCGTGTTGTCGTTCCAGATTTTCTTTTGGAACTTGGAAAGATCATTCTATCGACGAAATTATTGATAGCGATGCTGCTATAAAATTTAAAATAGGTCTAATAGAAGGAGGGAGTAAATTGCATCCAGATTGCGAGTGTTGCCCAAGAAAGTCGCCCATTTCGATTAAAGAGTATACTAAAAAAATTTTAAATTTTGGAAAAATCGAACAAAAAGATCAAACTATCAATAGTGGGTTTATCTCATTCTTAAAAAACCATTTGCCATCGATAACATCCAAAACAGACTAATTTTTTGATTTTGAAATTTTCAACTCATAGCTGGAAACAGGGATTTAATTCCCCCCTATTGATAAGGCAGTTGTCCCAGCCAATTTCAGGATAAATTACCTACCACTTTTTTAATTCCTTCCATTTAATTCCCTTAAACATTTTTAAAATCATATATAATTCCCTCTATTTAATTCGCCTCGTAGCTATTTTCAGGAGGGATTATGGAACAAGTTCCCTGTGCCGGTTGCAGTACTTTTTTTATTCCCAGAAACAAATTTCAGATATTTTGCTCAAAGCCGTGTTGTCAGCGAATTAGAAAAACCCTTTGGCAAAAGCAAAAACTTGCAACAGATCCAGAATACAAAGAGGAGCAGCGGCTGGCACAAAAGAAATGGCTTCAGAACAACCCTGATTATTGGAAAGATTATCGCCGCAGGCACCCGGAAAAAGCTGACAGGAACCGATCTCTTCAGAAAATCAGGAATATGAAAAATCGGCGAGATCAGATTATCTACAAATCATCAAAAAACATTGGTATTGCAAAGATGGACTCGAGAAAACCGAGAGGATACAAGCTTTCCGGACAATATTGGCTTGTACCCGCCGTTGCAAAGATAGACGCGGTAAAAATTTTTATCACTTCAGTACCAGTCAATTCACCATGATTGCAAAGATGGACTCGAGGACATGGGATCGGTGCCTGTGTTACACAGGATAAAAATCCTATAACCAAGGAGGACATCATGATAAGAAAAAAAGTACTTGCTCCGACCAGGGTTCGGAAAACAGGTAAGAGTTTTTGTTTTATTTCCCATCGTTTTCTTACCGATGGTTTTTTACAATCATTGACCCGGCATGAATTGGCTCTTTATATGTTTTTGGTGCTGGCTTCGGACCGGACCGGGCTTTCGTTTTATAGCGATAAGAGGATCTGTTCCATTCTGGCCTTCAAGGATGACGAATATATTTTTGCTCGGAGCTGTCTAATCCATAAAGATCTTATCATGCATGACGGTACCTTGTTCCAGGTTCTTTCCCTGCCAAAAAGTGTTCATCATAAGGGGGCAGCTCAATGATAAACAGACGAATCGTTTTTGAAATTCATCGCTTAAAGGATATGCAGTTTTCCATAAGACAGATTGCCAAAACCTTGAATTTGGACAGAGGTACCGTTGCCAGATACATCAAACAGCCGGATATCACCTGCAAGCCAAGACGGGGAAGATCTTCAAAACTTGACCCTTTTCGGGAATTTATCAAAGAGATGGTGGCGCAATATCCAAAAGTCAACGCCCCCGTAGTTTTAAGACAAATAAGGAACAAGGGGTTTGACGGAGAAATCACCATTGTTCGAAAGTATCTCAAAATTCTTAAGTATGATATTGGCAGAAAACAAGCCTTTATCCGTTTTGAATCGCAACCAGGCCAACAAATACAAATTGACTGGGGGCATTTTGGCAGCCTTGTATATGGAGAAAAGTCAAGAAAGCTATACGCTCTGGCCGTCATTGAATCCCACAGCAGGATGCTGTACGTGGGTTTTACCCACAGTCAAAAACAAGCAGCTCTTCATCAGTGTCTTGTCGAAGCCTTTCGGTACTTTGGTGGCACACCCAAAGAAATAGTTGTGGATAATATGTTGACCGCAGTAACGGAACGTGTGGGATCCATGGTCCGTTTTAACGAATCGTTTCTTGATTTTTTAAGGCACTTTAGCATTACACCTGTAGCCTGCAATATCAGGGCGCCCTATGAAAAAGGAAAAGTGGAAAACAGTATTAAATACTTGCGACATAACTTCTGGCCATTGAGGACCTTCAGTGATCTTGAAGATGTTAATCATCAGGTTCTGGCCTGGCTTAACACCACGGCCAATCAAAGGCTGCATCAGACCACCGGACAAAAACCAGCCCAACGATTTGTAAAGGATGCCTTAAGGCCGTTACCGTATCCATTGCCCGACTTCCGAGAGACTGAGACACTTCTGGTGTACAAAGATTTTGGCATCCGGTTTGATACAAATGTTTATACAGTACCGCCCAGGCTGGTGGGTAAATCAGTAACCCTTAAAGCAGACAGCCGGACATTATCTGTTTATTACAAGGAAAAGCAGGTGGCAACTCATGTGCGAAGCTGGAAGAAAAAACAGCGGATTGATTTGCCATCTCATAGTGAGCAGGTCAAAAAACTCAAGAAAAGAGTATTCATGGATAAACAGACCATGGTTTTTATGTCTCTGGGACAGGAAGCGGTAGATTTTCTTGAAAAACTGGCTTATGCATCCCAGCCATTGAAAAAGACAGTAGTTCGTCTATTGGTTCTGAACGATGACTATGGCACAGCGTCTTTGATATATGCATTGAAAAAGGCATTGAAACACAAATTATACGGATTTGCTTATGTCCAGAATATTTTATATCAGGAAATGACCCCTTCAATCCACCATCAACCAGTGGCTTTAAAAAATAATGAACTCAACAAAATCCGTCTGCAAAAACCCAACCTTGCTGAATATGATGCCATTGCACTTAAAAGGAGAAAGAAATAATGGATGCTGTAATTGATAAATTTAAAAATCTTCGATTAAAAAATTGTGCACAGAATCTGGGCGATGTTTTAGATCAAGCTGCCAGGGAAAATCTGTCTGTCCTTCAAGCTATTGACCGGTTGATGGAAATTGAACTTGACTGTAGAAAAAAGGCCAGAATTATTTTAAGATTTAAGCAGTCCAAGCTGGGAGAGAAAACAACCATTGATCAATTTGACTTCAAACATCATGAATCCCGACAAAAGTATAAAAACAGGATTTTAAGTTTGATAGATCTGGGATTTATCCAAAATAAAAAAGATATCATTCTGATTGGCAATCCTGGAACGGGTAAAACCTTTTTATCCAGATGCATTGCCTATGCTGCCACCCAGACAGGGATCAAAACACTTTTTACCACAACTATGGATATGATTAATCAGCTTGTGGCTGCAAAAACAGACCACACCTTGCTGAAAAAGCTGCAATATTATCAATCACAGGATATTTTAGTATGTGATGAGACAGGATACCTTCCGTTGGGCAGGCAGGGATCAAACTTGTTCTTCCAGGTTATAAGCGCCCGGCATGAAAAAAAGTCGACCATTATCACGACAAATCTGCCGTTTGCCAAATGGGGAAACATCTTTGACGGAACCACTGTTGCCACAGCGATTGCTGACCGTCTTGTTTACAACTCTGAGATCCTTATTCTTGAAGGAGAAAGCTATCGAAAGAGATCTTAATAAAAAGACTATAAAATCATAAATTACTTAAAGTTCAGTTGCACAGGAGAACTGTTACTTTGGCTTAATGCCAATGCCGTAGAGGTTTATTTATACGACTGGATGGCTGGTTTTAAACCGATGAATTTGGCTGGATTTTAAACCGCTGTTTCCAATACATGAATAAAAATATCTATTTGTGAGTCGTAGATGGATGGATATGCCTTAATAAAGGAAAGAATAGTGTTGTCTTCTGATTTAAAAAGTAAGTAAAAAACATAATATCTGAAGATATCAAATGAATCAAAA
>JAAELB010000367.1 GCA_024227155.1 Desulfobulbaceae bacterium
CTATGACCGCAAATAACGGTTGGATTAGCGTAAATTCCTATTGTTAAAGCCCTTTAGTCTAAAGGCCAGCGTGTGATCAAGTATGCGTTTTCATAAAAATCATGTCAATTGGGTGTATTTTGGCCAATATTGCCAGAAAATACAATAAAAAGGGGTTGTTTCATGGCTGAAAAACTGATAGAGTATATGCAATTATAACTTAAAGCGCATACTTTATCAGGTGGGGTATGGATGAAAAACATGTACTTGAAAATTTCAGACGGCAAATAATTATCACCATTGATCAACTTGTAAAACTGCTCCAATGCTCGGTGATTACAGCAAGGCGACGACTGAAAAAGTGGCAAGCGTATACCAGCATCAATAAAAACGGGCGCTACTATACACTGCCGCAGATCCCTGTATTTGATAAAAACGGTTTATGGAAGTATCAAGCGATCCTTTTTTCAAAACATGGCAATCTTAAGCAAACCATCGTTGCACTGATCGCCGATTCGCAAAAAGGTCTGAGCGCCATCGAGATTGCCGAGCTTGTCGGTCTTGTACCAAACAGTTCTTTTTTATCGCAATTTAAGGACGTACCCGGGGTAAAAAGAGAAAAGCATCAGGGTCGCTTTATTTATCTATCAGACAGACCTAAGATTTACACAAGGCAAAAGCAGCGATGGGCAACCATTGCTTTTCCAACCGATGCACAAGCGGTGGTAATTTTAGTGCAGATGATAAAGCATCCGGACATTGGCATTGAACAGATAGCAGGGCACCTATCGGCGCAAGGGCAATCGGTTGAGGTTGCAGCCATTAGAAGGTTTTTACGGTTCCACGACTTGTTAAAAAAAACTTCGGATACAAAGCTGTAACGTGTCTCAAATGCTATATCGACAAGATGGCCAGTGACCACAGTTCCATGAACCTGTTTAAACAAAAGCCCACGATTGACTTTTACCCCCAGCTCAGTGGTTGTGACGGTGATTTAAAAGTGCTCAAAAGCCGTGAAAAAAATGTGGTCACCTTGGATATTGGACCCTTTCGTGCCAAAGAGACGGTTTTACACAACGACAACGGCAGCGTTTATCATAGTGAGCAGTTGCGTACGTTGACACCGCACCGGTGTACATATGGATACGATGTTTTGGTTTACGTTGGCCGTGCGCTTTTTATACACAGCCGCAACGAACAGCAAATTATAGAAGATCTGGGCAAGAAAAACGTTTTGATATCCCCACGACAGATCGGTTTTCTTGGCAAAAAATTTATTGCCTACCTGGCCATAGCGCACCAGCAGAGTCGGCAGCGATTAAAGCAAGTGATGGTAGCGCAAGGCGGGTACATCCTGCATCTTGACGGCACCTGCGAAGGTGACAGCCCGCATCTTTTTACCGGAATAGACGGCATTGCTCAGATTGTACTGGACAATATCAAACTGCCGTCGGAAAAGGCAGAGTTGCTCATACCGTTTTTTCGCCAAATAAGACAGCAATATGGCGAACCGATTGCCTTGGTTCATGATATGGGCAAAGGTATTTTGTCTGCTGTAAATGCCGTGTTTAAAGGTATCCCCGACTTTATTTGCCATTTCCATTTTTTACGCGACATCGGCAAGGACTTGTTCGAAAAAGAGTACGCCAAGATCAGAACCCGGTTAAAAAAGCACAAGATTCGTCCCCTGTTGCGCCGAAAGCTCAAGGCATTGGAAAAAATAATTGGTGATGATCCGCAGGCGGTTGGCACGCTGGCCACCGGTATCGACAGCGGCCGTATTGATCCTGCGGTTATGGAAAAAATGCCTGCCATGGCGGCCTATGCAATGGTTCATTGGACATTTGACAATTCAGAACTGGAAGGATACGGGTTTCCTTTTGATTGCCCACATTTGATATTTTATCAAAGGCTGAAGGTGTTGCGCGACATAGTCAATAATAGGCTTATCAGAAATAAGGTGCTTTCCAAGCTTTGGGGACCTCTTACCAAGATTGTTGAAGACCAGCAGTTAAAAAAAGCAGCTATGCAGATGCAAAAAAAAGTACAGACCTTTAAAAAGCTGCGCGAAGCGCTTCGCATAGCTGTTCCGAATAGCAATCAAGGTCTGAACGATGACGGTCAAGAAGCTGACATAAAAAGCATTGAGGAAAAAGTAAAATGCTTCCGCAAAGAGATAATGCCGGTCAAAGACTATAATAAGATGATCAAGCAAATCGACAAATACTGGGACAAGCTTTTTGCCGACCCTATAACCGTAAATACCACAACCGGTCAGCTCAACATCCAACCCCAGCGTACAAATAATATCCTGGAACGATTTTTTCGGGATTTAAAACGCAGAACCCGGAAACGAAGTGGCACGCTATCTTTGAACAAAACGCTCAAGTCCATACTTACCGACACCCCTTTGGTGAAGAATCTGGACAATCCTGATTATGTATCCATAGTTCTTGATGACTGTACCACTTTAGAAGAGCGTTTTGCGAAAATCGACAGCTCCATGGTGGTAGAAAAATTAAAGGCGGAGCAGAAAAAACAGCAGCGTATCAGTCCTGAGATGAAAAAAATTATTCAACGGCTGGATTTACCCGAACGATTGACATCGCTATTGGCCGTTTAGCAATATTGATACCAACCGTTATTTGCGGTCATAGTAAATAGGCTTTCTTCTTTTGCAGCTAATACCTGAATTTTGCACCAAATAGTCCAAAAAAATAAAAAACCATCTGGGAACCCTGTTATAATGTGGGTTCACCACAAACCTTTCCAATACACAGGAGGTACCCAGATGGTAAAAATGCATGGTCCCACTAATTTTCACTGGATTTCTTTGAAAATTGATATCGATCATTTTCGTCAGTAGCCAGTTTGCGGCTGGTTGCACAAATGTTGAGATTACCCGTTCAAGGGCAGTCAATACAGATCTGCCCGGAAAAATAATTATTCTTGAAAAATACCTTTCATCGTCTGTTCAGTATATAATGAGCGATTACTTATATTCAAAATACTCAGTTCACCTTCAAACGTTTTTGAGCCTGTTTTCCATAATTTAACTTTTGTTATTTCCACGCTATCATTCTTACTATAAACAATAACACCTCGCTGATCAATCTTGCCACGATAACTTCTCGAATTCATATTACCGGCAATAGTGTTAACAGAAAAATTACCGTCTTTTTTAACAACAATCCTATAACTCTCATCTGTCGTATGCCACTTTTTATCCCCCCACGAATTTCTTCGACGAACTTTAACTTTCCAGTTTCCAGTCCATGCTCTGTCGTATGGATCACCAATATCTGGACGGGATGGCGTAGAATCACTTTCCCAATCATCTCGACCAAAAGGATCCGTAGCACTTTTTCCAAACCTGAAATTTATCTTTTTATAACCTAAATCAGGAATTTTTTTGAAATGAGTAATAATTTCCACATGTCCTTTCACCTCACCATTGCCAGAAATTCTAAGTGGATATTCCCTCATTTTCTTAGCACCAATACCAGCACCATTTATCACATTTTTCTTTCCATTCACATCGAACCGAAGTTTAACAAAATCCACACTCTCCGAATTCCCATTCCGTACCTTAGCCACAAGAACTGAACCTCTTCTTTGACAAGTCAACTCAAGTCGAGTTGTAGTTCCAAGAAATAGAGTATTAACAGCAGTAACCGCCGCCTTTACAGCACTATCTTTTTCTTTGTAATAGTTCTTTAAACCCTTCAAAGTCAGCATGGCACAGTCCTTTGTAAAATCCCGTGCTTTTTCACCAACGATTTCCCATGGTTTTTGACCAAACTTTAATACAGGATTTCCCCATTCCCAATATCGCATCGTATTTCCAACAAAAGCCCAAAGGGGTTGAACCAACATGTCAACCCATACCTCCCATTCCACATGAGAACTATTGATTACTGTTTTTGGAAATCCATTATAATACCACGCATCAAACCAATCGATCAAATCTCCTTTGGTGTTAGCGAATTCAGCCAAAGCCAATTTGAAGTTTCTACCCCCACCCCAACCAACAGGCGGTTTTCTTATTCCATATAACCAAGAAGGTCCCGAATATTTCTCCGATAAGCCAAAATGACCATTTTGAAAACTCTTTCTTGCAATCCGTCCCGGAACTCCGAAAATATGATAAGGCACATGCATATCCACCAAAAAATGTGCACCCCATGATATCAGTTTTGGGATTTCATCATGTCCAAGATTATATATCATTCTAAATACATAATCTTCCACATGCTGTTGAACTGCATATGGTGCACCCCCCTGCCCTGTTGAAGGATTATAATAGTGCCAAGAATAAAGAGATGCATTGTCAGCATCTGGTCCTGTTCCCCATTCATTCAATTGAGTGGGGTAAACAACATCATGTTTTAGAATAAGATCCTTTGAAGGAAATCCTCCAATGTACCCATTTCTGCTCAGAAGATTATATGAAACATCAACAATTGCTTGATGAGTATTAAAACCCCTAACCGCACTAAAGGCCAAGGCCTTCCCAATAGATATAAACGGCATAATCATTCCAGTGATAGCAATCTTCCCCGTATTGAAAACAAGATCTCTTCTTTTCATAACACACCCCTATAGATAAAAATCCCTAATATTATCTTCTTAAAAAATTTGCATAGTATACCTCAACGTTGCATAAATTTTCGTGACTTTACTTCATTTAGATCTATGCGACTTTTTGCAAAAATGCTTTAAATCCTTGCAGACACTGAACTGAAG
>JAAELB010000368.1 GCA_024227155.1 Desulfobulbaceae bacterium
ACGAGCTCTTTTTTTTGAGTATCATGTCATTCGCCTTAATCACATCACTTAAATTTGAAAATAATTGCTGCCTGAGAAACTAATGATCAGTGGCATTATGACATAAGGGGTTACTCATATAGTGACTAACCCACTATATTTTTGAATAAAGATGATGGAAGACTTGGGCAGTAGGATAAAAACAGGATTACTAATTTGAAAAAAGATAAACGGTGATCTGGGCAGGGTTAATCAAATCTGCCTACCAGCACCACATGAAACAAAAAAAAGGCACTTAGCTCAACTGGAGCTAAGTGCCTTGAAATTCTGCCCAGAACGAGCATGTCACCGTACATGAAGTCAGTGGTTTTATGGCCTCTGATGTATTGGGTGCACTCAATGAAGCGTATGCGCTTTCAAAGGGCACCAAGTGCAAACAGTTTATGTATGCCTTGAGTATGAATCCGCCTGAAACAGAAAATGTTGCGATTGATGTATTTGAAAACGCATTAGAGCGAATAGAGAAGAAACTCGGCCTAGAAGACCAGCCGCGTGTGATTGTGTTTCATGAAAAAGAAGGCCGCCGTCATTGCCATACGGTCTGGAGCCGCATTGACGATGAAAAGATGAAGGCAATTAATATCTCTCACCCAAAGCTTAAACTAAACGACATCGCAAAATCCCTCTATCTTGAGCATGGCTGGAAAATGCCAGACGGCTTTAAAGACAGATCAAAGAAAAACCCGCTGAACTACACCCGTGCCGAATGGCAACAAGCTTTGCGTATTGGTAGAAAACCCGATGCCATAAAGCGAGAGCTGCAAGAATGCTGGGCCTTATCTTATAGTAGAGGGGCCTTTGAGCATGCCTTGCAAGACATAGGCTATTACCTCGCCAAAGGACGGCGGGGTTTTGTGGCAGTCGATATTCACGGTGAGATTTATTCTTTGCCCCGTCAGTTGGGCATGAAGAAAAAGGAGCTAGAAGCCCGTCTTGGTTCCTATAAAGATCTTGCAAAAGTGGACGAGATAAAAGCCACAATCAAAGGCAGATTATCCAAGTTATTCAAAAACTTCTCAGACGAGCTTAACCTTCAACATGAAAAAGAAAGCAAGCCGCTTGAGAAAGCACGCCAGGACATGGTGAAGCGTCATCGTGATCAGCGCGAGAAACAAAAAGCCGCTCAAAAAGAGCGATGGCAAAAATAAGAACTAAAACGTACCGCCCGCGTCCGTCCCGGCCTCATACTAGCCGCCTGGCTTGAGGCTATAAGTAAGTCCAGGAGAAAGGATAAGCTGTACCCTTTGAGAAGGCCTATATCCCTGAATACATTTGCTGATCAACAAAGATTCCGCTCACATGTCTGGCAGGCACACGTTAAACCAATTATTATCATGATGAACTGCATTGGCTGGCAACCCGCCCTCACCCGTATCTTTACGAGGAAGGTCCTAAAACAGAAAATGGCTTTATCGCAGATAGCGACGTTCCTTTTTAAGGGCGAATATCAGATCAAGTCTGGGCTAGGACTAAACGGTGATTTGTTA
>JAAELB010000369.1 GCA_024227155.1 Desulfobulbaceae bacterium
AAATACATTGCAAACTCTCCAACACATGTGAATACTTAATTGCATAGTCATAACATCCTTTTGTATGGAAAGCAATACAAAGTATTGCATTTTCACATGTCAACTGAAATTACACTTGTGTACTCATCGTAATGTTTCATCTCTGAAACAGACAAATCTAGTAAGTCATCTATTGTTCATTCCTATGCTTCATTGTTAGTGCATCCTCCTCTACATTTACACAAAACACTACAGTGGATTCCTGCTCTGTGGCACTTACAGTTCCCACGGCAAGCCACAACAAAGCCACAATGAAGTAGTAGAGCACACCCTTTACTTGCATCAGGCAGCTCAGTCCAAAAGGGTACCCATACTTTTGTTCTGTCATTCCATTCCCATCTCCACTGTCCTGGATCAGGTATGTTTTGGTCTCTAGTAAGGGATTGTTTCCAAATGTATGCTGCAGTTAGCAATGTTCTTTTTGTATGCTGAAATAATACATGCTCAGTGGGTGCTATTGATTCAAGTGATTTTAAACCATGAGTAAACATCACTTTTCTTGCCTCATTGACCAACACTGCAGCACAATTTTTACGTTAAACCAGAATAGTGGTTGAATGAAGTGG
Source organism: Desulfobulbaceae bacterium (assembly GCA_024227155.1). Lineage (GTDB taxonomy): Bacteria > Desulfobacterota > Desulfobulbia > Desulfobulbales > Desulfocapsaceae > Desulforhopalus_A. Next base: position 606 of record JAAELB010000369.1, read on the forward strand.
ACCTATCTCTAAACTAGCTGGTGCTTCAGTTAATGCTACATAAGCCTCAGTCACTTCAGGGAATGATTTCCATGCATTCCATGCTGTCTTTTTCCCAAT
>JAAELB010000370.1 GCA_024227155.1 Desulfobulbaceae bacterium
CCTGAAACGCTTATACTCCTTTCGTCGCCATATTTGCTCAAAGGGCTGTTCAGTGATATTGCCAAAGATTCGTTTTTGCACCTGAATATCTTCGTTCAATACCCGACAAACATAACTATGCCATAAAAAATGGCAGGGCATCACATCACCATTTGGAGCAATAAATGCTGTTTCTTCTTCGACAAAGGGACAATTGCGCTGGGAAGTTGCCTGAAGTGGAGGAGTAAAAAGTTCAACACCATGGCTCTTAGCTATATCATGAGCCATATCTATAGAACGGGTTACATCTTCCATCAACGTATCATTTTGAGTATGCAGATTATCAAGGTTCAGGCGGATATCCTTCTCTCTCGCCTCACTTAACATCTCTCTGAAAAGGTACAAAACATCACTATCTGACCTGGTCCCTGCGTATTTACGATATTCAGCAAAGCCTGTAACAAGATCGATTCCCTTGGCGGTGGCCAGTTGTTGGTACTTGTTGTACAGTTGCACAGCTTCCCGGGAGTTCGGATTAAACAGATTCTCTCTCTCTGTTGCTTTATCATATAAGATAAGATGTGTAGTGAGAATGAAATCCACCTCATTAGCCGCGGCCCAGCTCACCAGTGCGGGTAGCTGATCTACACTTCCTTTAGAAAGCACAACCTCAATGCCAATTTTACAAACACCTCCCGTTCTCTTTTTTGCCCAAGCCAAATTTGAAATAGCAGTCGCAACCGCAGAGAATGAGTGTTCCCCCGCAGCAGATTTATGACTGGAAACAGAAGCATCAAACCCTTCAACAGAGAGACAGATCGAGGAAAGCCCCGCTTGAATCATAGCTAAGGCGAGGGGTTTATCAATCAGTAGACCGTTTGACTGCAGTCCAATCAACCCTTCTTTTCCCATTCGTTGGCGAGCCAAGGCTATTATCTCAACAAGGTCTGGATGTAGCAGAGATTCCCCAATACCATTTAAAATCAGACTCTTGGTGTGGGTCAAAAAGGGAAGGAGCTGTCGAAATAATGCCACATCCATATCCATTTCCGTAATACAGCTTCCAGGCATGAACTTGACACACATCTGACAACGTAAATTGCAGCGTGTGGTCAGTTCGACATATACTTTTTTGGGTAAATTACTCATTATCTGATTCATGGCAGGGTAATAGTATAAGGGCTTATGGAATTTGGAATAAGAAATCTGCAGAAGTTCTGGAATCGGTGGCAAGAACCTCGGTCACCGCTCCTGTGGCAAAGTAGTTGCTCCGCTGTTAAAAAACTGATACCCTTTTCACAAAGGTGAAACAAAGGTTACGGATTGTCTTCTTAACAGCCTATAATAAGCAATAAATTGATTTTTAGTGGAAAAAATACTGGATTTACTCCCTTCGCTATTAGGACAAGCTGTATCTCTGATCACAACGCTTGATTACAACAGGATTTTCACTGTTGTCGCTTCCTTTATCACAACCGCAAATCCCTGGCAGTTACTGGCTCTCTTCCTCATCTCTTCTCTTGTGATGATCTGGCGACTCAACGCCATAGAAAGCAAGGGGTTTGAGGGCACTGTTATAGGTACGCTATTGATGCCTTATTGCTCCGGATTTTCCAACCTCGCCTTTGCCTACGTGATGGCTACCTCCGGTGGTGCAGCGGAGATGGTTCTTGAGAACTGTATCGTCAATAATGTAACCAATCTCACGCTGCTGCTTGGCATGCCATCGCTACTCTGGGGGTTACGCCTCTACCAAAAAAAGGCTAAAAAACCGCACGAAAAACTCGCCCACCTCTCTCTCATCCTGACCCTTATCGCCATGCTTTTCTTCACCGCGATCACCTGGATTCTGGCAAGCGATGGCAGCCTCAACCGCGGTGACGGGCTGGTTCTGATCGGTCTTTTCCTTTTTTGGCAACTGTTTCAAGTTTTTGAAGTTTTGAAAACTAACATTAGAAAAAAACAATCCATCTCCATCTGGATACTTTTTGATCTGACTGTCGTAGCGGCAGCCGCTCTCGC
>JAAELB010000371.1 GCA_024227155.1 Desulfobulbaceae bacterium
AACATTTCATGCAACCGTTCACCAGGATGCATTGATTAACCATAAACGGTATTAACGTAATCGTTTACCGGGGCCTCAGATTCGTTCAAGCGGGCCAGACAGTTATAGTTAAGCTATACCGTCAGGCCTGATCGGACGAAACTGGGGTGCCGGTAAACAATTACATAGATTACAACATATTGCCTGATGGTATATCACCATCTGCTATCCGCTCTCTCTGGTCAATAAGGTCATCGATTTCTTTCTGCCAATATTCCCAGGAACCAAAACCGTCGATGGCCCTGGTCTCACCATCTTCTTCCACCTGGTGTGCACACCACGCCATATAGTGAATAAACCTCATTGCTCTAAGCGGTTCTATCAGCCGTAAGGAGCCACGATCAAAGCGCCTAAACGTTTCATAGCCTTCCAGGAACAGATCCAGTTCCACAAAGGTATCCTCCAGCCCTCCGGGGAGCAACATCCAGATATCCTGAACGGGTGGCCCCATCACCATATCGTCGAAATCGATAAGAAAAAATGATTCACCCGGCCTGTGTATAACGTTTGAGAAATGACAATCCCCATGGATTCTTATATTTTCTGCCTGGCCAAACAGAGGACGGATATCATCAATTATTGCCAAAGTGGCTTTTTCAAGCGATGGTTTAAGCTCTGAAGGGACACAGCGAGCCTGAAGCAGGAACTGCAACTGTTCAACGGTTGAATGGTCCGGCCCCATGGTGAGCCGCTGAGATGCGACCCTTGTTTCCCCGACCTGATGCATCCGGCCCAAAAGACGTCCAAGCTGCAGCCACTGATCATCATTAAACTCATCAACACTGCGTCCACCACACTTAGGGAAAACACAAAAATTAAGATTATCTTTGGTGGCAAGACTCTCCCCGCTCTTCAGGTATTTTGGAGCAATGACGGGCAATTCCTGCTCTGCCAGATCGTAGAGGAATTGATGCTCATCCACAATAGCCTCCTTAGTCCAACGATTGGGCCTGTAAAATTTTACAATTAATCTCTCTTTTTCCAGGGTCTCGATTTCAAAAACCCGGTTAATATAGCTGCTCATTGGCCGAAACAGATTGTTGCAACGAATATCCAACTCCGCTTCGACAAGATTCAACACCATATCGGGGGTAAGCTGTTGAAATTCAGTCTTTGATTCTTCCTGACTACCACTCATTTTTTTCTCTCCTGCAGTAACGACCACCTCGTATCCGGATGATTACAGCCACTGTGATTTACAACTTTTTATTTTGCTGAACATAACTCACCATCTGACTCGGGCTCAATTTGACAGATGAGGGACCTGAACGAATGTAAAACTCTTCGTTCTTACCAATTTTCAAAAAGACAGCTTCTCCAGCTGGCAAACACTCCACCATGGCCACCTGTTTTTCTTCTGACGAGATGAGTGTTGCATTAAAAAAAGCACTGAACTCTGCGCCAATATGTTGGTTGAGAAGGTTCTTAATATGTAAAAGAGTTCGATCACTGCTCTCAAAACCATCAATCTCAACACCGCACACCTTTGCCGAGTCATCAACCCCAATTAAAAGGGTCCCCCCGCTTGAATTCAAAAACGCAACCACACCTTTCAACCAGGCAAACTCAATCTCTTTTCCCACTTTGCCGCTTTTAAGATTTGTACGGATAGTGGATTTAAACTCAACCTCTGCACCTTCACCCATGGCAAGATATTTAAAAAACCTCAATTCCGGAGATTCCAAAATCTGCGACTTCTTGCCCAACACCCCAAACTTCCACATCAGTAAGACAATTATCGCCGAACCTCCAACAGCGATGGCCAACTCTACCAGGTCAACATTAAAAAGAGTTTGGTCCAACCAGCCAACAAGCTCATTCTTTGGTGCAGCAAGTCCCACCCAGAATGAACCGCTCGAGTGATCAATTTTTTGAAACGAGGCGAGCCACTGGTCTTTGCCCATACCCACCCTTATCAATTCCTGGGGGGGATTACCGATTTCCTGCCATTTTTCAACCAGACTAGTAAGAATCACTCTATTACCCTTACCATCTGAAGGCAGCTCGGATAAATTATTTGCACTTAAAAAACTACCATCATTTTTTACCAAAAATAAAATACCAGGCCGTTCGGCCTCGCGGGCAGCAAGAATTTTTTCTATTCTTGCCAGAGAGATATCAATACCCAGGACAAAACGTTTATCCGTCTCACCTCCCTTTCCCCACGAAACAGAGGCTGTAATTCCCTGCTTTTTATTATTGAAAAATGTATAAACCCCCGTCCAATGGACTTCCGAATCCCCTGCGGTTTCAATAAACCATGGCCTTTTCCGTGGATCATACATTTCGTCCTTCTTCCAGCTTTTTAGCTTATCGACCTTAACTGACCATTCTGAATAGTGGTTAAGACTCGAACCGGGCATGGTTGATCTGGTTATATAATTTACACCTTCTCTATAGAGGAAATACTCCTGTCCACTCACCGTAGCGAAAACTATACCACTCAGATAGGGTAGTCTTTCCAAGATAGGAATGAGTTTTTTATTAAGACCAACAATATCATCACTAAGGAGGAGGTCGTTTTCCCCCCAGTCGCGAATAAGAAGTAATTTTTCTTCTATCTCAGAAAAAAATAATTTAAGATCGCGCGCTTCAACATCACCTATCTCGCGGATCATACCCGCTGTAAAATCATTCTTCACCTTTAGATACTGATATCCATTCATCATGAGAAGAATCAGAATAAAGCCGACAAAAGGAATAAAAATGTTCTTGAATCTATGGTATTTTTTCATGATTCCTGCGGGGTCAGGTATTAACAATAGGACTATCCATAGTCTATCAATTTCGAGCTAAGACTCTATTTTGCCTGTAATGATTAAAATTTGCTGTAAGAATTTAACCATGAAGTGTATCTTCAATGAAATTTTTCCTCACTCATATTTTTTTTATTGCCTCATAAATATCCCCAAACATTTTAAAACATTGCGCTTTTTTAGCTATAACCAGTGAACTATGATTAAGGCATTCTGTACAACCTGTGGGTCATATCATCGACTGGGAACCGGCAACACCATTGCACTAGGAGCAAAACTGGTCGAAAAACTCGAACGTAGAAAGAGTATAGATCTTTTCACGCAAGCCCAAAAAGACGCCCCGACTCTTTTCACAAACTACCTCTTTGGTGAAAACAGGGGAAAGATGTTTGGCCTTTTGGAATGCAAAGATCTACAAAGAAAACCTGCTATTCTCTACGCGTTCTCAGGGCAATATAATGGCCACTGGCTTGTGGAAGGATGGGTACCGCCGATATTCAATGTAGACGATTTTTCAAATATGACCTTTGAGAGAGAAAAACAGATTAAATCTCTCACCCGAGAATTAGAACACACAGCTGTTGGAGAAAAAAAACGGCTAAGCCTCCGGGCAGAGCGTAAACTACTGTCACAAACACTCATGAAAGATATACATTCACTCTATACACTGACCAATTTCAGAGGACAGAGACAAACAGTCACACAGGCATTTTATGGCAACAACGGTATTCCAACAGGAACGGGAGATTGCTGTGGACCAAAACTTCTGAATTTTGCTGCCAATAACGATTTGATACCGCTGGGTTTGACTGAGTTTTTTTGGGGTAGAGCGACCAAATCAGGAAGCCACCAACATGGAACATACTCCACTCCCTGCAATGAAAAATGTGTACCAATTCTTGGTTTTATGCTCTGTGGCCTGGAAAGTAAAAGCTGACCAATATGCAAAACGTTGACGTCAAAATTCTGTATTACGACTCTGATATTGTCATCGTCAATAAACCGGGAGGCTTGCTTGCTGTACCCGGAAGAGGGCCCAATAAGCAGGACTGCGTCTCAACGAGGCTACAAAAAATATTTCCGCAGATGATTGCACAACCTTCAGTCCATCGCTT
>JAAELB010000372.1 GCA_024227155.1 Desulfobulbaceae bacterium
ATATAGTTATCACCATAACCATCGCCTCCAAAGCGAAGTATTTGGCATGGAGGGGCGGTGTCCAGCGTATCTCTGGATTCCTCCATACATAGTGGCAAGCGTCAATAAATTCTACCCAGGTGATTTACACCAATATAAGCAAATGAATTACTATGTTAATGAAATGTCGGTCCCTCGTAGAGTAGCAACAATGAGGAAAAGACATCTGTATTTGTATCCCAGCCAAACAAACAGTACTGACAGCCCTGTCAACCATATAAGGGAGGCTGATAAAATGCAAGCATACTCCCATGGCATATCAGCAAAGGAGCTGTAATGTTCGACAATGGGATCCTCATGCAGTTTCACATGTTCATGCATGGCCTGATCGACAGCCTCCTGGAGATTAATCCCCATTTTACTATCAAGGGCGGCCTTTTGAGTGACATTAGACAATAGGGTAAGGCTGGGTACTTGTATGATTGGGGTACTATTAGATAAAGCATATGGATGAGCCACTGCATTGGGTAAAGCATGAACCATGTCGTACGCCAAAACTTGTGCCAGATTGACCACGTTTAAGGCCATCATGACAGTTGTACCATTACATGCTGTCATTACGGCAGGCAAATATAAATTTCCAGTAGCCATCGTGCATTGACAAGGCATCTTTATAATCCTAAGGGGCGCAGGTGGAAGGAGGGTTCTATCAGTGGGACATTGTATTTCCACCTTCTCTTCACTTGTAACCAAAAAGGCGGCCCTAGTCACTTGTATAATACGGGCTTCAGGTATTGTAGGGAAAAACCTATAATCACAAATTTTAAATGCCAATTTAGCCTGGTCGGTGAACAGAGCCATTAAACAGGATTCTTTAGACCGGTCCTGCAAGGATATCAAGTATTCACAATTAAAATGCAAACTAATCTTGCAAGACTGGTATTGCTGCTTGGTCAGTTCAATATATAAACCCAAACTATTTGAAACAGCTAAGTAATTAACATCGGTAAATAAAATAGTGTAGCCAGTCTGAGTGTCATTCTGTGCAGTTCCGTGTGTGGGCACCGGAAAGGTCTCCATGCGATACAAAGTTAAGGACATATCTGCAGTACCCACAGGAACTTTAATATGGATATATATAGATGCTTCATTTGCTAAAAATGTCGC
>JAAELB010000373.1 GCA_024227155.1 Desulfobulbaceae bacterium
AAAACAATCAAAGACCGAGGCGGTTCAATCCGTGGCTGCCCATAGGCTCGCTGATACTGATATCCATATTTGGCCAAGCGATTATGTCCCCTGGCAAAAGGATAACAAAGTAGGTTTTATTCGCATGGAGGGGAAAATTTTTGGTGATGTTCCCATAAATCTTGAGATGAGACTCTCCGTTGAAGATTCACCTAATTCTGCAGGAGTGGTTATAGATATGATCCGCTGTGCTCGACTGGCAATGGACAGAGCCCAAACCGGTGTTCTACTCGGCCCTTCAGCCTTTTTCTGCAAGCATCCCTCCCGGCAATTCAGCGACGATGAGGCTTACCACCTGGTATCACAATTTATTAATGGGTCATAAAGTACAAATATTGAGCTATCTATGACGACAATCAAGGCCATTATATTTGATTTTGGGCGGGTCATTTCAGCCCAGAAACCACAAAGTTTATTTGCAAGCTACGAGGTTTTTCTCAATCTTGCCCCCAATACTCTCAACACCATTATGTTCGACTCCCCTCTTTGGGAAAAAGCGCTTGTGGGAGAATTGAAAATGTCAGAATATTGGCAGGACATAGGAAGCCATCTTAATTTGCACAACCTTGAGGAGGTGACGGCT
>JAAELB010000374.1 GCA_024227155.1 Desulfobulbaceae bacterium
GAGCCAAGTGTCAAAGCTGGTACTTTTGTCAAGTTATCAATTTGCGACTCAGGCCCGGGGATAGCACCAGAAATCAAAGATAAAATCTTTGATCCCTATTTTACAACCAAAGAGACTGGTAAAGGAACAGGGATGGGGCTTTCAATTGTCCATGGCATAGTAAAGAGTTACGGAGGATTTATCTCATTTTATAGTGAACTTGGTGAGGGAACTACTTTCCATGTGTTTCTGCCGGTTATTGAGGAAAACCTACAGTCTGATGAAACCAAAACCGTAGCACAGATTCCAGAGGGCAAAGAACGAATCCTTTTTATAGACGATGAGGAAAATCTTGCCGAGATGGGAAAAAATATGCTGGAAAGGCTTGGCTACCACGTAACAGTAAGAAATAACAGTCTTGAGGCTTTGGAGACTTTTCAAAATCAACCAGATCAGTTTGATCTCGTTATCACAGACCAGACAATGCCGGGTATGACTGGTGCTGATCTTGCCAGGAGAATGATACAAATTAGACCTGAAACTCCTATTATCCTTTGCACTGGCTACTCAACTATTATATCTGAGCAAAAAGCTAAGTCTATAGGCATTAAAGAGTTTGCATTGAAGCCACTCTTCATGAAGGATATTGCAGTATTGATTCGGAAAGTGTTGGATAAATCTTGATGTGTAAACCATGCATACTGACTGATAGTCTGCTCCCCCCTGATTGTCATCAGCACCCTCTCACGAACCCACCTGGCGATTTGTGTGAAAGCGCATAACAGATACTGCCGGCCATGAGATCATTCCATTTGTCCATATTTGGCGAGAATGTCATGATAAGCTTGGGTCTGTTTAAATTGAACTAATGTCTGACTGAATTGTACTGCTAAGTGATCATACCCTTCCTTTTGGGCAACCCCAAGATAGTATTGCGTTGGAAACGACTTCGGTAACTCGAGTACCTCAATCTGATCCAAGACCCCCATCTTGCTGGCGATATTCCGCCCCACTATCCGGTTCTCCACCATGATATCAATCCGATCAGACACCAGCTTTTGAAAATTTTGTTCCATCGATTTCACGTCTTCCCGCTTGATCAACACCTCGGCCAATTCTTGAGGATATTCTGAGCCATATTGTGCCCCAAACTGGTAGAATTTTAAATCATCAAGCGTTTCAATCTGCGGGCGATGCCCCTTATGGTAAAAGATGATGAGTAAACTGTCCGACAATGGCTCCTCAGGAAAGAACATATAGGTGTTTCGTTCTTCTGTCCTCACCAAATCGATCAGGGCATCAGCTTCCTGATTGCGCATCATGTATAAACACCGTTTAAAGGGATAGAATTTAATTTCAACAGGGATCTGTAACATGCGGAAGACCGCTTCAGTCACATCATAATCCAACCCTTTCAATTCGGCACCTAGTGGAAAGACAAAAGGTTCATACGGATCAGTAATAATCAGCAGAGGGGGAGACTCTGTCTGTCCCTTTTCAACAAAGGTGAATATAGTACACATAACGAGTGTTATGACAATCATGATCCTCTGCTTCCATTTCATCATATTTCCTCTTTACGTAGCGTGGGGGGCGTAGGTGAGGTGATAAGTCATCCCTTTGTAAGCCTGCCCTTACTTTCTCGTAAAATTCTCTCAAAACCGTCAACACCAAATAACCTATCTTCTTTCAACCGTCCTTTCAAGAAAATTTCAGTTTTTCAAAGTGTTGCTCGACATGTTAAGCGGTAAACGATGGTCCCTTTCCACTTTCACGGATTTTTGTAACGACCGCATCCATTGACGCTCATTTAGCTTTTTTTGAAAAAAATACGGTTCTTCCGACTCAAGCGTACTTTTGATATGAAGACCGTTAACGAGTATCTACAACGATAAAATCCTGTAAACTGGCTCGACTTTTTAAGGTGGAGAACTCGCCATGATATATCCTCTTCTTCCTTCCCTTTTTCAAAGGGAGGGAAGGGGGAGTCAGAAAACATTTTTAGCAATAGAATCAAGCATAGCTGAGCTTTTTGCTTCGTAGCTTCTCCCAAAAGCAAGTGCTACTGGGCAATACCGATAAGTACGTTTAATCCGGAAGAACC
>JAAELB010000375.1 GCA_024227155.1 Desulfobulbaceae bacterium
AAAAAATATCGAGCCGTAAAAACCTCGACAGCCCTCTTTGACACTTTCTATTTATTTACTATATAGAAGCCCCAACCATCGGGCTTGTTCAACAATGTGATAGGTCGCGGCAAGCGCGACATATCCTTATTCGTTAGGCTTACATTTCAACTTCAAAACCATTTCCTAGTGAATAAGGCGTACCAAACTCTTTTGTTTCCCAGAGCCGGTAAATAAACTTTTTACCTTTCAAATACGGATAAGCATCACTGTACTGTTGCGCATACTGAGTAAACTCTGACTTGCCCTCAATGTAAAACCGCCAAGGTACGGGGTCGTATTTACAATCTAAAGCAATGTGCCCGAGATAAACCATTTCTCCGGCATTGGCAGTGAAGTATCCCCCCATTGGTTTCCCAGCTATTATAAGTTTATCTTCTGTGGCCTCTATATACCCAATATCCGTTTCGGATTTTGCTGCTCGTATCTTAAAACCAGAGAACGCATATTCCCCGGGTTTTACAAGCAATATGTACGGGCGAAAACCTTTTCCAGGGGACAGTTTAGATGGAGTCTCCAGTTCTATCCTCTCAATTGCAGCATCATTGATTAAGGCGAATTTCAGATCAATCAATTGTGAATTTTCATAACTTCCGCAATTCCACTGTCGGCCCCAATTTACTTGAATAACGATAACGGCTTTTTCATGACCACTCTTAGCAAAGTTACTTTCAGTTAGCTCTACATAGCTCGATGCTATTGCAGAAGAAAAGAAAGGCAATAGTAATATTAAGACTAGTCTCTTTATCATTGTTTTCTCCTTTGAAAGCCAACACCTAAGCATTTATACCCCGTGCAGAGCATGGGATATAAATGTCTGTTGGACTGAGCCGGGACGGCTGGCACATTCTATATAAAGGGGATTGTATTACGGTGATGCAGTTTTTGCTGCGCCAATGACAGTATTGAATGACTTCTTCTTTACTATTTTGGCGATTTAACCTGCTATGGCTCACTC
>JAAELB010000376.1 GCA_024227155.1 Desulfobulbaceae bacterium
CTCCTCATCTCGTCTTCTAGTGAAACAGACCTCTATAAAAAATGGGTGTCAGATGCGGTCAGCTGACTGCCTGCATTGGTAAGCCTAAAAGACTCCTATTAGAAAATAGGAGATTGCTGCATCAGTCTGTTATGGAGGCAAAATAATCATCAATCTCTTGACCTTCAAGAATCCTAACCTTAATGCCTTGATTAGAAAATGGACCTTGGGGCATTTCGATGATTTTAAAAGCTTCTATATCTTTTCGACCAATTTCTTTTGACCATAAAAATTTATCTGTTCGCTCAAAACCTAGCGAAATACCTAGTTGATGCTCTTCAAGGGAAACATAGATTTCAAACCAGTCTCTATCTAGATTTATTCGACGAAGAGCACTGGAAATCTTAAAAAAGCGACCTTGATACTGAATTTCAAATCGTTCTTCATAGAGATAATCAAGTTCATCCATATCCAATAATTTTACAAATCTATCATAATGAACATTTCCTACAACGTCTACATATTCTGTAAAACCATACTCTTTAGTATCGCTACCTATTCTAATTTTTTCTCCCTTTTTGACTGCCCTATATCTCTTTCCTTTATAAATTGCATACATAATCAATACCTCTAATATTATTGCCTCTTAAGCCAAGTTTCGCTATCCCCATCATAGATATATTGCTCCACCATATCCCCGGTTTTACTGTCAAAAATACCTATGGTATCTCCTTCTACAAAATGATGTTCGTCTAACATTTTATACTCTGGCAAGACAATTTCTTTCGACCCTGTAAAGCCTCGGCCAGTGAAGGGATAATTATCTGGCGATGCTTCTTCAAAGGGGATTTTCAGCTGACCACCATAGTCTAGGTCAAAACCGATTTTGGCGTAGGTATCATCTGTCTGGAGATTATAGGGCGTATTCTGATAATCCATACGGTTGCCTTCAAATACTTCATCCAAAGTTTTCAGGCTGCTCGAATGACTATCAACTGATACAAAGCCATCAAAAGAGTTGCGCTCTCCACTGAGAAAACTCTCTACATATTTTGTAGGGATGGTCTTATTCATTTTAGTTCCTGAACTTGGAAGTCCAATTTGGAGACGTACATCCCGAACGATTGCCGTCTGCTTCGCCGAAAGAACCGAATCCGCATCGGTCAAATAAAGAAAATCATCGATACTATAACCTCGTCTATTTATGATGTCTGCGACTTCTGCATTTGTGTAAGCAGAAACGCTTGGAGTTCTAACATTTCCTGTAATTTCCGAAAAATCTATGAACGCACCAATGATTGAGGTTGCTGTTGTTGAACTTCCCTTCACCCAACCATAGTGCTTGGCCACGAGCTTCACATCATCGCTGGCCTCCAATCCTGTTCGTGGATCAAGGCCGGTCTTATTGACATAGGCATTGAGCTTCTCCATGTACTGTGGATCGCGCCAGTCAATCAGTTCTTGAGCCATCAACTCTTCAAA
>JAAELB010000377.1 GCA_024227155.1 Desulfobulbaceae bacterium
CTCACCTGAAAGTGTATCCTGTAACGCCAACTCCTCATCTTCGATGGAACCACCTTCGAAAAGAGATTCTTCAACAATGTCCTCATCGTTGTCCGCAAGACTTTCTTCACCAAACAAATCCTCCGGCTCAGAGTCGTCTAAATCGTCACCAGTTTCAAGACCTCCTCCCATAGAATTTTCATCTATTCCTGAAAGGATATCATTTTCGAGAAGCTCTTCAATATCCGTTTCTTCCAAGGAAATTGGCTGAGCAATATCTGCTACCACCTCAAAGATACCAGTACATTTTGGGCATTTAACCTTCCTCCCCAACAATGAATCATCCGCGGAACCGCTTACCCCACAATGGGGACAAATCATCTTCATCTCCAACCTCCAGTCAGAACTTAAATCCTATTATTTTCCCGTAAATCACACTATTCAATGGTCACATAATAGCAAAAAATACAGCACAAAAACAGCTATTTCTAGTAATTAATTGGTGTCAGAGCAAATTTGGGTTATTCCAAGGTTGAATGACA
>JAAELB010000378.1 GCA_024227155.1 Desulfobulbaceae bacterium
AAATTATTGTCTGTTTGTCATCCCTGTTCTGACGCTCTCCTGAAAACTCCCTTAGACTGACTATCTGATTTGTTCACCACCCTCAATGGTTGTGGACTGCGGTATTCACCATCTATGCGCGGGTTTGCTTAGCCATCTACATTCAAATTGCTTATTGACGGAAGAACTAAAATTCTCCGCTTTTTCTAACAAATACTCTTCAACTGTAACTTCTTCATCTGTATTGCCACTAATCTAAGACAAAAAATGTTCTTCATAGAGTTGAAATTCAGGATAATCTTTCCATGCTTTCGCTGACTGATGTAACAACTCCATTGCCTTTCCAAAATCCTTTGGATTGTCAAAACGCTGTAACGCTAATTTGTCAAATTTCACTGTAAGCAACCTTGCAAGTTGAATAGCTTTGGGCTTTTCGCAGGTTTGCAGTGAAACCTTGAGCTTCTTTTTAAAAGCGGGGTTTTTTTACGAAAATGTATTGGTATCCAGCGTTGATAATACCAAATACCGTGACGTGATTTTGTAAGGAAAAGACTTCCAGTTGATTTCAATTCTACCCACCATTCTACCCACCATTCTACCCACCATTCTACCCACCATTCTACCCACCATTCTACCCACCAGTAAAAATAATAGGAGAATGCGATATCTAACTTGTTGAATAACAGTTGAAAATATCGTGAAATGGTGCCGAGAAGAGGACTTGAACCTCCACTGAGTTACCCCAACATGCACCTGAAGCATGCGCGTCTACCAATTCCGCCACCTCGGCACGAGATGCAGGCCGGAGAAAACAGTGTGGCCCGCCAGATTGGAGGCCGAA
>JAAELB010000379.1 GCA_024227155.1 Desulfobulbaceae bacterium
ACAAAACGAAAAGAATTGCTACTGCAAAATGCGCTTTTTTTATTGGTTACAAGTAGTTATAGCCTTGGATGGACACTAGATATCTAATATTGAAACCATAAGTTGGCTGTTTTCAATGCAGTATGGGAATGGTCGATAGACGTCTATTAAAATACCCGATATGGAACCAAAGCAAGACCTCTATTCAATTATTATGTTGGGCTACCGAGTATAAGTAGAGATTCACGATGACCGATTTAAAAACCAATTTCACTAGTGTCCGGTTAAGGTTATAATAAAACGTTATAGATCGATGTAATAATTGCTAATATTGCCTATTTTGCATGGGCAACCTTTTGAATTTGCCCAAATTGTTCTATAGCTCCCTTCACAGCATATATTAACGAAGGGAGACGGCGATGCATCAAGGACGAATTGTTTTTTCTCAGCTGTTAGATTTTCTACCCAAAAAAAGTTTTCACACATGCGTTAAAAGATATAAAGGCAATTACCGGATTCGTTCCTTTACGTGCTATGAACAGTTTCTTTGCATGGCGTTCGCTCAGCTAACCTATCGTGAGAGCCTCCGCGATACGGTGCTATGTTTACGCGCCATGCAAGGTAAGCTTCACCACGTTGGCATTCAGACCGAAATTGCCAAAAGTACTCTTGCTGATGCCAACGAAAAGCGTGATTGGCGTATTTACTGTGACTTTGCACAAGTACTGATTGGTAAGGCCCGAAAACTTTATGCTGATGATGACTTTGGTCTCCAACTTGATGAAACGGTTTACGCCCTGGATGCATCCACTATCGATCTGTGCCGTTCTGTTTTTCCATGGGCACGGTTTCGATCAACAAAAAGCGGTATAAAGGTCCATACACTACTTGACCTGAGGGGTAATATCCCTTCGTTTGTATCTATAACCGATGCCAAGGTCCATGATGTCAACATTCTCGATGAACTATTTCCAGAGCCCGGTTCAATTTATGTTATGGACCGCGCTTATCTCGATTTTGAAAGACTTTACAAACTGCACCGCGGTTTAGCCTTTTTCATCTTGAGAAGCAAAACGAATACGAAACTGCGTCGGCTTTACTCCGCACAAGTGGATAAGTCTACCGGCATCATTTGTGATCAGACAGTACGCCCGGTCGTAGTAAAATCGGCGAATGCTTATCCGGAAAAACTCAGACGGATAAAGTATTACGACAAAGAAATCGAAAAACACCTAACATTTTTAACCAACAACTTTTCATTAGAGGCCCGAACTGTAGCAGATTTGTACAAGTGCCGATGGCAAGTGGAGCTGTTCTTTAAATGGATCAAGCAGCATCTGCGGATAAAGAAATTTTTCGGTATTTCTGAAACCGCTGTTAAAACACAGATCTGGATTGCTATCTCCGTATATGTATTGGTTGCCATCATGAAGAAGCGCTTGAAGCTTGAACAGAGCCTCTACACAATTTTACAGATTTTAAGTATTACTCTTTTTGAGAAAACCCTTATTTCATGCGCATTCACAGAAAACTATTACAAAAACAAAATTACTACCGGTCATATCCAGTTGAATTTATTCAGTTCTTAACCGGACACTAGTGATAGCGTCTATAAACATTTCTATCGTTGAGATATAACATTTTAATCAGCGGCCCGGACCTTTGGGCCCGCTGAATTTTATGCTGGGCCCCTACTTTTATAGCGAAATTACTACTGTTGATCATCCC
>JAAELB010000380.1 GCA_024227155.1 Desulfobulbaceae bacterium
CTATAGTGGACCCCATAAATGAGACAGTGTGCTAAGGTAGAAAACACACTATTCAAAAGGGGAATTTATGAAACGGAAAAACCACACTAAGAATTTCAAATCCAAGGTTGCTTTGGCCGCCATAAAAGGCCAAAAGACAGCTAATGAAATAGCCTCCGAGTTTGGCGTACACGTCAGCCAAGTAAACAGGTGGAAGAAAGAAGCTATTGATGCTCTTCCTGAAGCTTTTGGTAGCAAGAAAGATCGAACTATTGAGGGGATGGAGGCTGAACGGAATGTGCTTTTCCAGCAAATAGGCAAACTGCAAGTAGAAGTTGACTGGTTAAAAAAAAACACAGAACATCTGAAATGAGCATTATTGAGAAGCGCTCCTGCATTGAAGTTGACCATAGAGAATTGAGCATTCAGAGGCAATGTGATTTGATCGAGTTGCCACGTTCAAGCTATTACCGTCAAAGAAGTTCGACTATGGAATCTGATGTCAATCTTGCTCTCATGCGTCTCATCGATGAAGAATATACAAACCATCCGTTTTACGGTACCAGGAAAATGCGAAATTATTTGCGCAGACAAGGCTTTAAGGTGAATCGAAAACGAGTGCAGCGACTCATGCGAAAGATGGGTTTGCAATCAATAGCACCAAAACCTAATACCAGTAAACCTGCACCTCAGCACAGAAAATATCCCTATTTACTTCGTAATATGAAAATTACCTGCCCGGATCAGGTGTGGTGTGCCGACATAACATACATTCCGCTTCCTGGTGGATTCGTCTACCTGACAGCAGTAATGGATTGGCACAGTCGATTTGTGCTTTCCTGGGAGGTATCTGTGTGCATGGATAGTAGTTTTTGTGTGTCTGCACTCGAAAGTGCTTTTCGTAAACATGGTAGACCTGAGATTTTCAACACTGACCAAGGTTCCCAGTACACCAGTGATGATTTCGTCTCCACTGTCCTGGACAATGATGTTCTGCTCAGCATGGATGGAAAGGGCCGATGCATGGATAATATCTTCATCGAACGACTTTGGAGAAGTGTAAAGTACGAAGAAATCTATATAAAAGAATACGATTCGATAGATGAGCTCATCAAGTCATTAAAGATCTATTTTGAATTTTACAACAATGAACGTACTCATACCGGACTTGGAGGAAAAACACCAGCAGAGGTCTATTTTGGCCACTTCAATTTACAGATGGCAGCTTAGAGGTATTTAAGCCACCTGGTATTGCTAATACAGAATATTAGCCTTAAAACTACGACAAACATTCCGTGCTTATACGAGCTATCGGTAGTGGATCTCTCTGTTGGTATCAAGGCCAAGGCGAGTGCTCGTTCCTCGCAGCCTTGATACCAACAGAGATATCCACTGAACCTGAAGGTGGCGATGATGGAGAGGCGTCTCCGACGGGGCTCCAAAGTACAGGCTGAGGGAATTAAAACAGACATTCTTGCTCTACCTTATTTTTGAGAAAAGGTGTCTTGACAAAGGGGTCCACTTTACAGCCTTAGGTTTGCGGCCTGTCGTTTTAGGAGTGAAAAAAAACTGTGCAGGTTTGTCCTGTAAAAGATTTTTTTTGAAATCACGGGTCAATGAATAAAATGAACTGAGGGTGTATCCAAAACGTTTAGCAACTTCTTCCCCGGACCATTTTTCCACGTAAAAAGCGCGAAGAGCTTCATATTGTTTTTGGACGGTATTTTGTGGTTTGGCAAAAAAAGTAGTTGGTTCCATGTCGCACCATATTAGGGGTTATTAATACCATGATAGATAGTTAATAAAGTATACTAAAAACACACTGAGAGAGTAAATGCAAGTTAAATGCCTAGTATTTAGGGTAAAATAAGAAGAAAAAATTTCGTGAGCAATAATTACACGCGTCAACTGGATGCTATTGCGGCAACTATTACCCCTATTGTAAGGGGAAGGAATGATCGAGACGTATGAACAGGAAGTATGTCTTTACTTGATATTGCTGAGTTTGCGGGAAAAACTTGGAGAAACTACATGGAGAAAAGAATTGTTAATTAGGGGGAATTACTGACCATGAAAATCCGTGAAGATTATAAAATGTGTTAATTTAAGTACCAATTTCTGTTTTATATAAAGGATTACATGCCATGGTAAAGACTAACCATCCATCTCATATTACCCTTCTTGATGGAGGAATGGGGCGAGAGCTCTTGCGGAAAGGAGCACCATTTCAACAGCCCGAATGGTCAGCTCTCTCACTTATGGAGGCTCCTGAACTCGTAAGAAAAACACACGAATCTTTCGCTGCGGCAGGGAGTGACATCCTGACGACCAGCAATTATGCCGTTGTTCCTTTTCATATAGGGGAAAAACGTTTTTCTAATGAAGGAGCCAAGTTGACCGCCCTCTCTGGTCAGCTAGGTCGTCAGACAGCATCGGCATACGGATGTAAGGTCGCAGGTTCAATTCCTCCCCTCTTCGGTTCCTATAGACCTGACCTTTTCATCCCTGAGCGGGCTCCAGCCTTGTTGAAAATAATCGTTGATGCGCTCAGTCCTTATGTCGACCTCTGGCTAGCCGAAACCACGAGCTCTATCCACGAAGCACAGGCAGTTGCACAAGCTCTTTCTGATGATGATCGTCCATTATGGATTTCTTTCACACTTCTTGATGGCGAAGAATCACAAGATAAAACTCCCCGCCTTCGCTCTAACGAGGAAGTGACGAGCGCCGTAATTTCTGCAATCGAGCTTGGTGTATCAGCCATTCTTTTTAATTGTAGTCAACCGGAAGTCATGTCGCCAGCGATTGACACAGCAATTAACCAGCTAAAGCGTCTGAAGTTCGACCTACCGATTGGAGTTTACGCTAATGCTTTTCCAGTCATGCAAAAAAATGCCCTGGCCAATTCCACCATGCAGGCAATTCGTCAAGAACTCGATCCGTCTGGATATCTAGATTTCGTTGATACCTGGTGTCAACTTGGTGCAACAATCATTGGTGGATGTTGCGGTATTGGCCCAGAACATATCGCTACTTTGAGCGAGAGGTTGAAAACAAAATAATGGGAAAAGTTTTATAGCCCAAAAATATTAATTACCAACCACTTATTCTTGTTTGTAAAGTAGAGAAAAGGATGCCTTATCGGGGAGGAGATATAAGTAGATCGTGACCATCTTGATAATAATTTTTGGTGCTTTGACGTGCCTCGCCGGCACTGTCATAGCAATGTCCCCGGAACGCATATGTGGCTACATGCATAGACAAGTAGGCAAGGTAATGCTGCAGGTTCTTAATGTAGTCGTCCGAGTTGTTTTTGGCGTTTTACTGATTTCCCTTTCCAGCTCGTCTAAATTTTCTTTTTTAACTGACACTATTGGCTGGTTCTGTATTGCTATAGCTGTAATTCTGTCGCTCATGGGCCGCAAACGATTCGATGATTCAATATCGTGGGCTATAACATTGGTCGAAACCCATAGTCGTTTTGCAGGTTTTTTAATAATGACATTTGGTGCTTTTCTTATTTACGCTTATGTATAATAGAGCTTAAACAGAGGGTGACCACTACTTCTTGGGGTACCAGGCAAGGATTTTTGCTGCAACCTCTGTTTTCCACCCTACCCTATTTACTATGGAAGAAATTCAACAAATCGTAAATTATGGAAGATCAAAGTTCATTGGAAAAAATCGACTTGCAACGGTAGCACCACAAGACCTATCTTTTGGAACACTGAGAGCGTTTGAAGTCTATCGAAATCAAAATTCTTTTTCATTATCAATGAGTGTTTAGAACCAAACAGGAAGCAATAAACTGATTAAACGAGCAAAAACGGTTTTTAACTTCCGACCTGAACACAAATTGCAGCTAACGAATAAGGATAGATTGTGATCGCGCAGCGATCCACTGTCTTATCCATGGTTGAACAAGCCCGGAGTAATAACAAGGAATTATCTTCTTCAGGAATATCTGGTGGAAGTGCAGTCGAACGAGATGCACTTTAATCAGGACGCACGAGTCCATTTGCCTCTTGAGGCATAAAAAAAATCTATTTCATATTGTCAACATTTCTCCTTTTGAACGGACGGTGAGCCTGCGCTACGAAATATCGTTACACCCCTCGATGGGGTACTGATAAGCGTCCCGGCCTGCTGTTATGTATTCGAAACTCTACAATCAGCATTGCAGTCTTGCGGCAAGGACACTTAAAAACAGGCCTTGGACGTGGTACAATTTCTTCAATGATGACTTGTAAAGTGAGCTGAACAAGAGAGTAATTTCCTGGCATTACCATGAAGGAAGCCGTAGTCCCTAACTCGCCTGAACCCTTTGGGTAGGACATGTTGCACTATGAGATGCAGGAACTCTTCCCCAGAAAGTGTGCGGAGTTTTGTCTCACCGGTACTGCTGTCAATGTACTCGAATGTGACCAACCCATTATGATTTGAAATAATATTCTTTCCGCTGATAACCCCGCGGTAGAGGTACCGGGATAAGTATTTCAGTGCCTCCATGCCCCTGCCCACATTAACGCAGTGCACGACCCATTTTTCCGGCATCTTTTTGGGTATTCCCAAACCAGCTTCTTTTATTGCTTCCATGAGGCGTGCGCGAAACACTGTCGCCAATGCTCTTGCATTAAAGAGGTAGTTTCCTTTGAGCTTTTTCCAATAACGGTGCCTTCTATCAATTCCGCCTCCAGGTACGACCGCATGAATATGAGGATGATAATCCAAACGTCTGCTGTTTTTATGCAGCACCATCGTCATGCCGATCTCAACGTCTAGGTGTTTCGGGTTCATGCCGAAATCTTTCAAAGTACTGGCAATGCATTTGAACAAAAGTGAATAGATCACCTTCTGATTAAACCAGGCCAATGGTCGAAGTTCACGGGGTAAGGTGAACGTTGCCATAAAATACGGTACCGGTAATAATTTCTGCTGCTGCTTATCAATCCACCCGCTGGTGTTATGATTCTGGCATTTTGGACAATGCCGGTTGCGACAGGAGATGGGGTGCCATTCTGCGTGGTTACAGGCTGGACACCTGACCTACAGTTCGCCGGATTCAGGGGTGCGGCAGCGAAGGATGGCTCTGAGAGTTTTCAGATGAACAGGAAGCGTAGTATCACCGTATCTGCCAATATATTTATCGAAGTATTGTTCTACAAGAGAGGCCATTTCCATCTTCACACCCATCGATGCTGATGTGCAGGGTGTTGATCAACTCGTTAATGGTCTCCCAACTGTCAGTTTCTGTGACCTTGGTCAAATGCGTATAGCGGGTTGTGGTTGTGGGGCTGGCATGCCCAAGCAGGGCTTGGATGTGGCGAAGGCTTAAGCCGCGCTCAAGAAGGTGGGTCGCGAACGAGTGGCTAAGAAAATCCAAACGTTTGGATTTTCTTAGTCACAGTTTTGCAACCCATCTACTTTACCAAGGAATTGACCTCTACACAATCAGCCGTCTCCTTGGGCATAAATCAATAAATACCACTACAATATATCTCCATATCATTCCCCAAAGATTTACCAAACTTGAAAGCCCTCTCGATAAATTCGACCTTGAAAGGGAGGATGACAAATGAAACAGATCTTTGCAGTTCCAGGGCGTACAAATCACCACGAGGTCGCCGATATTTTTAATCGTTATGGTGAACAATATCGACACAACAATAATCCATCCTATGAGCGGACTAAAGTTATGCGTCACATTCAGACTTGTCGTACGGCTGAGCTTGGCGGGCATCGCGAACAATGCAACGAGTGCGGATTTGAAAAAATCTCCTACAACTCTTGTCGAGACCGGCATTGTCCTAAATGCCAAACCATGACAAAAGAACAGTGGCTTAATGCTCGCAAAGCTGAATTACTTCCCTGTGGTTATTTTCATCTTGTTTTTACTCTACCCCATGCTCTTAATCCGATTATTCTCTGTAATAAGAAAATCATGCTGGCCAACTTGTTTGCAGCAGTTAACGAAACATTGCAGGTCTTTGCAAAGGATCCCCATTGGCGTCTTAACGGACAGCTCGGTATTATAGCCGTTTTGCATACATGGAGTCAGACCCTGTAGGATCATTTTCACCTCCATTGTCTTGTTCCTGCAGGTGCTTTATCACCGGAACTCAACAAATGGAATCATTTCTGTTTCGGATAGATTCGCTGGCAAAGGAGTTCCAGAAACGTTATCTCTTTAAATTAGAGACGGCCTACAAAAAGAATAAACTCATCTTTCCAGGAAAAATAGCAGCAAGTGGCTCACAAAAAGTAATTGGGGCAATGATTCACAATCTTTCCGTTACGAAATGGATAGCTTATGCCAAGCAACCTTTTGCAGGTCCTGAGCAAGTACTTGAATATCTTGGTCGCTATACACATCGAGTTGCAATCTCAAACAACCGGCTCGTCGCAATAGATGATGGTCAGGTTACCTTTACTTATCGGGATCGAGCGAGCAACAACGAAAAAAAGGTCATGAGTCTGGAATCAGATGAGTTTATCAGGCGCTTCCTTTTACATGTCTTGCCTAAAGGTTTCATGAAAATCAGGTATTATGGCTTCTTGTCAAACATCAAGAAGAAGCAGTGTATTATCCTCATCAGGCAACTCATTGAGCCAATGTCAGAACAGCCGGATTTAGTGACAGAAACCCTCCAGCAGATTATGCAGCGAATAACCGGTATTGATATTACATGTTGTCCTCAATGCCAAAAAAGGAAAATGATAAAAATCAGAGCGTTACCAAAACCTGTTTGGAACACATCGTAAAAGGTTTGATCGACAAGCCCTTATGATGTGTAACAAATAACGCTCGTGGCAATAAGATAAGTGCGTCAAAAACAAGGCAAATGCAGATGAAAAATAAGGTGGCAAACAATCAGAGCCTGCAGAAATCGAAAAAAATGTTATATCCTGAGAATGGGGACTTTTTAGACGGGGTACCTAACTAAAATAACACTTATTTGAATTGACAAAAAATATAACCCAAGGTATTCAATCCCCATAGAACCAGTTCATGGTTTACCCTTTTGGGGAGCTGGTACAGTTCTTACGTTTTATGTTGACTTTGGCATAAGCGACATCTAAAGACTTTTTACAAACGAGAAGCTAGGTTCTTGGGATGACTTCTTGATTACATTCAGTAGCAGGATCAATATCAATCCAAGTGGATAAAATCAGATATTGGATTTGTTAAAATTACTTTATTCAAAAAAACAATATTTATTACGTCCTGATTGCTTAGCCTTATACATAGCGCTATCGGCCTTGTTCATCAAGGTAGCCTGTTCTACAGCATCATCTGGAAATACTGCAATTCCAATACTTGCCCCAATGTTTGCCTCCTTTTCACTCAGGAAGAAGGGCTCAGATAAAGTCTCTATAATGAGCTGTGCGACCCTGATAATATC
>JAAELB010000381.1 GCA_024227155.1 Desulfobulbaceae bacterium
CCAAAACCTGTAAGGCTAGGTTCTCGAGCTGTAGCCTGGCGTGCTGATGAATTGAAAAGATGGATTGATGAACTTCCCCGTGCAGTTTCCTAAGCGATTACGAATTTAATTAACTTCTCAATAGCGGGAGCAAGCAAATGAAAGTTTACATTCAACACCCCGAATATGAAGGCGGCAAGAAACTAATTGAGTTAAATCGTCGAAAAGCCATTGCAGAGAAATGCCTGAACTGTGGTGGATTCGACTACACATCAAGGCGAAATTGCACATTTTCAGATTGCCAATTATTTCCTTACCGCAGCGGTACTGGAAAACAGGATTCTAAGGCCAGAAATAGTGCTATACGAGCCTTTTGCAGAGACTATTGCATGGATGGCAATGCTTCCTATGTATCTAAATGTACATCTCCAGATTGCCCCCTATATGCCTACAGAATGAACACCATTGACAGATCAATCGAAATTCATGAGGAAGTTTAATGGACACGACTCGAAGAGTTACCCCAGCAGAAAACCCAGACTTAGATTGGGGAGGAAATTCACCAGGAACATGGTTATTAAAAGAGCTATTACAATCGGACGCTTTTCGAAGCTTGCCAACAATGCAAAAGGACATCCTTCTCTTTGCACTTACTCGACGCTATTACCCGAAAAAAAAGAAAAGAAATTACTGGGAGCCTAGCAATAGGGATCATTTTCTCTGTCCAGTGATAGCTATACAGGATTTCTTTGACGGAAGAGTCAAGGGAATGCGTGAACCCCCACCATCACCTGAAACAATCAGAAGAGCATTTGATAAATTTATGGAGCGAGGTTTTCTTTCCCTAAAACACCTGGGAGGGAATGGACCTGGAGACCAGAATATCTATCGACTTGAAAATAATTGGAGACTTTGGAAGACAGGTGACCCTCCCTGTTTTGTCAAAAAAGGTATGTCTAAGGCTAAAGGATTTTGCCAGCCCGGCTCAGGTGTTTTTTATAATGGACAATAAATAAGGGAGTCAGGCTTGTGTGTAAGGCTTACACGCAGACCTGTGTGAGTAAAACAAAAAGAAAAGGTAAAAAGCCCCTCAAGCCTGTGTGTGAAAGAAATTGCACAATCCTATATCCATAAAGGCTTTGAGGTGAAAACGACAAAAGTCGACTAACCCCCTCAGAGATGTGTGTACTACATGTAAGCCATATACACCCCAAATATACCGCACATCACAAACAAGGTTATTCTATGAGAAGAGCAATAATTGAACGAGCAAAAATAACAATCGGCGGAACGGTCCTGGCAAAATATAGCGCTTTTCGTCACGAGCTTGAAGTAATCATGGTAGTCAAAACCAACGACTCACTTTTCGGTGTGGTTACTCGCGGAAGACGGGCGCATCAAGCTTTCTACTTAGAGGATGGCCAAGAGATAGAAGTGAAGGGAAACATCGTAGAAACTAGCGTGCCTTTGGAAAACGGGTGGAAGCCCATCTTGTCAATTCACTGTAGCCATATGCGAATCGGAAATAGCCTCCAAAAGGTTGATAGCCCTTTTCCTGATTATTTTGAGATGTCGAAAAATGAAATATTTCGGAAAATCACCGCCCACAACGAGGATAAATTCGCCTGTACTGCCAATTGTCGTTGAAACCTTCATGAAACCTTACCCTAAAAAAAGGTCAAAGTATGCATTCAATGGAAGACTATACAATAGAAGAGCAGAATATAATCAAAGCAACCTGGTCTCTTCAAAATGATGCAGAAGCATATCAGCTCATCAATGCTTTATACGGGCTAGCATTTGCTTTCGTGGAAAGAATGGCTCCTGAAGCACCTGAAAAAGAGAAATGGTTCAACACTGTGAACCTTGTCAAGGATAGCATAATCTCAACAATGGACGCACCTCCACTGGCTCCTAAAAATGATTCCGGCCACGGTCATTGCTGACAACGATTATCACCTTAACAAAAACTTCAATATGCGGGATCGGCTAGCCCCTTATCAAAAACCGTTGATCAATAAAGAGGTCAAAGATGAAGAAATGTTATGAATTTGCAGAAATTGGTGACACCAGGATTTCTTTTGATGTTACGAATATTAGTGAGGGTCTCCTTTGGTTCAACGCTACAGAGGTAGCAAAACCTTTCAACAAAAAACCAAAAGATTGGTTGTCAAAAAACGAGAATCAGGAATACATATCGACCCTTTCTAAAGAGGACGATCGTCCCCTTAAGGATTTAGTAAAAGTAGCCCGTGGAAGATACGGTGGAACATGGCTTCACAAGAGTTTACGTTTACCTTTTGCAAGGTGGTGCTCATCTCTCTTTGCAATTCGCATGGATAAATGGGTAGAAAACAGGCTTGCCCAAGAGCAAGAGAGGCAGAAATATAGATTAGAAACCAAAACCGGATATCTTGCATTATCGGAAGCAATTGCCAATTCACATGAGACCGTCAAAGCGTATCATTTCGCCAATGAAGCTAACTTGATCAACCGTATTGTTTTAGGCCAAACGTCAAAAGAATATAAACAAAAATTCGGTGTCCAGAGCATCCGAGAACATCTGACGCCAAAACAATTAACGGAGTTGATCGACCTCCAGCAGATCAATACAAGTTTGTTGAAACTAGGATTAACTTTCCAAGAGAGAAAGAGAGTGTTGCGAGCGCACTCTGATAACCAAGGAGTACCACAATTGCTACAGGCAATGGGGTAGCCTGGAGTGGCGTTTCGATTCCCCCTTTTTTATGGAGTACAGAAATTAACCGTTACTCTACAGATTCAACACTTTCATCTCCACGACCATACACAGCCATCATGACAAAACATCAAAAATTATCAAGACTTCAACGCTGCACATTGGCATTAGCTGTAGAGCAACGATATGTGAACTACGCAGATCTGCTCGAACATTACTATGGGTTCCAACCTAGCCATTGGCGGAGGAATC
>JAAELB010000382.1 GCA_024227155.1 Desulfobulbaceae bacterium
TAAGCGTGTGCGGCAGCTTCGAAATCAAATACGAAATGAAGCAAGACAACAGTCTGCTGCAGGGAAATCTGTATCACAACATCGGAAACGGAAAACGAAACGCCGGAAACGATTGAAGAAATCACATGCAATTTCTTAACCGGACATTACTGATTAAAAATCGTTATTCGATGACCCAATTCTAACTGTTATTTTATAATGGAGACAGGTTGAAAGCAAGACTTTCAGTGACTTAACATAACTACTATGGAGTTACAACAACATACGTTATTGTAATGGTGAAGACTGGTATTGGCAATTTTAACCATTTAAGCAAAGTTGCAACCATTACATTCTTCCTGTACATCGCTGATCTCCAGTAAGTGAACAGCTCAACCCTCCTGAGTCCCTACCTTCCAGGAAGGTATCTCAACTTCTCTCTGGTCGAAGGTAGTAAGTATTGCCCTTGCACACTTCTCTTTGACTCTTTTGCTTTTTCCAGTTTGGTGTGTATCAGAAAGATAAGAGAAAGGTAACGTTTAATGATTATGTGAAACTGGAAAGATTTCTCCTGGCCATTCTCATATTATCCCAAATATTTATCGTTAAAACTATCGATTGAGCATGTCAGTAAGAAGGTGACTATTACAACTTTAATCATTACTTGACATGGCCAATGATTTCCTTTTAATCTTCACGTGCAGTTGGATGGTTGACTAGGTTTTTTCGTTCTTATCATCTACAAATAAATATAGTCCATTTTTCATATAGGATGCACCACTATGGCTGCTGGTAAAAAGATAAAAAAAGGAAAAATTGAAGAAGTTTGCTGTCGTATGAACAGTCAGCTGCTAATGGCATTGCTACTGCCCATAGTAGTGGTTGGTGGGTACTTCTGTCCACGTTTGGGCTTTATTGTCCTTGGGCTCATCACGCTTTTTATGGTATTGGCCAGTCAGCGTGGTCGATTTTATTGTGGCTGGCTCTGCCCTATGGGAGCTTTTCATGAGCGCATTCTTTCCTTTGTCAGTCTGAAGAGGCCTATTCCACCACTGTTTAAATCAAGCTGGTTTCGATGGCTACTTTTTGTGTCGATGATGAGCCTTATGGGGATTCGTCTGGTTAATGCGGGGGGCGATATCCAAGCTACCGGTTCTGTCTTCCGTTTTATGTGGATCGTTTCCACCAGTATCGCCATCGGTCTCGGGTTTTATTTTAAACCGCGCATCTGGTGTGCAATCTGTCCTATGGGCTCCATGCAGGGAATCAGTTCCATGAATACATATCTGCTCACTGTGGATGATACCTGTGTTCAGTGTAAAAAGTGTCAAAAAGTCTGTCCTATCTCTACCTATCCGGGCGACTATAAACCTGAAACTGGTTCTGCCCAAGTACCCAGTATCGAGTGTTTACGCTGTTCCAACTGTGTTGCTAATTGCCCCAAGCATGCCCTTTCGTTTGGTGATAGACAAAAAGATTTTTAGCCGTTATCTATAACCAGAGGACATTGCCACCTGTAAGCAAAATCCTGGGAGCTGATCACATTAGCATGGTTGAGTATCCAAACGTTAAACTTGGTGATGTGACTTTAAAGGACATGAAAAATAGGGTACCAAATACCAGATAAGACCCAACAGTGGTTATATCTCTTCCGTATGCTATTGGCTCACAGGAGAGATAAACCTCTGGTGTAAAAACTCCCTGTTGTTTTTTTTAAGACAGCGCAAATTCAAAGAAGAAGGAGGAAGAGATAAAATTACGACAACTAAAAGAGGGAAGAAAAACAAACAGAGAAGAAAAGACACAACATAACTTATCTCGCAACATAATTCCTGTAAATGTCACACCTGATCACACGGTGAATTCACGCTACACTCATCCTAATATAATTTCAACAAGATAGCCTCAATACTGAACAACGTCATTATCTAGGATCTTTACCAAAAATCGGTAAGACAATCTGGTATGTAGCCACCTGTAACAATGAATGGGTTGGCATCCTCAGCTTCACTGCCGTAGCCTTGAAATGTGGTGCCCGTGATCGTTGGATCGGTTGGGGTCACCGTCTCCAATATGACCGTCTTCATCTGGTGGCAAATAATTCCCGTTTTTTGATATTGCCCAATTGCCATCACAAGAATATTGCCACCAAAATTCTCTCTTTGTGCAAGCGAAGACTCCAGACAGACTGGCAAGATCGCTTTGGCTTCCAGCTTCTACTGATGGAAACCTTTGTCGATCCCTCTCGCTTTTTTGGTACAATCTATCACGCAGCGAACTGGAAATTAGTCGGCAAAACAAAAGGATACCAACATATTGGCAACGGCTATAGCGAACAGCGGCATACCGCCAAGCTTGTTTTCGTTTACCCCTTACAGCGCAATGCTCGTAAACTGCTTTCTGGTTCTCCGCTTCCTCCACAATATGTATCAGGAGAGTCAAGAATGAAGCTTACTGCCGACCAAAAGAGATCTTTACCAGATTTCTTCAAACAAATCCCTGACCCCCGCCGTGGTCAAGGGAGGCGACACCCCATTCATGTTGTGCTGGCCATTTCCACTGGAGCGATTTTATGCGGAATGCGTGGTTATAAGGTAATTTCAGACTGGGCCAAGGCTTTATCCCCCCACAGCCCGTGCTCGATTTGATTGCCGTTTCAGTCACAGCAAAGACAGTATACCCAGTGAGTGTACCATACGTAATGTCTTGATCCGCGTTGACCCTATAGCCCTTGATCTGGCACTTCAGCGGTGGAATGCCCAATACTGTGTAATTGACGAAAGTCTGGCAATCGACGGCAAAACCATGCGCAATGCCATTGACCAAAACGGCAGACAAGTCCATATCATGGGAGTCGTCGGCCATCAAAGCAACCAAAGCTACACCCAAAAAAAGTCGGCACACTGCCAGTAACAGGAGGCAATGGAGAAAAACAGACAAACGAAATCAAAATTGCCATTCCCCTCCTCGACTGCTTGGACATCAAGGGCAAACCCATCACGGCCGATGCCTTGCTAACCCAACGAACACTTGCCGCCTACATTGTTAAAACCAAGAAAGCACATTACCACTTCACTTTAAAAGGTAACCAAAAGAATCTTCTCGAAGAGGTTTCTTCATGGTTTGAAAATGTACAATGGGAGCCAAATCATACCACCACGGACAAGCCACATCATGGCCGTGACTAAACCAGAAAAATCTGGGTAACCACAGAAATCAACGAGTATCTTGACTTTCCTCATGTCGGACAAGCGTTTAAAATCGAACGTACAACCCATAACCGAAAAACCGATAAAAAAACTCAGGAGATCGCTTACGGTATCACCAGTAAAGCTCCAGAGCTGGCGACACCAAAAGTAGAGCCTCTAGAAAAGTTGATCAGGTTATAATTCTTCGCAAAGCATAGTGTCGAAGTGAACAGTAAGTTGGGTTCCGAGGTGAACTATAGTGGACCCCAAAAGTGAGACAATGTATTAAGCTAGAAAGCACATTGTTTAAAAAGGGGAAAATTGTGAAAAGAAAACGCTACAGTAATGAACTGAAATCCAAAGTCGCTCTGGCTGCCATCAAAGGTAACCAGACTGCAAATGAAATTGCTTCTGAATACGGGATACATGTGGCTCAAGTCAATAGATGGAAAAAAGAAGCGATTGAAATGCTCCCTGACCTATTCAGCAATAAAGCAGGTCGTAAGTCAAAAGATGACGAAAAGGAAAAAGATCGTCTTTATGAACAGATAGGCAGGCTAAAGGTCGAAGTGGACTTTCTAAAAAAAAACACAGGTCACTTGCTCTAAGTATCGAAGAAAAAAGGACTATTGTTGCAGAAGACCATCCGCATTTGAGTGTTCGAAGACAGTGTGAACTCATCGGATTGCCGAGATCGACTTACTATCGGCAACCAATTGTACCAAGGCAGGAAAATGCTGATAATCTGCAATTGATGCGGATTATCGACAAAGAGTACACTGACCACCCATTTTACGGAACCAGGCAGATGCGGAACATTCTCCGTAAAAAAGGTTTTAAAGTTAATCGGAAGCGTGTACAGCGGTTAATGCGAAAGATGGGGTTGCAGTCGGTTGCTCCCAAACCAAATACGAGCAAGGCGCACCCGGAACACAAAGTATATCCGTACCTGCTGCGCAACCTGAAGATATCTTCACCTGATCAGGTACGTTGTAGTGATATAACGTATATCCGACTCAACGGTGGTTTTGTTTACCTGACAGCAGTGATGGATTGGTATAGTCGATTTGTATTGTCTTGGGAAGTTTCTGTCAGCATGGATTCTGAGTTCTGTGTATCAGCGTTGGAACGCTCTTTGCGGTTATACGGGAAGCCGGAGATTTTCAATACGGATCAGGGATCCCAATTTACCTCCAACGATTTTATCGGCGCATTAAAAAGCCATAATATCAAAATCAGCATGGACGGTAAAGGCCGGGCATTCGACAATATCTTCATCGAGCGACTGTGGAGAACAGTGAAGTATGAGGAGATATATCTAAAGGAATACCAATCGGTAGCGGAACTCAAAACAGCACTAAAAAATTATTTTTACTTTTATAACCATGTCCGGCCACATAGCAGTCTAGGTGGTAAAACGCCAGCCGAGGTGTACCTGAGCTTAAGAAATGATAGAAACTCGGATCTCTGTCTGTCGGCAACCATCGGATAGCAGAGAGTTCCTGGGGTGTCAAGGCCAAGCCTCCGGTGCTCGTTCCTCGCAGTCTTGACACCCCAGAAACTCTCTGCTGAACCTGAAGGTGGCGATGACGGAGAGGCGTCTCCGACGGGGCTCAAACATAGAGGCTTGAATTGAAGTAAAAAGCGGCAGAATTAATTGGATAGAAACTACCTTAACTTTCCATTAGTTTTGTCTTGACAATGGGGTCCACCTTAGTATTCTTTACACCAACAATGTTGGAATGCTTAAAGATCGAATTATTTATTGATATTACTAGGCGATAGCAGATATGGCA
>JAAELB010000383.1 GCA_024227155.1 Desulfobulbaceae bacterium
CCACATGGAACTCGATGGCCTCACACAGCACTTCAGGCAGACGCCATTGCGAAAACATAAAACCACCAACCTTGGCGTAGTCAAATGCAAACAATTTTCTCTCTGCCAAATGTATCGGAATACTTTCATTTTTAGCTAACTGCATTGCCTCAAGAGAGTATTCAGGAATAGCCAGATACATTATCAAATGACCGATATCGTGGAGAAGACCTGCTACGAAAAGACGCTCCATCCTTTCAAGTTCATCAGAAGCAGATCCTAAAATTTTGCAAGTTACGGCACAATACAGGCTTCGCCTCCAAAAAAGATCAACATCCATTACTTCCATGCTCATCTCTGAAAAGGACCGGGCAACAGATGTGGCCAGCACAAGATCATGGACCTGCTGGATACCCAGCAGGGTAATGGCATGACCCACTGTTTCTATTTTGGTTGAAAAGCTATAGAGAGAGCTGTTTACAATTCGCAAGAACCTGACTGTAACGGCAGGATCCTTACTCACTACCCGAGCAACCTCAGCCAGTGTGTAATCGGGATCATCCAGGATCTCTAATAATCGTAGATAGACTTCCGGCAGGGAAATCAAACGGCCTGCACTTGTAACTTGCTTCCAGGTTGAATTCATAAGCCCCCCCCCAGAGGGGATGAGAATGTGTTGGATCTCAGATTAAATAAAACAAAATTTCCTGATTATATTGGCAAGTATTGCTGATTATTTTGCAAAACCCCTTTGGCCAAAAAATGCTGACCATCGGGGTGTTTATATGTCTCGTTTAACGAAGCCGCTCTCGCGACAGGAAAAATTTCAATTTAGTGTATATCCCGGTAGCTGTATAATTACGGACAGTTAACCTATTTAGAAGTGTATCATAAAGAACTCGAAAGTAAAACGGTTTGTGACCCTTTATGAACGGCACCTAAAAGCGCTCACGGCCATTCGTCGCTGTCGGACTCCGGAATCCGGTGAATTGTATGTGCAATGTCCGGATTGTGATCACGCAG
>JAAELB010000384.1 GCA_024227155.1 Desulfobulbaceae bacterium
GCGTCACGGCGCACAAAAACGGCACCATCACCTATTCCCATACGGTCGTCACCCCGGTGATCGTGGCGCCGGGCAATCCGCGGGTAATCCCCCTGGAGCCGGAATTCGTCACCCCGCAGGACGGTCATGAGAAGCAGGACTGCGAGAACGCCGCGGCGAAACGTTGGCTGTCCGTCTATGGGGCGCGCTACCGGGCGTTGGGCGTGACGGTCCTGGGCGAGGACCTCTATTGCAGGCAACCGCTGTGCGAGGCGTTCATCCGCGAGGGACTGAATTTCATCCTGGTGTGCAAGCCCGATTCCCATACGACGCTCTATGAATGGGTGGCGGGACTGGCGGTCACCGGCGGTGTGCAAACGCGCGAGGTCGAACGCCGCAAAGGCAAACGCCGCTATACCGACACCTACCGCTTCGTCAATCGGGTGCCTTTGCGCGACGGCGAGGGGGCGCTTGAGGTCAACTGGTGCGAGCTGACCACCACCCGGGATGACGGCAAGGTCGTGTATAAAAACGCCTTTGCC
>JAAELB010000385.1 GCA_024227155.1 Desulfobulbaceae bacterium
CAGGTTTTGATGATGACTTTTGCCTGCAAGCTCTATACGCCAAGATCTCAGAGCCTGGAGCAATACCAAGAATACCAAAGTCATTACGACTTGCTCCAATAATACTTGCAACCGCCGTTCCATGAATTTCAGATTGATATGTTGAATCAGCAACAAAATTAAGGTGTGAGCCAATTCGATCCTTGAGATCTCTATGTTCTATATCTACACCCGTATCAATAATAGCAACACGAACATTTTTTCCCTGTGACCTCAGATGAATAGTATCAAGGTCAACCAAGGAATGAATAGATTGCATTGATCGCAAAGGATCCTCATCGGACATTGTTGAAAAAATATAGTTGGGCTGAGGATTATAGAGACCATCCACCTTCTGCAGCTGTGTAATCATGGACTGAACATTGCCGTTGGTAAAACCGACCACCAAAATACGGTTAATAGACACCAGAGTATTCTGCTCAAGTACCTTAAGACCAAATTGTTGGGCAAGCCTGACTATCAAGTTTTTTCCATCATCATTGTTGTCTACCAGAAACAGGATCTGCCCTTGTACGTACAAAGCACTATCAAGTAGACTAAAGCCTTTTCGGGTGCTCTCTGCTGCCAGTTCTCCCGCATCATTATAGCCCTTTACTTGCCAAAAATAGTTTTTGGCTGCAGCAAATTTCATCTTCAAAATATTTGCCGAGACCTCATAGACCCCTTTTCTGGTATAGGCTTTGAAAAAGGGGAGTTCCTGATCTGTTTCATAAAATTCCACCTGATAGGTTGAAACCTTTGGAGCCTCTGTCCAGGAAAATGTATCACCAGAGAGACTAATTTCTGCATTGTTTGAAGGCG
>JAAELB010000386.1 GCA_024227155.1 Desulfobulbaceae bacterium
AGAGGGTTAGAGAAAAAGGCCAGAGTCCTTTTCCCAGATCCTGTGGATCCTCTTCAGAGGAACCTAAACAGGGGATCGCAGGGAATGGACAATGGATCCGTAGCTGGTAGTGAGCCTGAAGGAGTCATTCCTGAACAGGGGGTTGCTGCTTTGTATTCCAGTACTCCCAGGGTGCCATGCTTTGACATAGCTCCTGGACATGAGTACGGGGGTGCAACTGAGAAGAGCAATCACTCTGTTCGGAGTAATGAGCGATTTCTTGCTGACTACGACGCAGAAAGTCGTGCTAGGGCACTGTCTTCATCTACTAAAGAACCAGTTCCAGAACCCCTTTTAAGAAAACTGAAGGGGGTTTTCCCAGTCAATGTCCTACAAATGGTCAGAACGTACCATCAGTGGGCCGATATTGAATGGGAAGAGATGGAGGCTACTCTTCTGAAAGAGTGGACTCCTGCCTATGAGGAAGCTGTGTCCCGGGAAATTGATTCACAGTGTCTTAGAAATATGGTGATTGATCGGTTACTCGAGTATCAAAGCTTGGGGATTACCGACGCTATGGCATTATGCTATGTTGCCAATTCTGTGGTTGATAGGTTGGAGGGGGAGTACTTCTCAAGTGCTCTCACTAGACAGGTTACCACAAATGACCTATCAGTAAAGATAGTTCAGGATGGGTACCAGGACCAGCTCCCAGCACCAGTGGACGACAGGAAGGAGGTCCCCATTGCACCCGATCAACGGGAGATAATGGAGGCCACAACTAGGCAGTTCATTAAAGGGTTGCCTACCCAAGCTCCCTTGAAAATTTCCCATTCACCTCATTCCGCTGTTCCTGACTGTGGGATCAAATCCCATGAGTTGAGAATTGGTAGTTTGGAGAATG
>JAAELB010000387.1 GCA_024227155.1 Desulfobulbaceae bacterium
AAAATCAAGGCGGCCGCGAATATCAAACCGGAGGTGCCAGCGAAGCCAATGCCTTGCGTGGTAAATACTCCCGTATTTCGAGGATTTGATATGAGCGCCCAACACCGAGTTTGGGCCAAAAGACTTTTTTGAGATGGGTTCTACTCAGGTGGGTCGGCTGAAGGCTGACGAGTGATAGGAAAAAGGAGAAGAATTGCTTCTTCTCCTTTCTCCTAATATTACACTTATAATTTACAACTATGCTTTTTTAGGAAAGTAGATCTTAGTCACGAGGTCATAAAAAATTATTGTAGCACCTAAAATGACCATACCATCCGGCAAGATGTTAATTTGCTTCCATGCGTCCATATGGTTAAGTGCATCCGGCAACCTTGCAAAATAATACCCCATATCGTGGGCAATTTTTCCTTGCTCAAAGCCAAGAAGGAGTTTTGGAATACCAAAGCCAATAATTCCAAGAGTTGAAAGCCAAAAGCCTGCCGTGCCCAAAGTGTTACTCCATTCATGACCTTCAGCCATAGCATTGGCGCGAGCAGTCATATAGATAAAAGCAATGGCGATAAATCCGAAAGCTCCAAACAGTGCAGCATGCCCATGGGGCATAATCAACTGGGTTCCATGGGTGAAATAATTAATAGTCGGGGTGTTTATAACCATCCCAAGAAAACCTGCTCCATACCAGTTCATAATTGCTGAACCGGCTACCCATAAGAAAGGCAGTGCAAAATAGAATTCCTGTCCTTTTGCAGTAATATGTTTTCTCTCTTTAATAGCTTCAATCATTAAAAGTGCCAGAGGTAAAGGTTCAAGGGCGGAAAATATTCCACCAATAGCAACCCAGTACTCATCAAGTCCCTGCCACCAATAGTGATGTCCGACACCTAAAGTACCGCTTAACATAATTAAGAAAAGTTCAAA
>JAAELB010000388.1 GCA_024227155.1 Desulfobulbaceae bacterium
CCACTCAATGAAGGGTGGAATGATTTAAATTGTTCAAAATTCTCAAATATCTCCCTGACAACTATGTAAATTATTTCATCGGTAATATTGACTCCAGAAACAAAAAAAAAGATCGAGCAGAATGCCTGACGACAATGTCTGCAAACATACCCTCCAAAAGGTTCCCCTGCGTAGGTAAAGCTCTCTGTTCTCTCGGTTTGAGTGAGAAGCTCAGTGTGAGAATGATTATGGACCTTGATTATATAGGGATGCGAGCAGCAGAGGCCATTCCTTTTGACTACCTCTATACAGCCATGGACAATACCTGCCAACTGGAACTTTCTCAAAAAAGCATTCCGAAACCTACTTTAAAATGTATGAGTAGATTCGATACCTTCCACATATGAGCAATCTTCCTGTATTAATTCTTGTATGAGTTTGATAAAGCGTATAATCTATCAGGGTAATGCATCATTATATCTGGGTTGTATTGCTGAGCCTGTTGTATTTTATCTTTTGGGGAGAGGATATAAATGAATAAATACCGTATTGTCTGTATTATTGCGTCTTGTACCATAATTGCCGTTCCTGCAATGGCCACTGAGGATTCTGTATTTGCAGAAAAGGCCGATGAAATAGTTGACCAACTGCTTCTAAATGAAGAAGATTTTGGGAAAAGCAGGAGTTTTGTCATTGAACCAACACGAGCCATCGCTGTACGAGCAAAAAACAAACAAGGTAATACCCAAACGATGACTGTAATATTACCTGAGTCCTCTTTTTATAAAGGGGCTAAACTCAAAGTAGAATTTGATGTAAACTCCTCAAATTTGAGACCTTCTGCCTATGGTATACTTAGTGAACTAGGAAAAGCCTTGGAGGATGAGCGTGTAGCAGGAAATAGGATATGCATTAAAGGACATACCGATAGTGATAGTGATGAACAATATAACCTCACACTCAGCTATAAACGAGCAAATTCTGTTAAAAACTATCTTGGTGATGGTATGGGAATTGCCCAAGAAAATCTGATAACCTTTGGATACGGTGAGAGCCTTCCACTTGTGGGAAATACTGGCAGTATCAATAAACAAAAAAATAGAAGGGTTGAAGTTTCTCTGAATTGTCCTGAAATCAGTTCTGTCCAACAGTAAGTTATTCGAGATTAAACACTATTAAATATAAGACTGCATCCATGAAAGTAGAAATACACAAAAACGTATACTGCACATTGCTACTGAGTTTAGTTCTGGTCTTAATCCTGTCTGGTGTTTCTTATGGTTCCAAGCGGGTGGCATTAGTTATAGGCAACAGTGACTACAAAGTATCTCCTTTGAAGAATCCAAAGAATGATGCCACGGACATAGCCAAGACACTAAAAAATCTTGATTTTGAGGTAATCACAAAAATAAATGCATCAAAAAGAGAGATGGTCAGTGCGGCAGATACTTTTTACCGTAAATTAAAAAAGGCAGAGGTGGGGCTTTTCTATTATGCCGGTCACGGGATGCAGATTAGGGGGAGAAATTATTTGCTGCCAGTGGCAATTAATGTGACTACTGAGACCGATGTGGAGTTTGAAGCGGTGGATGCCGGCCGCATTATTGGGAAGATGCGAGTGGCTGATAATAAGCTCAATGTGGTTATTCTCGATGCATGCCGAAATAATCCATTTAAAAGAAGCTTCAGGACTGCTGAGCAGGGTTTGGCCAGGATGGATGCACCTGTTGGTACAATAATAGCCTATGCCACAGGACCAGGTAATGTTGCGGCTGACGGGAGAGGGAGAAACGGTATATATACAAAGCATCTACTGAGTGCAATGAAACAGCCTGGCTTAAATATCCAGGATATTTTTAATGAAGCGGGCATGAAAGTTATGCGTGAAACTTCAAATAGGCAGGTTCCTTGGACATCAAACACACCAATCCCCAGGTACTATCTTGCAGGTGGCTCTTATCTGGTTGAAGAAGTCCCGCCTTCTATGCCAACCAGAAAGACAGGTTCACTACGAGTAACCTCAAAACCTTCGAATGCTGCACTTTATATTGATAGCGGCTACCGTGGCACAACCCCTGTCAC
>JAAELB010000389.1 GCA_024227155.1 Desulfobulbaceae bacterium
ATGAGGGAAGAGAACTCATAATAGACGAACAGGAACGAGAAGCTGTGTCCTATTTGAATCTACGGGCCAGCAAAAAGGCTAAGAAGTCAAATGCCTTCCGGCCTGCTTTTGAATGTGCCAGAGTAGCCAAAGCACTGTTGCTAAAAAATGCCTGGCGTGTGTCATACGATCACTGTTTCGAAGTTTATCAGGAATATGCCGATACCGCCTATTTAAGTGGAGAATTTGACATTGCAGACGAGATCATCCAACTCCTTCTTGAAAAGGCAAAAACAAAGCTGGAGAAAGCCAGTATCCATCGCATGCAGGTACGCCAATATGTTATCTCAGGAAAAGATGAAGAAGCAATCCTGGCTGGCATTAAAGCTTCGTCAGTGTTGGGGCTAAAATTTAGTATGGAACCAAGCCGCTTGTCTGTCCTGAAAGAACTCGCCCTGGTCAAATGGAATTTAGGCAAACGAAGCGTGGAAAGTTTGATTGATATGCCTCTTCTGGAAGATATTGAAAAACAAACCGCAATGAAAATTGCGGTAGAACTCTCCGCCTCTGTTTATACTATTGGGCTTGAAAATCTGTTTGCAATGCTTGCTTTGAAAGGAGTAAATATTGCTTTACGCTTTGGTAACAGCCCCCAAGCAACCGTTTCTTATGTCGGG
>JAAELB010000390.1 GCA_024227155.1 Desulfobulbaceae bacterium
CTGTGCGCACATGTTCTTCACGAAGAGACACCTCTTCGTGGGGCTCTCCCGGGCCAAGCGGGGCGAGAACGTCTGCGTGCGCGATTGAGGGGGAGAAGTAAAGGAATGGAAGCCCTCGCCCGTTTGGCCGCGAGTCTCAACCACCCAGGCGCCCGGCCGCTGTTCCTGGCGGCGAAGAAGGCGGGGCTCGACGTCACTCGGGCCCAAGTGGACGCTTTTGTCAAGAGGAAGGGCGAGAAGCAGATCTTCGGCCCCCTCCCCCGCTCGGAGGGGAAGACCGTCGCCGAGACCGTCGATGCGCGCTGGCAGATGGATCTGGCGGACATCACCCAGCAGCCGAACGAGGACGAGAAGGGCCAGACCTACAAGTTCATTCTGGTCTGCGTCAACGTCTTCGACCGCTTCACCTGGGCCAAGAATCTCCGAAGCAAGGAGCCGCAGGAGGTGGCGGCGGCGCTCGGGCAGTTGCTGCGCGCGGCGCCGCGGAAGCCCAAGGTCATCTCCAGCGACAACGGCAACGAGTTCCTGGGAGCGGTGAGCGAACTCCTCCGCAGAGAGAATGTCGTCCAGCGCTTCAAGGCCGTGAACGACACCAACGCCC
>JAAELB010000391.1 GCA_024227155.1 Desulfobulbaceae bacterium
TAATTTTCAAATGAGAATGTCACCCCATCAACTTGGCCTCCTTGAGATTCTCGAAGTTTCAAAGCTTCGGGATGCCGCACCGGAACAGGTGGAGTTCTACACCGTCATCCCGAAGATTCTCGAAGAATCAATTGAACTCTCAGAAGAAGTTGAACAACGTAAAGTCGAAGTCGCCGAAATGATACTTGGACGCCTTACAGACCTGGGTATAAAGTTCACTAAAAAATAATGTTATGCACGAAATATCTCTGGTCCAGGGCCTCTTTCAACAGTTAAAAGACCTTGCGGCGGAAAACAAGGCAACAAAAATAATCAGTGTCACCATGGAAATTGGACCACTCTCAGGTGTGGTCATAGACTCTTTTCAGTTTGGTTTTGATATTCTGTCGGCTGAAGAATCTCTTTTCCAGGGCGCAAGTCTTATCATCAACAGTCCAGAGGTCAACTACAGATGTACCGGTTGTGGATATATTGAATCCACAAATGGGGCCAGGCCGACAGAATGTCTCAAGTGCGAGGAACTGCTCCTCATCCCAGATGGAGGAGATGACCTGCTACTGCTGCAGGTCGAAATGGAGTAATAAGTCTCGCCTGCGTATAAAGAAATAGAAAATTCAACGATAAATTTTTTCACCAGTTCACTACACGAGGTAGAAAAATGTGTGATACATGCGGCTGCCCAAGCCCTTCAGACCAGGAACATAAACACTCCCACGACCATGGTCATTCCAAAACCATCGATGTCCATGCCAGTCTCTTCGCCGCAAATGATGCACTCGCAAGAGCCAACAGAGAGCATTTTGATGAAATTGGTGCTGTTGCCTTAAACCTTATCAGCAGCCCGGGATCAGGCAAAACGACCCTGCTTGAACACACCATCGAGGCGCTCAAAGGTGAGATCAATATCGGTGTTATTGAAGGTGATATCGAGACAGAAAGGGATGCCGAACGTATTCGCAAAAAAGGTGTCCCCGTTATCCAACTGACCACCGGCGGAGCATGTCACCTTGATGCGGCAATGACCCACAAGGGCTTTCATAGACTACAGAAAGAGCCGGGTGGAGACGCCATAGATCTGCTCTTTATCGAAAATGTTGGGAATCTTGTCTGCCCATCCACATTCGATCTGGGGGAGCATGAGAGGGTTGTTATGGTTTCCGTTCCTGAAGGACCAGACAAGCCAGCTAAATACCCGAAGGCATTTACCAGCTCACACACCTTTCTTGTTACCAAGACAGATCTGCTACCCTATTTTGATTTCAAAGTGGAGGATGCGACAAACGACGCCCTGAAACTTAACCCTGATCTTAGAACCATGGACCTTGCCTCAACCACAGGCGAAAACATGGACAGCTGGCTGGACTACCTGCGGGAGCTTGTAGCTGCCATGAAGGCAAAAACTGCAAAGCGTTAATTTTCGTTTTTTTTAACTTTATCAGTATCAAACAAAAATCCCCTAATGATTACTTGTTAGGGGATTTTCATGTTTCAAAAGGCTAACGCCTGAAAATATCAGCTGTTCTTCTGCGCCTGGGCCTGCACAGCTGTAATAGCAACGGTATTAACAATATCAGGAACCAGACAGCCTCGACTGAGATCATTCACCGGTTTTCTTAAGCCCTGTAAGATTGGTCCTATAACCACCGCACCTGCAGTCCTTTGAACAGCCTTGTAGGTATTATTCCCCGTATTGAGATCAGGAAAGACAAAGACTGTCGCTTTACCGGCAACCTTACTCTCAGGCATTTTAGTCTTGGCAACAGAAGCATCAACTGCGGCGTCGTATTGTATTGGTCCCTCAATCTCCAGGCCTGGATACGCGGCACCAGCTCGCTCCCTTGCAATTTCAGTCGCCTTTCTTACCTTTTCAACCTGCTGTCCTTTTCCGGACCTGCCGGATGAGTAGGAGAGCATAGCCACCAGTGGATTGATACCAAAAAGAGCCGCTGTCTGTGCTGAACTTATCGCAATTTCCGCCAACTGCTCCGCTGTGGGATCAGGGTTAACAGCGCAATCGCCATAGGCGAGCACCCGATCATTGAGGCACATCAGAAGCACACTGGAGACTATAGAACAGTCTGGAGTGGTCTTAATAAATTGAAAAGCTGGTCGAATAGTATCCGCCGTTGTGTGGGTTGCACCTGAAACCATGCCATCGGCATCACCTTTATAGATCATCATAGTGCCGTAAAAATTCAAGTCCACCATGATATCTTTTGCAACATCATGGGTGATTCCTTTTTCTTTACGCAGCTCATGATATGTGTCTACATAGTCGTCAAACTTGTCTGAATTTCTCGGATCAATAATCGTCGCCTTCTCCAGATGCAGACTGAGACTACTGATTCGTTCTCTGATTTTTTCTTCTTTGCCAAGCAGGGTCAGATCGACTACGTCGCGTCGTAACAACATTTCTGCTGCCTTCAGAACCCTGTCGTTTTCACCCTCGGGAAGTACAATATGCTGCTTCTCAGCTTTGGCCCGCTGGAGCAGTTGTGACTCAAACATCTTCGGCGTCACAATAGTGGTCTTGGTTTTGATAATTTTATCACTCAGCTCATCCATATCCACATGCCGTTCAAAAACCGCAAGAGCCTGGGTGATCTTTCTACTGTTATCAGGGGTGATTGCTGCATGGATCTTCTCGACCCGAATTGCAGCCGTGTAGGTGTTTTCATGAACCGCGATTATGGGAATGGTATCGGCAAACCCCTCTATAACCTTCTGTATAGGTTCTTCAGGCACAAGTCCCCCCGTCAACATAAGCCCGGAGATATTTGGCATAGTCGCCGACTGTACCGCAGCTAAACACGCAAGAATCACATCTGAACGATCGCCGGGGGTTATAACAAGATCACCATACCCGATCCGGGCAAGCAGATTTCGGAGTTGCATTGCGGCGATGGTGAAACCGCGGACATGACGAGTAAGATTTTCTTCACCGTAGAGAATCTCGGCATTAAGCAAACGTGCTACTTCACCAACAGACGGGTTACCTAGATTTTCATTATTTGGAATGACATAGACCCGTTTTTTACCAACCAGTCTGTCTCTAAAAAGCCTTGAACGAATGGTTTCCACGGAATCAGGGTCAGCCCTGTTGACAATGGTGCCCACGATATCACAACTTCTCTCTGCAAGGGATTCATAGTAGACTTTAATTCCCCTAACAAGCTCATCGACACTTTTTTTACGCCCCCCGGCAATCAGCAGCAGTGGAGCGCCAAGATTGTTGCTGATATCCACATTGACATCAAAATCAAAGGAGGCTGTTGCCCCTTCAAGCTCAATTCCTTCACAGAGCACAAAATCCGCCTTTGCGACCAAATTATTGTATTTGGCCAAAATCCCCTCATGCAATTCTTCATTTTTGCCGAGAGAGATCAACTGACTTGCTTCCGTTACTGTATAGGCATACATCTCCTCATAGTCGTAACAGAGATGATAATGATGCTTGATGAGATTAATGGTGTTGTCCATTTCGCCCCGCTGGTGGTCTACATCAATAAGAGGCCTGAAAAAGGCGACCTTCTTGATGTTCCTGGTGAGCAACTCCATAAGGCCAAGAATAATGGCCGATTTACCGGTGCGCGGCTCCGTCGCCGCCACGTACAGTTTATTTCCCATGACTTTTTCTATTTTTCCCTATAAATCAAAGAAGAGGAGCTTGCAACTCACTCAAAACATAGCATTACAATTTAGTGCCTTACTCCAGAATAACTGTAATAGAGAACAAGTAATTATGAGATCGCTTTGAAAGCATAAACTTAGAGCTATCACTAAGGCACTTATCCCGGCTTATTTTCCCGTTTATCTGGTTAGTATACAATATCAGCCACAACCGTTGTCAACTGTGGCTATGAAAAAAAATGCAGGAGTATACTCAACTATTGATTCATTTTCCACCATATAAAATTGAACGCAGATCTATTTTTTCCAGGAAAAACAAGGTCTAACAGTAATCCAAATCATTATAAGGAGTTAGTAGGGATGTAGAATCGAAAATTTACTAACCCGACTAGTTGGAAACTGTTTTAGAATCGCTGGATAAGTGCCTCGAAGGTCTCACTCCGTTCACTATCTGCCGGTTACTCTATGTTCTTAATTTCAATACAGTCTCCAGATTACTCGGAGTCTGCGCTACCTGTTTTTTATTGCAGTTTTTCTGGAGTAAGGCACTAAAATACAGTATCGAACTACAGGGAAAACGTAAACTTCAGATTCGATTCCTCCTTGACACCCTACCTACCTACTGGTAGGATAGAGTCATGAATGATACACGAACAAAAATCCTCGATGTAGCTGATGATCTTGTGCAGCGGGTTGGCTTAAACGCAATGAGTTACAAGCATATCAGTGATGCTGTTGGTATCCGTAAAGCCAGCATTCATCACCATTTCCCTAAGAAAGAAAATCTGGTGGATGAATTGTTACAGCGTTGCGCCAGCAGTTATGGAAGCAGGTACCAGCAGATTGTTGATGATGGTACCAATGCACCAAAAAAGCTGCGCAGTCTTGCCGCAGTTTTTGAAGAAGGTTTAAGTAATAAAAAACTCTGCCTGATTGGATCAATCAGTACCTGCCAGAATACTCTTCATGACAGTTCCTGCCATATTCTAAAGAATACCATACAAAACACGGTATCCATATTCAGTGCTGTTTTTTGTCAGGGCAGGCACGAGAAGTCACTGACTTTTACAGGCACAGATGAAGAAGCTGCCTTCGCCTTCTTTTCTCTTCTTGTTGGCGCGCAGACAATTGCTCGTTCCCACGGAGGAATTGAGCTGTTCAGCCAAGCGGCAGCCTCATATATTTCAGGTTTACAGGGCTAGATTTTTTTGTGTAAACCATCTACCTACTAGTAGGTTGCGACAATATAATCAAAAATACTAATCATCAAATTATGAAAACTATTGAACCATACAGAGGCTTTGAACAAGGGCCAATTCGGCCTCCCAGTGAAGCAGAGAGTCTGCTGGTCAGAATTAGTCGAAACTGTCCATGGAATCGGTGTACGTTTTGTGGCTTATACAAGGACACTACCTTCAGCCTGCGCCCTGTTGACCATGTGATACGCGACATTGATACAGTTCGATTTTACGTGGATGCAATTGAAAGCTCGAGGAAATCAGGCAACCTTATTTCCCAGCGAGATCTTTACAGCCTGACACCGGAAGGTGGGAAAAGTGACATGCAGGCTCTGCATGCGGCGACAGGTTTCGTTGCCAGTGGTATGGGATCTATTTTCATACAGGATGGTAATAGTTTAGTCCTGAAACCGGAAGATATCATAACTATACTCCAGCACCTGAAAGAAGCCTTTCCCATGGTAAAAAGGGTCACCTCATACGCGCGCTCGCAGACAATTGCTAAAATTAGCGATAAAAACCTCTGCCGTATGGCCAGCGCGGGACTGAACAGGATTCATATTGGCATGGAATCCGGTTCGGATAATGTTCTCAAAATGGTCAAAAAAGGCACGAATAAGAAAACCCAGATAATTGCCGGCCAAAAAATCAAAAGAGCTGGAATAGAACTATCGGAATATTTTATGCCAGGACTTGGCGGTAAAACTCTAACAAGAGAAAATGGTATTGAAACCGCAGATGCCATCAATCAGATAAACCCGGATTTTATCCGCTTGCGAACTCTTGCACTACCCCCGGCAGCCCCACTCACAGAGCAGTTTAATCAAGGAAAGTTTGACAAAATGGGAGAGGTGGATACCGCAAGGGAACTTCTCTTATTCCTGGAAAATCTGACCGGAATCGATAGTACC
This sequence comes from Desulfobulbaceae bacterium, assembly GCA_024227155.1. Taxonomy (GTDB): domain Bacteria; phylum Desulfobacterota; class Desulfobulbia; order Desulfobulbales; family Desulfocapsaceae; genus Desulforhopalus_A. The sequence continues at coordinate 5,780 of JAAELB010000391.1, forward strand.
ATAAGAAGTGACCACGTACTGAACCTCTTTCCCGAGGTAGATGGCGTGCTTCCCGGGGATAAGGAGAAAATGATGCAACCGGTTCGAGAATTTCTTGAGCTGGATTCCCGCGAACAGATGATTTTCTGCATTGGCAGAAGAACTCATAGAATGGCACGATTCAGCGATTTGAGCAATCCTATACAGCGAGATTACGCTTTGCAGATCTGCTCCGAGCTCAATGCCACACCAGAAAACTTTGATGTAATTATCGATTCGATTACGCAAAGATTTATTTAACCCGGCCATTCGTTGGGTGTGATATTCCACTATGATTAACTCCAACGTCACTATATTTAGATGAGGATAAGGCAATGAAACAAAACATTTTTTCTTTTGATCCCAGTAATGGAGAAAAACTAGGAGAAGTACCCGCAGCCTCCTCCCAAGACATTGATGGGGTAATCCAAAAAGCAAAAGCTGCTTCAAAGGCATGGAGACGTGTATCTCTGGAAGAACGTCTTGTAACCATCCAGAAAGCATATGCTGCCGCAGAACCAGCACTCCACAATCTTGCCGAACTTCTCAGTAAAGAAATGGGAAAAGATATACGAAGGTCGACCTCTGAAGTACAGGGAACAATCTGGGGTGGTCCGTATATGGCAAATTCGGCGCTTGAGGCGTTACGTAGCAAAAACACAGGTGGAGCGACTATCGAATATGTTCCCCTTGGTGTTGCTGCTATCATATCTCCCTGGAACTACCCTCTTGCAATGGCAAATAACCTGATGATGCCAACCCTCATGGCGGGGAACAGCGTTGTCTGGAAACCCTCTGAGGAGACCCCCCTGATCGCCCAGGCCTTTTTCGATATCATCCACAAAGGGTTACCCCGGGACCTTCTGCAAATTGTTCATGGAGATGGCAGCCAGGGGAAAACGCTCGTAGAGAGTGATGTCAACATCATCGGATTTACCGGCTCCCAGGCAACGGGAAGAGATATTATGGCAAAGGCGGCCCCATCGCTCAAAAGACTCGTTATGGAGCTCGGTGGTAACGATCCGATGATTGTCATGAAAGATGCTGATCTCCAGGCTGCAGCAAGATTTGCAGTAGCAAGCAGCTTTGAAAATGCAGGGCAAATGTGTATCTCAACAGAACGCATATATGTGGACGAAGAGGTCGCAGAGCAGTTCGAGCAGTATATCACTGCCCTCGCGGCCCAATATAAAGTAGGTCCCTGGGATATGGACGGTGTGAATATTGGTCCAATCATTAATGCCAAACAACATTCTAAAATCATAGAACATATAAAAGATGCAGTGGAAAAAAATGCAAGATTACTCCATGGCACCATTGAACATCCCGACCACTTTATCACCCCCACAGTACTCGCGGACATGACAACAGAGATGCGGATAGAGCAGGAAGAAACCTTCGGCCCGGTGGTTTGTGTAAGCCGGTTTGCGGATTTAGAAGACGCAATCAGCCGTGCAAATGACAGTACCTATGGCCTTGGAGCCGTAGTGTTTGGCAATGCTGGTGCACATGAAGTGGCTGATCGCCTGGAAGCGGGCATGATTGGTGTCAATCAGGGCGTTGGCGGCGGGGGAGATGTCCCTTGGGTTGGTGCAAAACAGAGTGGGTTTGGCTTTCATGGGTCGGCTGAAGGCCACCACCAGTTTGCACAGGTACGGGTTGTCAGCCGCTAAGGCGATATCTGTATAAATACAGATGTCTTCTTGCCTTTGTTACAGCCCTCAGAAGAATACAGAGTAAAACTCTCTTCTCAATAATATTAAATTTGTAAATTTAAGCATTTGCCCTCAAAAGCTTGCCTTTAATTTTCGATAATCGGCTAAGGCATGAATGAAATTGTAACAACCCAAATTATTCGTGGTCAGACCGATAGCTCGCGGGCCTGACGAATCTTGGTGCATCACGTTGCCGACAAGACTTTTGTCAGCATATCTTTTCTGACCGTTTTGTGATATGATCTTTTGTTATGATTGACTCGTGACTATTGCTTCGGCTTAACTAACCCGACAAGTAGGAAACTTTTTTAGTATCACTGGATAAGTGCCTCGAAGGTCTCACTACGTTCACTATCTGATGATAACTCTAAGTTTATGATTTCAAGGCGATCTCAAAATTTCTTGTTTTTTTATTACAGCTTCTATGGAGTAAGGCACGAAAATAGACAACTCTATATTCACTCTGTGTGTCTAGAGACCGCACTTCAAATGTTAATCAACATAATCAAGAGAATATGACTGATACAGTTCGACATCATGACGCAGAAAAACCAGAGACAAAAAAAGAAAATCAGCCATCATGGCTCAAGGAAGGAAGTACAGATAGTGAGGAAGTCGCAGACTTTTACGATACCTGGGCAGAAACCTATGATGAACACCTTAAGGATTGGGATTACAGAGCGCCGACCTATGTTGCCGAGTTATTAAAACAATATGTTTCTACTGAGCAAGCAATTCTTGATGCCGGATGCGGCACTGGTTTAGCTGGAAAAGCCCTTCATCTGGCAGGTTATGAAAATATCTCTGGCATAGATATTTCCGCGACCTCTCTGAACAAAGCTGATCAATTAAATGTATATTCTTCGTTGTTGGCACATGATCTGCAACAACCATTACCCTTCCATGGAAATAATTATAATGCACTCATTTGTATCGGTGTTTTGACATATATTGAGAACTGCCAGTCGCTGTTCAAAGAATTCTGCCGAATTGTCAAACCAGGTGGACATATTGCATTTTCACAGAGGAGTGATCTGTTTGACGCTCGCAACTTCCCCGATACCATTGCAACACTAGAGCAAGAAGGTGTCTGGGAGAATATCAAAATCTCATCCCCTCAAGCATATCTCCCTAAGAACAAGGACTTTTCGGATAAGGTACAGGCTATTTTTTGTATCTGTAAAGTTGTTTAACAACAATAGACCTCTTCAGGTTCCCCGAAACCTCAAACAGAGGATGAAACTAAGCTTGTCGATCGCGGCGGTTAGCCTACACTCAATGGTCAAACTCACCTCGAATGAACCAGATACCTCTTCCCGGAGCAGAGCGATACCCATATCGCATATCATAAATTTCGACTATTCGATGGACTCCTAGTGCCTGTCCATAAATGGCCAATCCCCCTAACTCGTTGTTGCGTTGAAACTTTAATCCTTGAAATATCAACCACATGACTATGGTTAAATTTATCCCGCGCATCAATTTATGAATAAATGTCTCACTTATGGACAGACACTGACTAACTGATTTTACGTACCCAGCATATTTTATTTCTTTACCAAATGGTTTTTTCCAAAGAATGTGTTGACGTAAAAACAGGAAGTTAGAGGTTAGAACAAATTACCTGACCATTAGAATCATGACTATGCTTTGAACTAATGTCTTTTATCCGCTCTTGATGCAATTCGCCCCGTTTGGTTTCAAGCAGCCAACAATTAATGCTCGCACGCACTATCTGAGTCTCTGCAGGGTTTTGAATATTTTCAAGAAGATTGATTGAGTCACCACTATTCAATCATATCGAAAAATTGATAATGCCAAGACTTGAGAA
>JAAELB010000392.1 GCA_024227155.1 Desulfobulbaceae bacterium
AATTACTCCTTCATCTTTTCTTTCAATATAGTTATGAATATTACTTGTGTTATGCACTAAAAGAAAAAAAGAAAGCTCTGGATATATTTCTTTTACCTGCCCTGCAAACTCGTACACACTGACATCATCAAGACTTGGCATTGCAATAACCAGATCAAACTTTTTTGTGGCTAATTTTTCAAACGCCCTTTCAGCAGATGATACCCAGGTTAATTTAGGAGGTCTGGACAAATTAAGACCGCGATACTCATTTATGATTCTTGCTGCAAGCTTTCCTTCTTCTTCCATGATAAATGCATCATAGGGACATGAAACAAGAAGAATATCCTCAACCTTTTCTTTCATCAATTCATGATAAATTTTGAAAAAAGGATCGTAATTGTCATTATTAGTGTTTTCAGTGTTTGCCATAATAATCTTTTGACCCGGGATAATGTTAAAAATTATTAGTAATAGTACCTTGATAAAAAATGAAAATCAAACACTATGTTACTATATCAAGACTTGCCCTTTATCGAGCCTTTGTGCTTGACATAATTTTTCCTGATTA
>JAAELB010000393.1 GCA_024227155.1 Desulfobulbaceae bacterium
CCCGACAGGATTCGAACCTGTGACCTACGGATTAGAAGTCCGTTGCTCTATCCAGCTGAGCTACGGGCGCATAATTGGTAAAATCGAAGTCGTGAGTAGTAATTCACGGCGACATAATAACCAAAGCTGATTAAAAAGCAACTCCAATTTTACAATCAGTCAAGATCACCTCCACGTTTCCATACAGGGCCGTTTTCCGTGTCGATCACCACAATACCTTTAATGGCAAGTTCTTCCCTCGCCATATCAGCAGCTTCCCAGTCTTTATCAATACGCGCCTGTTCTCTTTTTTGAATCAATGCGTTTACATCAGGGGCAAGCGGACATCCCTGGAGTCGAAAAACATTCAGTATCTGATTAAGCTTACCCAGGCTCTCAAGGATATAATTTTTCTGGTCTTTGTCCAGATGATTCATCTGCAGGATCGGATTTACTTTTCTGATAAAGTTGTAAACTGCTCCCATCCCCTTTGAGACATTAAGATCATCGTCCATCGCCGAGTAAAACTGATCCTCCATAGATGAGACGAACACTGCAACCTCAGGATGGGGTCTCCCCGAAGGAAGACAATTCAGCTTGCAGGTAAACTCATCAAGACGCCGCAGAGCAGTTCGCACACTATCAAGGCGCTTGTATGAAAAATTAAGCGGTTTTCGGTAATGAACAGAGAGCAGCATAAACCGGACTTCTCTTCCTGTGTACCCTCGATCCAGCAATTCTTTCAGGGTGACATTATTGCCCGCATCGCTGGACATATTCTTACCATTCACAAGGACCAACTCAGAATGGAGCCAGTAATTGGCCAGGGGCTTACCGGTAAGAGCTTCCGCGATTGCGATCTCATTTTCATGGTGGGGGAAGATCAAATTGCGGCTCGATGTATGGACATCCATTGTGGAACCAAGGTTCCTGGTTGCCATGGCCGAGCACTCCACATGCCAGCTGGGCCTGACATTGCCCCAGTCAGTCTCAAAGAAAATCCCCTTTTTCAACTCCCCGAGTGTTGAGCGTTTAAGCAGAGTAAAATCCCTGGGATTATCTTTTTCATAGTTATCGAGATCCACGGTTTTACCGAGCTGAATTTTACTTAAATCTATACCGGAAAGCCTTCCATATTTTTTATATTTAGAGATATCAAAGTATATCGACCCATGCTTTTCATAAGCATACCCTTTGTGGAGCAATTCATGGGCTATCTCTATCATCGACCCTACATTATCAGAAGCCTTTGGGTATCCTTTTGCCCGCTTTACACCAAGTGCTTCAATATCCTCCATAAAGGTCGCAATGTATTCACCTGTAAACTCCCCCAGTGGTTTACCGGATTTTTCTGCTCCGGCAATAGTGTTGTCGTCGATGTCTGTAAAATTCATATACGCATCAACTTGTAAATTTTTCGCCTCAAGGGTCCTGGTGATAAGATCAGAAACGACAAACCTGCGACAAAGGGACAGGTTTGCAAGTTCATAAGCTGTAGGGCCGCAGGAGTAAAAAGTAACTTGGCCCTCCTCCTGGGGAACAAAAACCTCTTTTTTCTTTGACAGAGTATTATAGAAACGTAGTTGTTTCTTTTTGCCGTCATTTTTCTCAGGAGGAGTAAAAAGAGGAGTACTCAAATACCGTTCACCTCCATCCGGCAAAATCACCACTACCATCCCGCTAGAAAGATCTTTCGCATATTCGATCGCAGCAGCCATAGCCCCGCCACTACTCATTCCGACAAGAATCCCCTCTTTTGCTGCAAGCTTTCTCGCCGTGTCAAATGCGGGCTCGTCTTCAACAAGTACAATCTCGTCCGGCAGGGACTTGTTAAAAATACCGGGCTTATATGATTCCTTCATATTTTTAAGCCCCTGAATCTTATGATCCAGATGTGGTTCGACCGCAATCACCTTAACGTGTGGCTGAAACTCCTTAAACCAGGTCGAAAGCCCCATAACAGTCCCGGATGTACCTAGAGTGGCAACAAGGTGGGTCACCTTGCCTTCAGTCTGCCTCCAGATTTCAGGAGCTGTGTGGTCATAATGGGCCCGCCAATTCGCTTCATTATTGTATTGATCGGTGAGAAAATAGCGATCAGGGAATTCCCTGACCATCACGTAGGATTTTTCAATCGCACCATCGGTTGCCCGTGCCGCAGGAGTAAGGAGGATCTCAGCCCCATATGCCTGCATGATCTTTCGGCGCTCTATACTTGCAGATTCAGGCATAACCAGAACACACTTGTACCCCTTGGCAGCACACACCATAGCAAGCCCGATCCCGGTATTGCCACTGGTTGCCTCCAGGACAATTTTGTCCTTGGTGAGCTCTCCACTGGCTTCACCTGCTTCAATCATTGACAGCGAGATACGCTCCTTGACCGACCCCCCCGGATTAGTCATTTCAATTTTGCCAAAAATTTCCACAGAATCTTTTTGAAAGAGCCTGTTAATTCTGACAAGGGGAGTCTCACCTATGGCACTCAGTATATTTTGATGTAACATTTCACTCTATATGTATACGCCTAATCCGAATAAATCGGGACTTTTTGAAATCAAAATGAGAGCTACTTCTCACTCCGTTTACATGCATTGGCCAGATACCAGAACTGCATCAGGGCTTCCCGGCACTCTTCGTCATCAATACAGGAAACCTGCTCTCTAAAACTCGAAATTTTTTCGTCGGATGGCCGCTCAAACTTTACCGCAGGCCCACTCTTTGCCCCATCTTCGTATGGGCTTTTATCCTTTTTCTTAGGCAGAACCATTTTAATGTCGGAGAGCCGTCCAAGAGAAAGAAAGTCATTGAGATTATCTAACATCTCATACTTTTCATACTGGAGCTGGGCAAGCCAGGAGGAATTTTCAACCTCCAGCCACAACACCCCTCTTTCAATTTTTAGAGGCTCAGCATGTTCCCCGGCATCTTCACTCACCAGATCTGGCCACCTGTCAAAAATGGAATGGAGATCCAGCTGCTTTTCCCACCCTCTCTGTTTCAGTATTGCCGGAAGAAATCTGGCGATCTTCTCTTTACCTTTCTGCTTCTTGTTAACCATGTTTTTCTCTACCTGCGTTTTATAGACCTCAACACTCTTTACCTACAAATAAATAAATTCGCAAGTACCGCAAATCAAGGCTGAAAAGAAAAAGGCCCGCGTCCCTAAAAGGGTCACGGGCCTTAGCCAATCAAACAGATAGAGTATTTACACTCGACTTACAGGGTTAATAGATACTCAAATACTCGTTAAGCTCCCACTCAGTAACTGCGGTCCTATAGCTATCCCACTCTTTTTCTTTCGCTTCAATATACTTTTCAAAGATATGGCTTCCAAGTGTCTCTTTAGAAAGAGGATTCGCCTTAAACTCTTCAATAGCCTCCTGCAGACTCGCGGGCAAAATAACAATACCGTCATCCGCCATTTCCTCAGCGGTCATTTTAAAGATATCTTTATTTACAGATGGCGCAGGCTTAAGGTTATTTTTCACACCGTCAAGCCCTGCATTCAACATCATTGCCAACGCAAGATATGGGTTACAGGTTGGATCCGGACTACGAATTTCAGTTCTTGTCGAGAGACCACGAGATGCCGGAATACGTACAAGCGCGGATCGGTTCGAGGCGGACCAAGCACAATAAACCGGGGCTTCATAACCAGGCACAAGGCGCTTATATGAGTTCACCAGGGGATTGGTTACCGCAGTAAATGCACGGGCATTTTTCAATGACCCGGCAATGTAGGAGTACGCAACCTGGGAAAGTTGCAATGAGTCCGACTCATCAAAAAAGGCATTAGTACCATCAAGGTTAAAAAGGGACTGGTTGGTATGCATACCGGAACCGTTTACTCCAAAAATCGGCTTTGGCATAAAGGTAGCGTGCAGATTGTACTTTGAAGCGATGCTCTTCACGACCCACTTAAAAGTTACAGTATTATCCGCAGCTGCAAGTGCATCAGCATATTTAAAGTTAATCTCATGCTGACCCTCGGCAACCTCATGGTGAGAGGCCTCAATCTCAAAGCCCATTTTTTCCAGGGTTTCAATAATTTCACGACGGCAGTCATTACCAGTATCTTCCGGGTCAAGAGAGAAGTAGCCAGCAACGTCATTGGTTACAGTGGTGGCTAAGCCTTTCTCATCTTTTTCAAAAAGAAAAAACTCAGCTTCAGTACCGACGTTCATCGTATAACCAAGCGCTTTGGCCTCGGCCAAAACACGCTTAAGATTGACACGCGGACATCCATCAAAAGGAGTACCATCAGACTTATACACATCACAGATAATACGGGCCGCTGCGATCCCTTCCTTATTCCTCCATGGCAATACTGTGAAGCTGTCATAGTCAGGCTTGAGATACATATCTGACTCGTTAATTCTCACAAAACCATCAATGGATGAACCATCAAACATCATGTCACCATCAAGGGCTTTTTCGATCTGGCTTTTAGGAAGAGCAACATTCTTCATGAAACCAAAAATGTCGACAAACTGGAGGCGTAAAAACTGAATGTTCCCGTCCTCTATGATTTGCATAATTTCTTCTCTAGTCATCTTGCTGTCTCCTTTCTATTCAGTAATAATTTTCTCATCATCGCTTATTATAGTTCAAAACCAATCAAACACAAAATAACATTTCTGACATTTTTAGCAACAAGCAAATGAGATTTTATTACATGTTTGTCATTTTTTCGACAAAGCATGTCCATTTACGGAGGTACACTTTTGCAACCCATTCACCTGCTGCTATTGGTAATAGAGTGAAGCACACCCTGTGTAATTTCCTGAATAAACCCTTCATCGGCAAGCTTTTTACCATCCACATCCAACACGTAAAAAACGTCGATAAGCTGCTCAACCTCAGTGGCAATATATGCCTTATGGATGTTAATTCCAAAATCAGCCAGCCCTTGGGTTATATAATAGAGCTGAGCCGGCAAATCGGCGGCATACACCTCTATTACAGTAAAACTCTCGGAGCTTTTATTGTCTACGACCACCTTCGAAGCGACATCCCCCACCAACTGGCTCTTCCTGCCAAAAGTTGAGGCTAACTTGGCGTAGAGACGATGACTCAACCCCATTCGATGCTCTATTGCCATATCAAGTTGATCATTAAGATCCTGCCAATCTTTCTCAGCAAAACTCAGGCCATCAGTTGAACGAACATCCAACACATCAACGACAGTTCCATCAGTCCAGGTAAAAATCTGTGCCTTAGTAACAGAAAGGTTATTAAGAGCCATTACCCCACAAATCTTCGCAAGCAGCCCCGGCCTGTCCGTCGTCATTATTAACAACGTCCAGGAATCGTCGCAGTCGATGGCCTGAACAAACGATTTCTGCCTGATTCGCCGATACCTGTCCCTCTGTATCACTACATGACCAGCAATAACTTCCGGCGAAAATGAAAGAATATAATCTGTACCAAGACTGTCCACATCGACCTTCAGGTTGCTTTCACCGGCAAGCTGAACGAGAATCTGCTCTCGAAGCCACTCAACTCCCTGCTCTTCGTGGGCCGAAACATCCTGCACACTATCGCGCCCCAGATCAAGATACGGATACACCTTGAGAAAAAACTCCTCCATCAAAGCGCCCTTCCAGTCACTCCAGGCGGATGGGCCCGTGGCTTTAGAATCTGCAACTGACAACAGATAAAGCATCGAGAGTCTATCAACATCACCGATCATATCGGCACATCTTTTTATAAATACAGCATCGTTGAGATCCCGACGCAATGCGCTTTCCGGAATAAACAGATGATACTGGATCAAAAATTCAAGCGAATCACACTCAGCGTCACTAAAACAAAACCGCAAACCAACCTCTCGCGCAGCAGTTGCCCCCTCAATAGAATGGTCCCGCCCGGAACCTTTACCAATGTCATGCAACAGGGCGGCAAGATATAGCACTTTCAACTCTTTTATATCCAGAACAATACTCGCCCATGAATCAACGATATCATGCAGCTCTGCAACCGTCTGCAAAGAGTGTCGATCAACCGTATAAATGTGATAGAGATCGTGCTGGGCCAACTTAATTATTCTCTGAAACTCAGGAACAACAGCAGTGAGAACCCCGGTTTCAAGCATTGTCCCAAGCACGGTAAGAAGATCCTTTGACTCAAACAGCAGGGCAAAGAATGTTTTAGCAAGCCTCGGCGAACATCTCTCTTTATCTGTGATCAGGCTAACAAATGCAGGAATATTTTTCCTCGACCTGTGATGCATTGGTAAACCCGACCGGGACATGGCAAGAAAAACCCGAACAAGTGTTTGTGGCTTTGCATTCAGCTGTGATTTTGAGGCGGTGAGATGAATCCTGCCACCCCTTATCTCTATGCCCTTTTCAACAGCCTTGTCACTTACCTTACCACCCACTCCTGTAAGACCTAATACCTCATCGACGTGGTCGAAGAAAAGATCCGTCGTAACAGTAACAACTTGCAAGGCACCATAAACATCCATCATAAAATACTCTACAGCACGAACCCCATCTGCCTCCTTGTAGCCAAAGGCTTCTGCTATATCTTCCTGCTGCTCAAAATAGAGTTGATCATTCTTTCGCTTGCTCAAATAATGTAGATGACACCTCAAACGGACAAGAAAATTTTGAGCCACAAGAAACCCTTCCTTTTCTTCTTCGAGCAAAAGGCCAGCATCCTGAAAATCATCAATACCTCTCAAACCAAACACAACCCGGGCCGTCCACATCATCGCCTGAATGTCACGCATACCACCACGGCCTTCCTTTATGTGTGGTTCAAGCAAATAACTGTGACTACCAAACCGCTCAAGCCGACTTTGCCGATACTCCTTCATCCTCAAGACAAACTCTTCGCGGTGACCATCAACATATTTACTGCGAAACTCTGCCATGAGATCGTCATAAAGACATTCTGCACCAGCGAGAAGCCTGGCATCAAGCAAGGCAACCAGAAAGAAATATTCTTCTCCCGCATGCTTTATAGATTCCTCAACAGTCCGAACCCCATGACCTACATCCAGACCAGTATCCCAAAGTGGATACAGCACAGCATCTGCAATAGTGGTAATCTGCTCCTTTACTTCCGGACGGTAAAGAATCATCAGATCGACATCAGAGGCTGGAAACATCTCTTGCCTGCCATAGCCTCCGACAGCAACAAGAGCGACATTGTCTTCACAGTGGGCAAGATTAGCCCCGCGACAGCTGCCGACGATATATTCATCAACTACCTTTGTATGCGCCTTCAGCACCTTGCCAGCATCACCGCGCAGGGACCAGTTATTCTGAAGTTTTTCTCGTTCAGCACGAAATGCAGCTAACATACATTACACCGCATCACGATCTTCTTCACCCGTACGAACCCGCACAACACGCTCTATGGGCAGAACGAAAATTTTACCATCACCAATTTTACCAGTATTTGCGGCCCCACGAACCTTACCTACAACCTCATCGACCCGATCTGCCGGCACCACAATTTCAATTTTTATCTTTGGGATAAAATCAACCACATACTCAGCCCCACGATATATTTCAGTATGCCCTTTCTGACGCCCATACCCCTTAACTTCAGAGATTGTCATCCCCGTAATACCAATTTCATTCAAGGCATCTTTTACATCATCAAGCTTAAATGGCTTAACTACAGCTTCTATCTTTTTCATATCTCTTCCTTACGGTTACATCTTTACATTTGGAGGCCAAAACACTGGCGCTAGCAACACTATGTCCGACAACAACGGTAACATAATATATCAAGATCTGCATACTGCAAGTTACACCTAATTGTTATAGGCAGATTCAGAATGTCCCGTTGAGTTCATCCCCTCAACCACCAAGAGAAATCAAGCAAGCCCAAGGTAACAAATCAACCACAAACATCCATTTTTGTATTACCATTTGCTTTTATTTACATTTTCGTAAGAATTCGCTACAAACAAGAAGAAACAGCAACCATCTTTAATGTGAACTGATTTACTTTTCTCACATGAAAGAATAAGATAGATCCATAAGCTCCTTCATCTTTAACAATATCCTCCAGCAATAAAAACAACAACTTACTGACATCACTCATGAAAATAAATGGACTCCACCAAAGAACCATCTGGCCAAACCCCAAAAATAAAAGAGAAATCTGTATTCTCGACCAAAGACTACTTCCCCATAAAATTGTTATTGAAAAACTGACCAAACCAGAAGATGCCATACGAGCAATCAAAGAGATGTACGTTCGAGGGGCGGGCCTTATTGGCGCAACAGCAGGCTTTGGCATGTACTTAGCCGCACTTTATGCACCGGATAATGAATTCGACTCGTACATGAATACATTTTCAGCCTCACTGAATAACAGCAGACCAACAGCCAGGAATTTGCTATGGGCTATTGAACGAATTCAGACGGCTTTAACAAATACCGAAAGCCCTGCCGAAAAAAGGGAAATAGCATATTCCACTGCTTGTGCAATTGCCGATGAGGACGCTAATTTTTGCAAAAGGATTGGTGAGCATGGCCTTGAGATCATCAGAGAAATAAGTAGCAAAAAAAACGGCCAGCCGGTTAACATTCTCACCCACTGTAACGCCGGCTGGTTGGCATTTGTCGATTACGGCAGTGCAACGGCTCCTATCTATGCGGCAAGAGATGCAGGTATTCCCATTCACGTCTGGGTCGACGAAACAAGACCATGGAACCAGGGTGCCAGACTCACAGCATGGGAACTGCAACAGGAAGGCATCCCAAACACTTTAATTTGCGACAACACAGGTGGCCACCTGATGCAGAACAAGATGGTAGATCTGGTCATGGTTGGCACAGATCGTACTACCCATACCGGAGATGTAGCCAACAAGATAGGAACATACTTGAAAGCCGTGGCCGCATACGATAATAATATCCCGTTTTATGTGGCGCTTCCTTCATCAACTTTTGACTGGGAGCTTGATAAAGGGTATGATATACCTATAGAACAGAGATCAGAAGAAGAAGTCACCACTGTCATGGGCTGCAATAAAGACGGTGTCATCCAAACAGTCTCTCTGACTGCACCAAATACCAGAGCGGCTAACTATAGCTTTGATATCACTCCGGCGCGACTGGTCTCGGGACTAATAACAGAAAGAGGCATTGTTAAGGCAGAAGAACAAGCAATCCACAGTCTTTTCCCAGAGGGTAATACAACCCAATAACCTTCCAGGTGCAACGATGATACAACCAGAACAGCGTAAATTCAGGCGGCACGAAGCACGACACCTCCTAAACTACCTCACTATTGACGGTGACGGAAATCCAGGTACATATTCCATGGGAAGAACACTTGATGTCTGCGTTGACGGATTACGCCTTGAAACAATCCAACCGCTGCACACAGACACCCGGCTTCGCATTACATTGGGAGTTGAGGGCAATCTTATCGACCTTGAAGGACGAACCACCCACTCATCTCCTTCGGAAAATCGCTATATCTCCGGAGTGAGTTTTTTAAGGGTGTCAAAAGACGGAAGACGAACTCTGAATAAATATATAGAAGCACTACCAAACTAACGAGATCGTGAACATTGTTTAAACGTCGGGAAAGGCAGCAACACACCAGCCTTTCCCGGCTGAATCCTAATTTACTCTCAATATTGCTGCTATTTATCTTCCCTGCCATACACATCATCAAAACGAACGATATCGTCTTCCCCAAGATAACTTCCATTTTGCACTTCAATAAGTTCTAACTCTATCACGCCTGGATTTTCCAAGCGGTGTACATTACCTGCAGGAATATAGGTTGACTGGTTTTCATAGAGCAACTCTACTGACTCACCATTTGTAACCCGAGCAGTACCACTAACGACAACCCAGTGCTCACTGCGGTGATGATGCTTTTGCAAGGAGAGCTTCGCACCGGGGGTGACAGAAATTCTTTTAATCTGAAATCTCGGCTGCTCTTCCAACACCGTATAACTGCCCCAGGGGCGATATACCGTTGCGTGAACACTATACTCTTCCCTTTTCTGTTTCTTCAGGGTAGTAACGATACTTTTAACATCCTGCGAACGGGAAAGGGGTGAAACCAAAACCGCATCAGCCGTTTCAACTACCAGAGTATCTTCAAGCCCCACCGTTGCTACCAGTTTTTTTTCCGACCGGACAAGACAATTTCTGGTATCTTCCAGCAACACATCACCCATTGCAACATTGCCGGATTCATCTTTCTCCTGAACCTCCCAAAGAGCCTTCCAGGAACCGATATCACTCCAGCCGAGATCTGCAGCTACAACGGCGGCATTATCAGTTTTCTCCATCAGAGCATAATCTATTGAATCGCTGGGCGACTGAGACATTGCCGCCTCATCAAAACGAAAAAAACGACCATCACTGGAGCCTTTTTTTACAGCACTTTCCATAGCGAAGAAAATCTCAGGTGCATAACGCTCTATCTCACCTAGAACAGTCTTCAGAGAAAAGGCGAACATACCACTATTCCAAAAATAATTGCCCCTTGCCAGGTAGTCGGTTGCGGTAGCTAAATCAGGTTTTTCTTTAAAGGATACCACCGAGTGCCCCTCACCCTGCTCAATATAACCATAACCGGTTTCCGGCACCGTTGGTTGAATACCAAAGGTCACAACACCACCGCCTGCAGCCAGCCCAGCGCCTTCAATCACCGCATCTTTAAAGGCATCATTTTTGAGTATTATATGATCGGCGGGCAATACCAACAACACAACGTCATCGCCTAACTGCCGACAAAAATGAGCCGCACCACATATGGCTGGAGCGGTATTTTTGCCCTCAGGTTCAAGCAAAACAGTAAATTCATCAAACTTCTCCAGAGCTTCTATCTGGGAAAGGGTTATAAACCGATGCTCTTCTCCAACAACAACAACAGGGGGCAACACCCCCGGAAGCTCAGCTACCCTGAGCAATGTGGTCTGCAAGAGCGAGGTATCATCTGTTAACTGCAACAACTGCTTGGGATACAACTCCCTGGATAATGGCCACAACCTGCTTCCAGTACCACCTGCCAAAATTACTGGTTGTATTTTCATAATTGTTTTCCTTATCTATAGGTAATTTTTTATTTTATTGGGCAATGAACATAGCACAACAGGTAATCTTGTAGAAACTAACCTTTTATCATATCCAGGAGTTCTTTGGTTTTTTCTTCAAGAAGATTTTCATCGCCTCTTGTTTCAACATTTAATCTTAAAAGAGGTTCGGTATTCGATTTTCTCACATTAAAACGATAGTTCGGAAAAGCGACTGAGAGTCCGTCTGTATAATCTTTTTCTCCGGCATGGTATTTTTTCTCAATTGCCGCTATCACTCCATCGGGGTCAGCGACCTTGTTGTTAATCTCACCTGACACGGGATAAGCGGCCACGCGCTCAGACACCAATTCAGAAAGGGGTTTCTTTTTGCGGCTCACAATAGCTGCAACCAAAAGCCAGGGAATCATCCCAGAATCACAATAACCAAAATCCCTGAAATAGTGATGGGCTGACATCTCACCACCATATACTGCATCCTCAAGGCGCATTCTTTCCTTGATAAAGGCGTGTCCGGTCCGGGTCATGATTGCCTTACCACCCGCCTGACTAATCTGCTCTTCACTGTTCCATGTTAATCTCGGATCAAAGAGGACCTTTGCTCCCGCATCATTCAGGAGCATCTCCTCCGCCAACAGCCCTACAATATAATATCCTTCAATAAAATTACCGTTCTCATCCCAGAAAAAACATCTGTCAAAGTCACCGTCCCAGCCTACTCCAAAATCTGCGCCATTATCAATCACTGCACGCCCAGTTTCCTCGCGATTATCAGGCAGCAATGGATTGGGGACGCCATTTGGAAATGTCCCATCCGGGTTGTGGTGCAGCTTAACAAAGGTAAATGGCAGTTTTGTTTCAAGACGATCAACAATTGCCCCTGCGCAGCCATTCCCACTGTTGACAACTATTTTCATAGGTTGCAACTTTGCGATATCCACGTAGCCAAGCAGATGCTCTATATAATTATTTTTATAATCAAAGAGAACACTGTTTCCGGAAACCTCCGCCTGGTGAGGTAAAGAGTCGGCAACTATCATCTCCGACATTTTGGCCAACCCTGATTCGCCAGTCACCGGCCGCGCTCCTTTAACCACAAACTTCATACCATTATAATCTTTAGGGTTATGACTTGCGGTGACGACAACACCTCCATCTACCCCATCCCCCTCCATACTGAAAGTTGCATGATAAATTTCTTCTGTACCACACAGGCCAAGATCAACAACCTCCACTCCCATACTACACAAGCCCTCCGTCAGGGCTGTAACCAGATCTTCACTGGACAGTCGAATATCGCGCCCAACCACAACTTTCTTCAGTCCATACACCGCAGCAAAACTTCGTCCTATCTTGACTGCTAAATCAACATTCAGTTCATCCGGCACTTTGCCGCGGATATCATAAGCCTTAAAACAGGACAATAAAGAAGGTGTCATTTTTTGTTTTCCTTTTGCGTAATGCTTCGTTATATTCGCTTATCCTACATCTCTTATTATAGGCGCTAACCCCGACAAGCGGGATAAGTGCCTTGAAAATTACTCTAAGTTCTTAATTTCAATACAGTCTCCAGATAACTTGTTTTTTATTGCAGTTTTTCTGGAGTAAGGCACTAAATAATAAAACATACGTCAAGTAATCTGAATTTCCAAACAAATTAATCCCTCCCACTTCGGAATAAATAATGAAAGGCATTATCCTCGCCGGTGGCTCCGGCACCAGACTATACCCATTGACAAAGGTGATAAGTAAACAGATTATACCGGTTTATGACAAACCGATGATCTACTATCCCCTTTCTGTGTTAATGCTTGCCGGTATCAGGGAAATCCTGATAATTTCAACACCCCACGACCTGCCCAGGTTTGAGGAGCTTTTTGGTGACGGCTCCCAGTTAGGTCTGTCGATTAGCTATGCTGCACAACCAGAACCTGAAGGACTGGCACAGGCTTTTATCATTGGTAAGGATTTCATTGGAGATGACAGTGTATCTCTAATCCTTGGTGATAATATATTTTTCGGACCAGGATTTTCAAAGATCCTGCAGGACTGTGCTCAAATACAGGAAGGCGGTCTCATCTTCGGTTACCTGGTAAGAGACCCTGAACGCTACGGAGTTGTTGAATTTGACGACGACAAACAAGTGATCGGCATTGAGGAGAAACCAGAAAAGCCCAGATCAAAGTACGCTGTACCAGGACTATATTTTTACGATAACGATGTTATTAAAATTGCAGAAGCGGTCAAACCGTCGGCTAGGGGTGAATTAGAAATAACTGATATTAATAATGAATATCTTCGCAGGGACAAGCTTAAAGTTGCCCCTCTGGGCCGGGGCTTCTGCTGGCTCGACACCGGCACCCATGAATCTTTACAACAGGCATCAAGCTATGTGCAGGCGGTTCAGGAGCGTCAGGGACTTAAAGTGGCCTGTATTGAAGAGATTGCCTATGAACTTGGATACATAGATGTAGATCAACTGGCAAGCCTTGCCACCGACATGTTGAAAAACCAGTACGGACAATATATTGCTGACTTCGTTGCCGAAGAAAAACTCCAGAGATAAAGAGAAAACATGAAAATTTTAATAATTGGAGCAAACGGCCAGCTCGGATCCGACTGTTGTTCTCTTTTCGCAAACAAAAACGAAACAGTAGGCTGCGATTTTCCACAGGTCGATATTGGTAACCAATCGAGTATCGATGGTTACCTGCAGGAAGTACAACCCGACACCATAATCAACTGCGCGGCATACACTGCCGTGGACGGCTGCGAATCAGAATTGGACTTATCGTGGAAGGTCAACGCTGAAGGCCCAAAATTTATAGCTCAAGCAGCAGATCGTCTGGGTGCCAGGCTGATTCACATCTCAACTGATTACGTTTTTGACGGTAACAAACCTGCCCCAGAAGCCTACCTGGAGTCTGATGGACCGAACCCCTTGTCACAATACGGAAGAAGCAAGCTCGCTGGAGAAAGGGCGGTGATCAAATATGCACCAAACCACATCATCTTGCGAACTGCCTGGCTCTACTCCTCGACCGGGCCTAATTTTCTCAAAACAATGTTAAAGCTCGCAATTACTGCTCCAGAACGGGAAATGAAGGTAGTAGACGATCAGTACGGTTCTCTCACATGGTCCTACAATCTGGCTTCCCAGATCGAGAAATTAATTAGTTCTGATATCACCGGAATCGCACACACAACCTCGGAAGGATACTCAAGCTGGTATGGGGCTGCCAGATACTTCCTCGACGCAATGGAGGTGCCCTACTCCATGCGACCATGCACAACTGCGGAGTACCCGACTCCCGCCCACAGACCCGCCAACTCAATTCTTGAGAATAAGGTGCTCAAGGACTTACAACTAAACGTGTTTGGTAACTGGCAGGATCATCTTGACAATTTTGTTGAAAAACACCGGGATGAACTACTTACTGAAGCAATGAAAGAACCTTAACTGTCCACATAACCAAAATCTCTAATAAGATTTGAGATAAGTCTGCTGTTTAATGGATTCAAGTCATGCATCTGAAAACCGGCACGATAGAAATCCGGATTGGAATCGCTTTTACACCAACGGCTGGTAGCATTAAACAGAATTTCATTTCTCTCCCTCATATGGGTTGGCAAACGCATACGAAGTCGATAGTCTTCGTTAATCTCCAGAGGACTGTCACTTATCAACATTATGCCTTTTTCAGAAATATCAACGAGGTGCCCTAAGATCTTGCTACTCATTCCATCAAACACACGCAAATAAAAAACAAGATACTTACGATCTACCTTCCGCAATTCCTCGTCTCCCCGCATAGGTGTGGTATCAGTCATAACCAGCCTCTTCAATGCCGTAGAGATTTTTTCTTTTTTCAGCAACCAATAATTGCTTCAATGAATATTACCCCAGTCTAATCAGTTCAACGTCTCCCACTGCTCCTACCTTATCCCCCAAAACAACAACGATACCATCAACACCTTCAATGGATTTACCCAGCTCAAGAGTGTGCTGAATTGCCGCCTCAGCACTTAAATTTTTCCCGACCTCATTACCAAGTCGGGTCGCTGCTGAATCGGCAAGAGAAGTCGATTTTGAAATTACAGTCACAGAATCTGCAACACCAAAACTCAAAGAGTGCCCCACCGTCCCTGAAGATGTACACACGCCGAGCGGCATCCGCTCCGCTTTCAGCTTTACTCCAATGCACATACTAAGAGGTGAATCTCCGGCAAAAATAGCCACCGTGGCATCGGTGTCGCGGTGTAAATAAACATCCCCGCCGTTCTCAACGATCACTTCCCGGCAGCCGGACTTCAACAGAGCGACCCCTACAAACTCAGCTATGCTACCAGCCACAGACGCCATCGGCCCTATTCCCGTTTTAAGACCGGCAGCACACATATCTTTGACAATAGCCGGTGCCAGCTCATGCGCTTTCAAAGGTAATAACGCGCGCTCAAACCCGGGGTGTTTCTGAATATAACTCTCGATCTGAAGCCGATACTGTAATGCTAGAGCTTTTGCATCCTCTGTGACATCCCTTTCTGAAAATATCTGCAGATCTGTATCTTTAATACGTACAAGAGAAGATACCAGCGTAGTCTCTTTTGAGACTGCTCGATACTCCCTCTGCACAAAAGATTCAGGGGGCCTCGGTTTACTCACTCTTGACATCTCGGCATAACCGCAAGCTGTTGAATTACAAGGCTCATTAAAATTATAGCCCATTTGTTATTCAAATTTCAAATCTTGACCACATTAAGGGAGAAAAGACCGTTGCTTTTTCAATCCTTAGACGGAGCTAAATATTCCTTAACGGCATCAAGGGCAATTGCAGGCTGCTTCTGCAAAAGTGACTTCCGAACCTCTTCATTTTGAATAAACTGGCGGGTAAAATCAGCCGCACCATTCAAACCATCACAAGTAATGCAGGTTCGGAGCATCTGATTTTCTGGCGCTAGAACAGTACCAAGCACCATGTGCAACAGTACAGTTAGTATTACTGCCTTTGCAAAACCAACAACCGCTCCAAGTAAACGATCAAACCAGGAGGTGATAGTAAGATTGATAACCGCGCCCAGCCCTTTGCCTACAAGCATAATGATAATATACGTGGCTACAAAAAGAATCACATAACTGGTTAAAAAAATCACCTTAGGGTTGTCAGAGACATTTTTCAACACAGGAAAAATCTGATCGTGATATTGACTGGCAACAAAATAGCCGAGATAGAGTGCCAGGAAACCAGTTACCTGCTTAAGAAGACCGAGCCAAATGCCTCTACCAACAAGTAGGGCAAAAAGCCCTGCTATCACTAAATCATATGCAGTCATTCCAGCAAATACGTCCATAAGATCCTCATATTTGTAATTATCATTCCACCAACAATGTCTCTATTTATTAGCAAAAACCGTTGAAACTGCAAGTATTTTCTAAAATTCTCACATCTATAGAAAACAATCTGCCAGCTTGCTGCACAAAACAGAAAATTTCAAAACTTGCTTTGTAGCCCATTCCTGTTTATAGCTCTTTACTCTGAAAAAGACTGTTTTCTTACTAACACTCTCCATAACAAATTCACCGTGAGGAACAATGCCGGAACTACCTGAAGTCGAAGTCATAACCAGGGGCCTACGTCCACATCTCAAAGGAAAAACCATCATATCAATCTGGCATAGCGGCAAACATCTGCGAACTCCAGTCCCCTACGAAATCCTTCGAAAGAAGCTGAGAGGTGAAAAGATTGCTGATGTAACAAGAAGAGCAAAATATATTCAGATAGCTCTGAATTCGGGATCACTCTTCATAGTTCATTTGGGAATGACTGGCAACATGGGTATTTTCCCAGGAAGCAGCAGGAAAACCAAACATGACCATATCGAACTCGGCCTGGACGATGGCAAAGCATTACGCCTCAATGACGTTCGGCGATTCGGCTCTGTTCATTTTTTGTCTGCGAGTGATGCTCAGCAGAAGGAAAGTACTATTTTCAAAACCGCTGGGCCGGAACCTTTTGACGACAGCTTTTCCGCAGATTACCTCTACAAAACCGCCTCCAACAGAAACATCACAGTAAAGCAATTTATCATGACAAGTCAAGTAGTTGTCGGCATTGGTAACATATATGCGAGCGAATCACTTTTTCGGGCCCGGATCAGGCCGACTCGAAAAATAAATTCCCTGACAAAAAAGAACTGGAGCGATCTAATCGACAACATCAGGAAGGTGCTGAAGCATGCAATTGAATGTGGTGGCTCCACCATAAGTGACTTTCTCAACGCCAACCAGGAAAGCGGTTATTTCCAGATGAATTTCAAAGTTTATGGGAAAAATGGAGAAAAATGCAGTTGTTGTTCCTCCATCATCAAAAAAGAGGTAATTGGAGGCAGAGCCAGTTTTTTTTGTTCAAACTGCCAAAAATAGTACTTACAGTAAATGTTCAGAAACAAAATTGTGACTAAAACACTACATATTAACCACATAACCGTCACGTAGAGCCTCGTCGAAAGCGGGAAATAGACCTATTTCCCCAGGCAGAATTGTTCAAAAATCACATCCAGAATATCTTCAGTGGTCGTTTCTCCAACTATCTCTTTAAGACAGTCGAGGCACTCATGTAAATCGACAGCAATGAGATCATATGTCATACCATGTTCCAGGGTAACAAGAATTCTCTCAGTTGCTTCAAAGGCACTGGTCAAAGCGACCTTATGGCGTAAATTAGGCGCACAACTATCCTCTTCCCACTGTTCTGTACCGGATAAAATTTCCTTAAAGATTGCCTGTTTCAGATCATCTATACCACTCTGTTTTTTCGCGGAAATGTACACCTGATTTACAACATCACCTAAAAAGGAGAGATCAAACGTCTCCTGCTGACAAATATCTATCTTATTCACAACAACCAGCACAGGTTTGTGACTTACCTGACGAAAGAGTTCCTGATCACCAGAAGAAATCGCCCGAGAACCATCCACCAGAAAAATGACAAGATCAGCTTTATTAATAAGTGCCTTTGCTCTCGTTATACCTAACTCTTCAACTTCCCCGGCGCCATCACGGATTCCGGCGGTATCGATTATACGAACCGGTACTCCACCAATATCGATAATTTCCTCAATGGAATCCCTGGTCGTTCCGGGAATAGACGTAACCAGCGCCCTCTCTTCCTGGAGCATCGTGTTCAACAGGCTAGATTTACCTACATTTGGTAATCCGGCTATAACCATAGAAATCCCATCACGATAGAGCCGCCCCTGGCCAACTCCGGCCAGAAGTTTTTTTAATGGGCCCAGAACGTCACGACGTAATTGCTCAATCATATTGCTATGATCTACAATTTCAAGATCCTCATCCGGAAAATCAATGGCAACCTCCACAACAGCCTTCGCATGGACGAGAGACTCTCGAATCGGTTCAATTTGACGGTACAAAGCTCCAGATAGTTGTTCCTGGGCGAGATCAACACCTTTTCTGGTTTTCGCAGATAAAATATCGATGACAGCTTCGGCCTGGGTTAAATCAATACGACCATTTAAAAAAGCTCGTTTTGTAAATTCTCCGGGCTCGGCAAGGAGCGCGCCTCTGTCCAGGATTAATTCCAGAACATTCTGCAAAACAAGGTAGCTTGCGTGGCAATGGACTTCGACCAGATCTTCTCGGGTATAGGTGTTGGGCGCTGCCATGTAGACAAGAAGGACTTCATCCACAATAGTTCCGCTATGCGGATGGCGAAGATGACCGTAGTAGAACTGATGACTGCGATATAAACAACCGCTGTCTTTTGGAAAAAAAAGAGTTTTGAGTATGGCCAGTGACTGGGCACCGCTCACACGGATTATACCTATCCCCCCGGCACCGGGAGGAGTAGATATGGCTGCAATAGTTTCTTCTCTACTGGAGGTATTCAAGAAATCACCGACACGTCATTTCCACAGAGTCTGAAATTCCAGCTTCTATGGAACAAAGTACTAACGAAGACAGTACACGGGAAAACTCAGGAGTCCCTTTTTGTTTTTTGATTCTGTCCACCCTTACCCTGTCGTCCCCTGGAACCGGAACGTTTTCTTCCACCCCGGTTGCCTTTACCTGGCTTATAGATGAGGATCTTTTTAAACAAACCATCACCCACAGATCGACTTCGAATCTCCTTGTCTTCCTGGAGAATCATGTGAATTGCACGTCGTTCAGAAGGGTTTAAGGCAGGCAGTACCTGGGTTTTACCGTCTTCTTTAACCTGGGTCGCAAGCTCAACGGCTTTTTCTTTTAATTCGTCAAGGCGCCTTTCCCGAAAATCTCCCACATTAAGAGCAATTCGCAATCTTTCTGGAACCTTACGACTGACGACCTTTCTCAGAAGATACTGCAGGCTGTCAAGAACTTTACCATCCACTCCGGCTAGTTCACTTTCAAAATCGCCACGAAGTGTGCAGGATATTGACAACCCCTTAACTTCAACATCAAGTGTTGAAGGAAAGCCCATGAGCTTCACAATTTCCAGCAGTTCCGCCTTTACAACCTCAACACTTTCAGAACTTGCTTCCTCTTCAACCTCTTCTGTCACCTCTGCTCTAGCAGGTATCTCACTCTTTTCTTTTGCAACCGGCTCAGTGGGAGGCTCAACAACCTCGCTTTTATCCTCAGCAACCGGTTCCTCTGGAGTTTTTTTCGCTGCTGCAGGAACTGCAGGAACTGCAGCAGCTGGCTTGGCGGGTTTGGCCTTAGCTTTCTCAGCTGGCTTAACAGGAGAATCGACAATCTTGCCGACAGCGAAGATATCGTCTTCTTCTTCAACTTCCGGCTTCAACGCTACCCGAATATGGGCCTTCTTACGAATGAGACCAAAAATCCCCGTAGACCCCGTTTCAACAACTTCAATATCGAGCTTTTCCTGAGCCGCACCAAAACTCTCGCATGCTTTTTTTATGGCGTCGGTAACTTCTTTCCCGTAAAAATCTTTCTTATTTAAAGACATTAAATAACCTTCTTCATTTGTATCTCACCAACTCTCTTACCTCATAAAAAACCTAAGGCAACTCTCCTCAAGTTGTGGATGGTGTCTTCCTGTCTCTATTTATAAGCACCTGCTGAAGAATAGAAAGGAGGTTATTCACAAACCAGTAAAGAACGAGTCCTGATGCAAAGTTGAGAAACATAAACGTGAATACCACAGGTAAAAACATCATTATTTTAGCCTGGGTTGGATCGGCGGTAGTCGGTGTTAACTTCTGTTGGAAGAACATGGAAGCTCCCATCAAAAGTGTCAGAACAGGTAAACCACCCAGATATGGCAGGTCAAAACCGATAAAGAGACGATCAGGGGCTGAAAGGTCTGTGATCCACAACATAAAAGGTGCATGGCGAAGCTCAATGGACTGGAGCAGCACTTTGTAAAGGGCAAAGAACACGGGGATCTGCAGGACCATTGGTAAACAACCACCGAGAGGATTCACCTTATATGTTTTATATAAGGCCATAACCTCCTGGTTCATTTTGGTAGGATCGCTTTTGTACTTCTCCTTAATCTTAGCCATTTTTGGCTGAAGCTTCTGCATGTTCTTCATGGACTTCATTCCCTTTTGGGAAATCGGCCAGAAGGCAGCTTTAAAAAGCACTGTTACCAGAATAATGGCAATACCGTAGTTATGAAATACACTATGAAACATGTTCAAAAGCCAGAGTGCCGGCTTTGCAAGCACGTCAAACCAGCCGAAATTAACAGAACGATCAAGATTATAACCAATTTCCTTGAGCATCTTTAGCTTCTTAGGACCATAGAACACATGGTATTTGTATTCTTTCTCCATACCAGGCTGCAAGGTATCTAAAACACCACCCACCTGGGTTTTGGCAAGATCTTCAGTACCCTGCATGGTAAAAGTTTGCCCGGATCCATCAAGGGGCACTACTGCACAGAGGAAATAATTACCTTCATAGCCTGCCCAGTCGATTGCTCCCTGAAGAGTTTTTGGTCCCTCTTCAAACTCGTCAGCTTTTACTTCACTGAGTTCTCCATTAATAAATGCTGCCGGGCCTCCAAAGAGAAACCTGTTCGCCGGACTGACCACCCCTTCAAAGCGTGTATTTACCAGACCGAGTGCCGGGGTGCCTTGAAGAATTGCATCGGAACTGTTCAGAACCCTCACAGAAAGATCAATTAAATAGCTGTTATTGTTAAAGCTGTAAATCCGCTCAACAACCAGTCCATTTCCAGCCTGTGCCACCAGCCGAACCTCTGTTCTATCTTTGCCAGCTGACAAACTGACATCCTGCACGTCACTGTCATAAAGAATCCGTGAGCCAATCGCACTTCCCCAGGTGAATTGAAGCGGAAACCCCTGGCTTGCATCTGTCTTCACCAGCTGCATACCTGGAGAGTCCTTTTCATTGGTCTCTTTCTGGTTCTTAAGGACAAAGCTTGTAATGGTACCGCCGTCTTCCGACAATATTGCCGTGTAGAGATCGGTATCAATGGTGATATTTTGAGGTTCCCGGTCGTAATTGATAACCTCAGCAACTACGGTTTGGGCCTGTACCTTCGGGGCGACTTGAGTAGTGGGGCTCCCTTGATTCTGTAAATTGGTCCCGGTAGCGGTGTCCTGTACTGCTGTTTCTTCAACAGCTACAGGCTGATCAAAACCGACAAAGAAATATTGATAACCAAGAAGAATAACAAAAGAGATAATAATTGCCAGAAAGGCTCTATAGGTGTCCATGAACTGTCCGTTTAATGGTGACGAAACCGGGAAATGTGTCAGTTAAAAAACAAATGACGGGAAGCCAGATTACTGTACTGGATCATACCCGCCTCGGGAGAAAGGGTGGCAGCGCAACAGTCGAAAAAGCCCCATAAAGGCACCTCGAATTACTCCATACTTCTCAACTGCCTGAATTGTATATGCGGAACAGGTTGGAGTGAAACGACAAGAGGGTGGCAGGAGAGGTGAAATAAGATATTGATACCCTTTCACACTTCCAATAAATACTGCTTTTGGAAATTCACCTATCTTCATCTCAACTGTTATGATAACAAGTAAATCCAGCTGTGATATTTCCCACAGCTCTGCAGATTTCGCTGGGATTCTTCAAGGCAAAGTCTGGTCTCACAGCGAAAACAATGTCCATACCTTCTGGAAACTGTTTTCGCTCAAGTCTAAACGACTCCCTGATAATTCGTTTGATTCGATTTCTTCTTACCGCGCCACGAATCTTTCGATGAACGCTTATTCCCAGCCTGCTGTCATCGGTCTCGTTTGACAGACAGACCAGAGTGAAGCCTTCACCATGCAAACGTTTTCCCCTGCTGTAAACTTTCTTATACTCCCACCCCTTTCTTACAAGCTGGGCTTTAGAAAGTCGCTGATTGACCAATTTACGCAGAAAGCTCTTTGCGTCCTTTGGCCCTGCGTGCACGGATAATAGCACGTCCGGCCTTGGTACTCATTCTTAAGCGAAATCCATGGGAGCGCTTACGCTTTAAATTACTTGGTTGAAAAGTTCGCTTGCTCATTTTAAAAATCCTTTTGATCTAGAATCCATGGTAAACCATGGAGTACTTTTTTAGTTTTCAAGCCCTTGGGGTAGTCTCACTTTGAAATGTCTTCGTCTTCTTTCCCAAGACCAACATATCCCATAAATAGAATTTTTCCCTATGGGATGACAAATAACAAAACCAAAATATTAACCATATTCTCCCCCCGGTGTCAAACATTTTTGTTTGAAATCTATCACACCATATTGCTAAAGGGTACCTGCTATGCTATTCTCTGAGGTCTTAAAACAGTTCCAGCTCTTCAACATTTCAGTTTATATCATATTATGACCGCTTCTACTCCGTACAGATACGAAGATATCGACTGGCCGCTTCTCCGCGCGGAAGCTATGGCCCAAAAAGGCTGGGAAAAAAAAGGCCCCAAGGATTGGGACAGTAAATCTAAGGGTTTTGCAGAACGAACTAAAAACAATGCCTATGTGGATCTTTTTCTCTCCCATCTTCCTCTTAGCAATTCATCCACCGTCCTCGACATTGGTGCCGGGCCTGGTACCCTCGCCCTTCCCATTGCAAAAACAGTAAAATCGATTACTGCTATCGATTTTTCAGCTGGTATGCTGAAAACACTTAACAACAGTGCTGAAGAAGATGGAATTGAGAACATTAGAACTATTCAATGTGCCTGGGAAGATGACTGGGCCAAAAAGAACATAGAGCCACATGATATCGCTGTGGCATCCCGTTCCATGGGGGTCAAAGATTTAGAGGCCGCCCTGATTAAAATTAATAGCTTTGCCAAAAAATTTGTTTTTATAAGTGATCGTATCGGCTCCACGCCTTTTGAAGCGGCAGCGTTTCATGCCATTGGCAGAAACTTCCAGCCGGGACCTGATTATATCTACACCCTGAATACTCTCTACAACCTTGGTATTCACCCAAATGTTACTGTCCTTGAAATTGATAAAGAACTACATTTCAAAACAATGGAAGAGGCGTTTCAGTCTTTTCAATGGATGTTTCAGAATCTTAACGATAATGAAAAGAGTAGTTTAAATAATTATATTAACAGTCGAATAACAGACAGAAACGACGGCGGCTTTACAGTGGAACGTGAGACACCTGTACGCTGGGCGTTAATCTGGTGGAAAAAAGAGAGTAACACTAGCCTTTAAACAGAATGAAACTATGAACCACGAAGAATATGATATCGTCGTAATTGGCGCTGGACATGCCGGATGCGAAGCTGCTCTTGCTGCAGCTAGAATGGGATCCAGTACCCTGCTCACTGTTATAAATGCTGACACAATTGGGGCAATGTCCTGCAACCCCGCTATCGGTGGACTTGCCAAAGGGCATTTGGTGCGGGAAATTGATGCCCTCGGGGGTGAAATGGCGAAAAATATCGACGCCACATCCATTCAATTCCGAACACTCAACACCAGTAAAGGCCCGGCTGTTCGCTCCTCTCGTGCCCAGGCGGACAGACTGCTATACCGGCTTCGAATGACATCCGTGATAGAGAACCAGCCAAATCTTACGGTGAAACAGACAGTGGTTTCCGGCTTACTCCTGGAAAACGACCGGGTCTGTGGAATTACCACCTCGTTAGGCGAAGAGATACCTGCAAAGGCTGTGGTGGTTGCAACAGGTACCTTTTTAAATGGACTGGTGCATGTCGGCCTCAAAAACTTCGGCGCGGGTAGACTTGGTGACGCCCCTTCGAGAAGCCTTGCAGCCTGGTTCAAGGACCACGGGTTTGAGGTAGGAAGAATGAAAACCGGAACCGTCCCCCGTCTTGACGCCAACACAATCGATTATTCAGAACTGGAAAGTCAGCACAGCGACCAGCCCCCAGCCCATTTTTCCTATTCTTCCAAGGGAGAATACACCCTGCCGCAGCTCCCGTGCCATATCACTTACACCAACGAAAAGACACACGAAATAATCAGAAACAGTATTGGCGAGTCCCCCCTGTATGCAGGTGTTATCCAGGGAATTGGAGCGAGATACTGCCCTTCCATAGAAGACAAGGTGATGCGCTTTCCTGAAAAAACCAGACACCAGATCTTCGTTGAACCAGAAGGACTCGATACAGTAGAAATTTATCCAAACGGGATCCCCACAAGCCTGCCCCTTTCAACCCAACAGGCTATGGTCAATTCGATTAAGGGCTTTGAAAATGCCAAAATTATCCGTCCCGGCTACGCAATAGAGTACGACTATATCGACCCCCTTGGCCTGCATCCATCCCTTGAATGTAAAAAACTCCGAGGCCTCTTTCTTGCCGGTCAAATCAACGGCACTTCCGGCTACGAGGAGGCTGCGGCCCAGGGCCTTATCGCCTCCATCAACGCCGTGCGTTATACTCAGGATAGCGAACCACTACTCATTGACAGATCCCAGGCGTATATTGGAGTCCTCATAGATGACCTGGTCACCTGCGGCACAATCGAACCATACAGACTTTTCACCTCCCGGGCTGAATACAGACTCTTACTACGGGAAGACAATGCGGATAGCCGCCTGGCGCAGATAGGTCATGACATTGGACTGGTTGACAACAAGACAAATAACAGGTTCAAAAAGAAACAGGCGGCTATTGATGACGGCACCAGGGTCCTTGAAACAATTTCCGTAAAACCGACCCAACCACTTAATGATTCTCTCGCCTCACTTGGCTCCACCCCGTTAAAGCAAAAATGTTCCCTTGCCGACCTGCTTCGAAGACCTGAGCTCACCATAAGCTCTTTCATGTCCCTTCCCTTGGGAGATGAAGAGATGAATGCAATTTCAGAGTTGAGTAGTGGAGCAGTCAGGCATGAAATTGAACTGCGGGTGAAATTTAAAGGATATATTGATCGACAGCACGAACAAGTAGCACGGTTTAAGAAAATGGAGTCCGTCTTGCTACCCCACGACTTTACCTACTCTGGGCTTTCCGGACTCTCCAATGAAGTTGTTGAAAAATTAACAAGGGTCCAGCCGGTCTCTCTTGGCCAGGCATCAAGAATTTCCGGTGTTACCCCGGCAGCCATCTCAGTGTTGCAAGTACACCTGAAGAAACTGAAAAAAGCTTAATATCACCAACGTTAAACAGTCCACAAATGTTTCCACTATCGTACCCAGAAATCGACCCCATTATTTTCAGCCTTGGGCCACTCCATGTCCGCTGGTATGGCCTCATGTATGTCATTGGTTTTATAGCCACATATTCCCTTGTGCTACAACAGATCAAAGATTTCTCCTATAAAAAATTAGGCGAACACTTCGAGAACCTGAACCTCGTGCTCATCCTTTGTGTTGTCGTAGGAGGCAGGCTTGGCTATGTCTTTTTTTATAATTTTCCCTACTACCTTGCACATCCACTGGAAATTCCAGCGACCTGGAGTGGTGGAATGTCTTTTCATGGGGCATGCCTTGCGATAGTTTGCGGCGGCTGGATCTATTGCAAAAAAACGGGCCTGGATTTCTGGAAAAGTGGTGATATTTATGTTGCCACCATTCCCCTGGGGCTGTTTTTTGGCCGCATAGGTAATTTTATTAATGGTGAACTTTTTGGCCGTGTTACAGAATCTCCTCTTGGCATGATATTTCCAGGGGCCGGATCACTTCCCAGACACCCGTCCCAGCTCTACGAAGCCTTCCTGGAGGGCATTATACTCTTCGTGGTACTCTGGGCCGTCCACAGGAAACCTTGGCAAAATAGACCTTGGTGGCCGCACGGCTCGATCCTGGCACTCTTTTTAACCACGTATGGTATTTTCAGGATTGGTGTTGAAAATTTCCGGGAACCGGATCAACATCTTGGACAAATATGGGGAATTCTTACCATGGGTCAGCTGCTCAGCATTGCAATGATTGGCTGTGGCGTTCTCATATGGTCCATTCGACTGCGCCGCACCCAATCCCCCCCCGAATAAAGGACCACCTTTGCAAAAAATGTTGGTTCACTAATTTTCTATTGAACCCTGCTGCACAAATTTTTTCCGGGCTTAAACTTTACGACTTTATGTGCCGGAATAATGATAGATTGACCGGTCTGTGGATTGCGCCCCCTCTGCTCTGCTCTTTCCACCACTTTAAAAGAACCAAAACCCGCCAGGGTCACCCGCTCCCCTTTTTCCATTGCATCGGCCATATGCGCAAGAACTCTGTTCAGGGCCAACTCAGCCCTTACTTTTGTCATCCCGCCCGCCTCTGCAATTGTTGCTACAAGCTGTCCTTTGTTCATCTGGTGACACCTCTTAATGCTGATTCTATATAGTAGGAAAATCTCTCAAATTCGCCTGTATTACTACTATCTTCAGCAAAAAACACAATAGGAGCACATACCTGATTTACGACTAGTATATATACCTACTACAGTGGGCCATAGCTCCAATAATTGTGCAACTTTCACAACTTACTCCCGGGTGAGTAACCAGATTATTCCGTAGTTACAAAACCATTTCGTACAGCATAATTCACCAGATCGACACTGTTTTTGCGTTTAAATTTACGTAACAGATTAGAGCGATGATGATCAATTGTTCTTTGACTCAAGTTGAGTTCTACTGCCATTTTTTTACTGGTATACCCCTTAACGACAAGTTGGAGCACCTCATTTTCTCTTTTGGTCAGCTCCTGAAACGGACTCCTCTTCTCATTCCTGTACAGGGTAATAACATCATCTGCAAAGTCGTCCGCAATATACGGCGAAATATAACTTCTGCCGGAAAGAACCTTTGTTATAGCAACCAGAAGTTCCTCGTCGGAATCATCCTTCATAAGGTACCCATCTGCACCCGCTGCCATCGCATTGTAAAAATATTGTTTATTCTTATGCATGGTGAGCATCAGGATCTTTATCCAGGGATACTTCTTTTTCACCAGACTGATGGCCTCCATGCCATTGATCCCCGGCATGGAAATATCAAGAATAATCATATCGACCTCGGAATCCTCAAGAAACCCCATCAACTCTTTACCGTTACTTGCCTCCCCAACAATTAAATATTTTTCATCCTGTTTGATAATATTTTTTATTCCATGCCGTATAAGAACATGATCATCAGCAAGCAATACGTTGTAAACATCTTTGTCTGCCATCATCTCATCGTCTCCAACTTCAGCATAGTTCGCAAACTTTTTAGTACCTTACTCCAGAAAAACTGTAATAAAAAACAAGAAACCTAGGAACCTTAATTGAAATTAAGGTCTTAAAGAAACCTCCAAGGTACTTATCCAAGCATTTTGAAAAATTCCGATTTATTCGGGTTAGGAATTATTCCCGTTATTACAATTATACTTTTTCTTTGCTTCTCTTCCTAACATTAATTTCAGTTAAAGTTACAAATTTGCGCAACATTCAATCTTTTCGACACGTCAATTTACCAATTTTTCTTGACATTATTGCAAAAGACGCTTTGATTACCTCTTCTAAACAGGCTGCTAAAATGAATACCAATTCAGCCAACCAACATAATAAGTTGAAGGGGTTAAGTCCCCTTTATTATATATTTTAACCCTTTAAAAAGGAGTACAGACATGCATTTAACTAATCAGGAGAACCATAAACCCTTCAACCAAAAATAACTCGTTGCTGTAAAAAACAGAACCAATACTAAAACATAGAATTGCTTCAGGCATACAAGTGCTATCTGGATATGAAGCGTGCTTCAGTCCTGACACAAGCCTGAACAACTAAAGGTGAAAAAATGATTCTGAAAGTGTTTCCATTTCTTGCATGGTTTAAAAATTATGATGCGGGAAAATTTAAAATTGATTTCCTCGCAGGTCTCACCGTAGCACTGGTACTTATCCCCCAGTCAATGGCCTATGCCCAGCTTGCCGGGCTTCCAGCGTATTATGGACTTTATGCAGCATTTCTGCCGCCTATGGTTGCAGCGCTCTTTGGCTCAAGCCGCCAGCTCGCAACTGGCCCGGTTGCCGTTGTTTCCCTGATGTCTGCGGCATCCCTGGAACCGCTGGCCACTGCTGGATCAAGCGAGTTTATTGCCTATTCAATCGTACTGGCCTTGACTGTCGGTATTTTCCAGTTCTCTCTTGGGGTGTTGCGCCTCGGACTGGTTGTGAATTTTCTTTCACATCCGGTTGTTAACGGTTTTACCAATGCCGCTGCAATTATCATAGCCTCGTCGCAGTTCTCAAAGTTTTTTGGCGTCTACGTAGACAAGGCTGAACACCACTATGAGACCATGATTCGGGTTGCTCAGGCTGCATTTGATTACACCCACTTCCCGACCCTCATCTACGGAATTGGGGCTGTCGCTATCATGGTGATCTTGAGGAAAATCAATCCCCGCATCCCAAACGTTCTAATTGCTGTCGCCATCACCACCATTGTCTCTTATTTCAGCTCATTTAACAACGACACGCGGGTCGATGTTTCGGCTATCCAGCTACCAGGTCTTGCTGAAAAGATGGCTATGTTTAATCAATCTGTTGGCCAGATTGAGAACCTTGGCAACCAGCGTGCTGGCCTGGGTCTCCAGGTGGACGACGAACTTAAAAAGAGCCACAAAACGAGTAAAGAGTTAATCAACCTGAAGAGCGAGGTTGAACTTTTGACTTTACGGATAGGTGAGGAGAAACATAAAAGTCATCTTCTTCGCACAGAGATGCGAGCAATGAAGTTTGAAGCAGTGAAGGAAGGAGACAATTACACCTTTTACCAAAAAGATGCTATTCCACCGGGAATCAGTGCAGATGGAAAAACCTGGAGAATCAAAATTGGCAACGCCAAGCTTGATTCCAGTAATCTTCTACTGATGGGTGGTGGAGCGGTTGTTGGTAAAATCCCTGAAGGGTTACCACAATTCAGCGTCCCTGAACTCGACGTCAAATCATTTTTTAAACTGCTGCCGACTGCAATTATTATCTCTCTTCTTGGTTTCATGGAAGCTATTGCCATTGCAAAGGCGATGGCCGCAAAAACTGGCCAGAAACTTGATCCGAATCAGGAACTCATAGGTCAGGGTCTTGCCAACATGATCGGCTCCATCGGTTCCAGTTATGCAGTCTCCGGTTCCTTCTCCCGTTCCGCTGTAAACCTCCAGGCGGGGGCGGTCTCTGGAATATCCTCGGTAGTCACCTCTGTCATGGTTGTTATTACCCTGTTATTTTTCACCCCGTTGCTCTATCATCTCCCACAGGCTGTTCTGGCCGCAGTTATAATGATGGCTGTTATCGGCCTGGTAAATGTTAAAGGCTTTGTTCACTCCTGGAAAGCGCAGTGGTATGATGGTGTAATTTCCGTCCTGAGCTTTTTAGTCACACTTTATTTCGCACCACATCTTGATAAAGGTATCATGGTAGGTGTTGCATTATCTATGGTTGTCTTCCTCTACAAATCCATGCGACCAGTAGTAGCAAGTCTCTCGCTCAATGAGGAAAATGTACTCAAAAGCGCAGAACATTTCAGGCTGAAAGGCTGTCGCCACATTTCTGTTGTCAGGTTCGATGGCGCTCTGTTCTTTGCCAATGCCAGTTATCTTGATGAACAGGTAGCAAAATTTAGAACCGAATCTCCAGATCTTCGTTACATCCTCCTTGATGCCCGTGGAATTAATGATATGGACGCTTCAGGGGAAGAAGCACTTGACATGCTCTGCAAGCGGGTTCGAAGTGCACAGCTAGGGTTTGCCATGTGTGGTGTCAAAGGCCAGGTCCTGAATGTTATGGAACGAACCGGCCTGATAGACGAAATTGGGAGAGAACATATGTTTGCAGACAGTAAAGCTGCTGTTGCTGCCCTGGTGGACAGAGTCCATAAGGGCACTGATCTACCAGAAGCGGGTTGCAACAACTGTCCATTGACCAAATATATCCCCGAGGCAACGAGTTAACATTATCAAGTCAACCTAAGACCTTAGCCTCTGGCTGCGAAGTATTTTATCGCAACCAGAGGCTTTTTCCGTTACTCCTAGGAGCTTGTCCGAGAATAGGAATTTCGAAGTCTACGCTATCTGCGAGCATTATTTTTTTCAAATTCCGAAGAGTTTGGGTAAAAGGCCATTTTCGGTATTTTAAAAGACCTTACGTCTCTTCTTGCGACCTTTTTTTTTCACTGGTATAATCCCTCGCTGTCGATCCAATTTACGTCAATTCTAATCAGGATATTACCTATGAAAAAATTGTTTCTATTGTTCAGTCTTGTCCTCGCCCCCGCCAGTGTTGCAATGGCCAGTGGCGGTGGCGAACCGATTGACACCTCTGGTCTTACCGGGTCTTTTCTTGGCATTATGGCAGTACTGCTTTTTATTGCAGCCTATTCTCTTGTTATATTTGAAGAGCAACTCCACCTGCGTAAATCAAAGCCGGTTCTCGCAGCAGCGGGAATCATCTGGGTCTTTGTGGCCATTACCTTTGCAGGTATGGGCAACAATCACGCAGCCGAAGTTGCAATCCGTCATAACCTGCTTGAATATGCTGAACTGTTCCTCTTTCTCCTGGTGGCCATGACCTACATAAATGCCATGGATGAGAGGAACGTGTTCCAGGCACTTCGTTCATGGCTCGTTACCCGAGGGTTCTCGCTGCGTGCTGTTTTCTGGGTAACTGGCGCTCTTTCATTTGTCATCTCCCCCATTGCGGACAACCTTACTACAGCGCTGCTTATGGGGGCCGTTGCCATGGCGGTTGGTGGAACGGATAAAAAATTTGTTTCACTTGCCTGTATCAATATTGTGATCGCAGCAAATGCGGGGGGAGCATTTTCCCCATTTGGCGACATAACCACATTGATGGTATGGCAAAAAGGCATAGTGCAATTTACTGAATTTTTCGCCATTTTCGTTCCTTCTCTGGTTAACTGGCTGATCCCTGCCGCATTTATGAATTTCGCCATAGCCAAGGCCACCCCCCAGCCGAGTAAGGATCAATATGTGATGAAACTTGGTGCCAAAAGGATAATGTTGCTCTTTCTCTGTACCATTAGCACCGCAGTCTCTTTTCATAATTTCCTGCACCTGCCACCAGCCACCGGTATGATGCTGGGCCTTGGTTATCTGGGCTTCTTTTCCTATTACCTGAAGAAAAGAGAACACCGAAATTATGATATTGACGACAATCCACTGGCCCATCAGACCTATCATGCAAAGCCTGACCCGTTTGATCTCTTTCGAAAAGTAGCCAGAGCTGAGTGGGATACCTTACTGTTCTTTTACGGAGTTATACTCTGTGTGGGTGGCCTGTCACAATTTGGCTATCTTTCCATGGTATCCACTTTTCTCTACCACGACATGGGCGCAACATTTGCAAACGTGATGGTAGGATTTCTCTCAGCTATTGTTGATAACATCCCGGTAATGTTTGCTGTACTTACCATGTCTCCAGAAATGTCCCATGGCCAGTGGCTCCTGGTGACCCTCACCGCCGGGGTTGGTGGCAGCCTGCTCTCTATCGGTTCAGCAGCAGGAGTTGCACTCATGGGTGCAGCACGTGGTGTATACACCTTTAATGCCCACCTCAAGTGGAGCCCGGTGATTTGTCTAGGATACGCAGCTTCAATTATCTGCCATCTCTTTATCAACTCTAAGGTAATGTAGTCGGCGATTGATTCCTGCAACCATGTCTTCCCCCGCCACCTGCACTCCACCTCTACCCGTTTCGTGGGAGGAGTGCAGGTCCAGAGGCTGGTCACACATAGATGTACTCCTTGTTACCGGTGACGCCTATGTCGATCATCCCTCCTTTGGAATAGCCCTTATTGGACGTCTCCTTGAAAGCCGAGGTTACAAAACAGCCCTTCTGATTCAACCCAGATTTGATAATGCTGAAGACTTCAGAGCGTACCCTACCCCGAAACTTTTCTGTGGTATTACCGCCGGCAATCTCGACTCTATTGTGGCCAATTATACCGGCAATGGAAAAGTCAGAGAGAAAGATGCCTACTCAGAGGGAGGCAATCCCTGGCACGGCAAAAGCCATGAGAAAAAAGAGCGCCGAAGACCCGATCGGGCGACCATCATTTACACCAGTCTCGCAAGGTCCGCATTTAACAATATCCCCATAGTACTTGGTGGAGTTGAGGCATCTCTGCGAAGATTTGTTCATTACGACTACAAACAGGCAAAGCTACGTGCTTCATGCCTCACTGACGCCAAAGCTGATGTTCTAGTTTATGGGATGGGTGAAAAATCCATCATAGAAATAGCACAGCGATGTGCCGCGAAAAAGCCTCTGCAGGGAATTGCCGGAACCTGCCTACGACTGACATCAAAAGAGATGCAGGAAGAATATGGTACATCTAATCCGGCAAGCTCGCGGGAGCTCCTGGTCCTCCCATCATATGAGAAAATAGTTGCCGATAAAAGAACCTTTCTTGATGCGGAAATTGAAATTGATCGCCACCTCCGGGCCTACTCCGCAAGACTGATTCTGCAAAAACAACAAAACCACTGGGTAGTGCAATTTCCCCAGCCAAAACCCCTGTCTACAGAAGAACTGGATCACTTCTACGCCCTGCCATTTACGCGACAACCACACCCGAGGAGTCAGGACATACCTGCTCACAGGATGATTGCTGATTCAGTCACCATCGTTCGAGGCTGCTCAGGTAACTGTTCCTTCTGCGCAATAACCAGGCATCAAGGGCCCGCAATCACCTCCAGAAGTGAGAAATCGATTGTGGCTGAATGCAGGCGACTCTCATCAATGGACAACTTTTCCGGCACAATAAGTGACCTGGGCGGCCCGACAGCCAATCTTTATGGTACCCGTTGCTCCATAGGATCGTGTAAAAAAAGGGATTGCCTCTATCCAGAGCCATGCCCACACCTTGAAATCGACGAAGAACTCTTTCTCAGCCTGCTGAGTAAGGTCTCTTCACTTGAAAATGTCTCCCATTTGTTCATCTCCTCAGGGCTGCGAATGGAGTTGCTGCTTAAAAGCCCAAAGCTGATGCGAAGAATCATTAAACAGCATACCCCTGGATCTATAAAAATTGCGCCGGAACATACCGACGATGAAATCCTCGAACTGATGCATAAGGAGTCCAGTGGTCTTCTCGAAAAATTTGTAAATAAATGTCGGGAAATCTCAAAAGAGATAGGAAAAAAGCGAATCGAGCTTACACCCTACATTATCTTATCTCATCCAGGTTCAACGCCGGCCCATGCGAAAAGGCTCGCAACAGACCTGAAAAAACTCGGACTAAAGGCGCGAAAATTCCAGGATTTCACACCAACCCCTGGCACCCTTTCCACAGCAATGTACGTTGCTGGATTGCGTCCAGATAACAAAAAGAAAATAGTCGTGCCGAAAAATCAATCAGAAAGGATGAAGGAACGGAAAATTCTTGAGTCACATTTCCACAAACCAGAGTCAAAAGCAAAAGCCACTCGGCGGAAACAGAAATAATTACTTCAACTACAGATCTCGTAAATTTTGCTGTTGCCCTCTTTTCACAACACGTAACATCAGTGATCTAGAGATAAACTGGACATTTCGATTCGTCATTCCGGCAGGCTTTTAGCCGGAATCCAGGCAATGGTGATGTTTCTGGATCCCGGCTAAACGCCTGCCGGGATGACGTGGTATAAAAGAGTCCATTTTTTGAGGCAAAATTAAAGCTCATGTACGATATCTGAAGACATTCCTCAG
>JAAELB010000394.1 GCA_024227155.1 Desulfobulbaceae bacterium
AATAACTGCTTAAACAACGCCCGAGTCTCAAAACTGTCGAATCTGGCAAAATTCTTCATTACCTGATTTCTTTCTTTGAGCTGCAACCGAAACAACATGGCTGTAAGAGCTCCTATAGCCTCCGTGACATGTAATTCATGTTCTTTAAAAGCGGGTAATTCCGTTTGCATAATCTGACGCAAAAATCCCTGTTGAACTGAATAATCATTAAATTTACCCAGGTTGTCCTGCAGTTTTTTCAAGGCCTTGATCAAATTTCTAATCTCTCCAGCCGGAAAAAGAGGGGTAAAAAACTCTATCAGGTATCTTAGCTTTTTGCAGTTTATCCGCAGTTGATGGATAACTTCATCCGCTGTATCTGCATCAATCGTCCCAGCTATCCTGCACACCTGAGTGTATCTTTTCAAAATCAATTTGGAACCAAATTTTTTCGCATGGTGATCGGCTTTTGGTCCGGAGGTGAGGGTATTCTTTTTGTTAAAACGACTCCACAACTCCCGCTGCTGCTTTTTGTACGCACCGCTCTTAAAATTCTTAGTTACTTTTTTCAGCTCTCTTTTCCTCTCTTTTTGGAGGTAGGAAAACAGTTCATGAAGTCCTTTATGGGAAGTTTCCGGTACGAGATTAAAGTAATTGTCACGCTCTAACAGGTAAACATCGAGATCGCGCAACCTGTTGGTGATACGCATAATAGAGGCAAATTCGGCTTTGAGCTGGACAGTTTCCTCTCTACTGTAAACACCCTTAAAAAGACTGAGGACAGAACGTACTTTGCGAAAACTAACTCTGTAGTCATGGAGAAATTCAGTATCGTAATCCGCCATGACCCCTGCTTCATTTACTCTGGCTACCGTTATAAATGTGCTGACAATTGTGGTAGCACTCTGTCTCGCAGAATCTTCCCCTTGAAGTGGCAGCAAGGGCTTTGCATTATATGGTTGCCGATCGATACCAAGAGAACCATAGATGTCCCCCATATCCAGAAGATTTTTCGCACCAAAAGCCTTTAGCAGGCCGATCAAATCAGTGTGGGCTTTCTGATACCCTCGTAGATATTGAGTGGTGCCAACAGAGACAATATTCTTTTTATTATAAAAAACCACATTGCGAAACCTGGCACGGGTTTTACTCTCATCGTCTAAAAGAAGCCCCTGGTCAACTCTGAACTTCACCTCCGCCACCGGCAAAAATGCACGGAGTTTAGAAATTTTCACCAGTTCCGAGGTAATTGGTCCGTCACCAAGTTCAGATGCAAATCGCCATTGATCATCTTCAGTCGCCTGCTCAATCAACTGCCCTTTTTTAAAATCGACAAGGAGTAAAATCTTACCAACCAGAATCAGCAGCATTGAGGCCTTTTGCAATTGATTTTCAAAAGTGTCTATGAAAATTCCCTCGAATTTTTCACCCTTTTGAACCGAAATTTCATATCCTGAGCCAGCCTCAAGCAATTTTTCAAGTTTTCTGGCACCAACAGCACAATGGACTCTATACATAAATGGATCCATATAATGTCACCTCTTTAACGTGTTTCTTTTCAATATATTGTTTGACCAAAATCTCGATGATTGCCTGCATTTTCGGACAGCTTCCCGCTTGACTGCATGGCGTCATGATAATGAGCAAGTATAACCCCGTCAATACGCAAACCGCCTATTACCTGAATCTTAACAAAGATATACTATTCTCAAGTTAGGATTATAACTTTTACGATTTTTCTGTTAATATCAAAGAAATAGACCAGAACAGGAAGATAAAATGGTATCCCACCCTGCAACCGATGATGGCGCCGATATGAAAAGTAAAGCAGATCCAACCGACGATTTAAAGCAAAATTCGAAAAATCCAGACAATACTCTCAACTTTGATCTTAAATCACCTGAGTGGTACCTCAACCGTGAGCTGACCTGGCTTGAGTTTAATAAACGCGTGCTCCATGAAGGCCAGGACGACAGAAATCCACTTCTCGAGAGGGTATTTTTCCTGGCAGTGGTTGGTTCAAACCTTGACGAATTCTTTATGAAAAGGATTGGGGGGTTGAAACAGCAGGTGGGCGCAAGTGTTAAGCGTCTTTCCATTGACGGCAGACTCCCCCAGGAACAGATCGATGCCTGCTATGAGGTGGTCCGGGAAATCCTTGACCAGCAGCGAGCACTTGAACAAAAACTGCAAAAACTACTTGCTGCCGAGAAAATCACTATACGAAAATATCATGATCTAACTAAAGGTGACAGGGAATACATCGACAAATATTTTCTCAACGAAATTTACCCACTGCTCACCCCGCAGGGGATGGACCCCGCACACCCCTTTCCATTTATCTCTAATCTTTCTATCAACTTACTCGTTAGTGTCAGATATCAGGACAACGATCACAGCTATCTTAACCGGATAAAAATCCCCACCAGTTCCGATATGCCGCGCTTTGTACAGGTTGATAAGTCAAACAGTTATATCCTTCTGGAAGATCTGGTGGCCAACAACCTTGAACTGTTACTTCCGGGGATGGAAGTTGAAACATGTGAAGCCTTTAGAGTAACCAGAAATGCGATTACTGAACGGCACGAAGAGCAAGCTAACGACCTTCTTCTCATGATAGAATCCGCACTCAGAGATCGAAAGTTTGCGGAGATCGTCAGGCTGGAAATCAACCATGACATGCTCGATCATCATAAGGGAAAACTCGCTGCAGAACTTGGAGTCGATGAGGATGAAGATGTATTTGAGGTGGACGGTATCCTAGGACTCCGCGATCTTTTCCAAATTGCAGCCATAGACAGACCGGAACTGCACTTTACCAACCATCAACCGGTAGATAATCCTGAACTTTTAGGCGACGATCCCAATATTTTTCACACCATCAGAGAACAGAAGAATATATTTTTACAGCACCCCTACGAATCCTTTGATACATCGGTAGAACGTTTCCTGCGGGAAGCAAGCCTGGACCCAAAGGTTTTGGCGATCAAAATGACACTGTACCGCACAGCAAAGGATTCGAAAATTATCCAGTATTTGATCGATGCGGCTCAAAATGGCAAACAGGTTGCTGTGGTGGTCGAGCTTATGGCACGCTTCGACGAGTCTGCTAATATCAAATGGGCAGGCTTTCTTGAAGAGGCTGGAATACATGTTACTTATGGCGTCGTGGGTCTCAAGACCCACTCAAAGCTCATCTTTGTCATACGAAAAGATTACGAAGGCCTGAGACGCTACACCCATATAGGTACTGGCAATTATCATGCGGGCACAGCAAGGGCATACGTTGACCTGGGCCTTCTCACCTGCGATCCGGAGATTGGTGCGGACCTGACGGAACTCTTCAATTATCTCACCAGCGGCTACACCCCCATGCGGCAGTACACCAAACTACTGCCCTCGCCAAAACTTCTTAAAAAAGCACTGCTTAATAAAATCACCAGGGAAATAGAACACAAAAAAAATGGCGGGGAGGCTCTTATTCAGTTCAAGACCAATGCTCTTGAGGATAGAGATATTGTCGAGGCCCTCTACGATGCATCAATGGCGGGTGTGCATGTGGATCTCATTGTCCGCGACACATGTCGATTACGTCCTGGAATCAAGGGCCTTTCTGACAACATAAGAGTAGTCTCTCTGGTTGGCAGGTTTTTGGAACATACCAGAATTTTCTATTTCAAAAACAATGGTGCTGAGGAGTATTTTTTTGGTTCCGCCGATCTTATGAAGCGTAACCTCGAAAGCCGCGTTGAGGTTTGTGTACCCCTGGAATCACCAAAACATCAGGCTTTGCTTAGGGAGATGCTTGATCTGCAGCTCAACAATATGCGAAATGTTTGGGAGATGAACAGCGACGGCTCCTACACACAGCTAAGGTCAAAAAATAAAAAAGAAAGTTTCTGC
This sequence comes from Desulfobulbaceae bacterium, assembly GCA_024227155.1. GTDB lineage: Bacteria > Desulfobacterota > Desulfobulbia > Desulfobulbales > Desulfocapsaceae > Desulforhopalus_A. The sequence continues at coordinate 3,883 of JAAELB010000394.1, forward strand.
GTCCATCGTTATCTCATCGAGACCGCTGAAAAAAGAGCAGCTGCCGGGCGCCGGGCACTTGCTAAAAAGAGAAGTAAAAAGAAGCTGCCAAGCAGAAACAACGTAAAGAAAAGAAGCAAAAAATATTAGTGCCTTACTCTAGAAAACTGCAACCCATTTTTGGGGCTTTCGCTTCGTGGACAAGAAATTAAAAATAACACTCTGGTTCATCATGATTGCAGCGCTTACCTGTGGCTTCCTCCATCACCTGATCTCACCCACGGTGATGAACTTTGAACGACTGCATATATTTCTCTTTAATCTGGTCAGTGGTGGCACTCTACTGATCTACTTTACTGAAGACAGAAAACAGCTTAGCGGCCGTGGCGTTGCCTTTCTTTTGCTGGCCATAGCCTTTGCCCTCTGTGCCTTTTTGGG
>JAAELB010000395.1 GCA_024227155.1 Desulfobulbaceae bacterium
GGTTCCAAAAATACGGTATAAATGGTTTCGTAAATCAAAGATTGATCCATCGTTCTGCTCTTTAGATTTTGAACGGTTCGATGATGGTATGGAGTTGTCATCAACATCAATGTCGGAATCAACTGCGGTAAGATGATTCTCAATTTCCAGATCGCAGTCTCTGATCATTTGCTGATAATGACGATAGGATGAAAGAGCCTGCTTAAGGGTAAAAAGGTGTTCTGAACGAAAATCACCCTCAAGTGATTTAATGATGGTTTTTCGATCCGCTTTTATCCTTGGGTGAGTCAGATTTGCTAATTTTTCACGATCTCGTTCACCAGCGACAATGGCATCGATGATCGAAAGACCGGTTAGACCTACAATATCGCTGATCACGTTATGGATCTGGAAATTCATTTGTGTCAGGGCCTTTTGAATATGCTGGACGTGGCTTGATGCGGATTTGACCATGGTGTCCCGATGGCGAAGTAAGGAACGTATCGCGCAGATATCTTGGGCGGGTCGAAAAGATCCTCGCAACAGGCCGACAGAATGAAGATATTGGAGCCATTGGCAATCTTGAACGTCAGTTTTACGTCCAGGTACGTTTTTCACATGACGAGCATTCACCAGTATAACGTCAAACCCATAGCTGTCCAGAACCTGATAGACAGGAATCCAGTAGACACCTGTTGATTCCATGGCGATTGAATCGATATTGCACGACTTTAACCATTGGGCAGCTTCGTTCAAATCTTCAGTGAAGGTACCGAAATTTCGAATTGACTCCTGTGCACGATCTTCTGGTACGGCAATGTAAATCTCGGTTGCTCCGATATCAATGCCGGCCGCGTTAGGTTGTAAAACGTGCAGCACTTTTACCGTTTTTTCTTTTCTCTTTCGTTTGGCCATCATCATACCTCCCATAGATATTGGCGGTCGCCGGAAGGTGATTTAATAGTATTCTTCTAAACGGGATAACCGTGACACAAAATGTCCCGGCTTCACCAATGTTTGGGTCACAACAACCGGAGCCACGCTAACAAACGGGTTCTGTAAAACAGATGACACCATTGGTTATTCGGCTTACTTCGAACCGCCTCTGTCTCTTTATAACGGAATGAGGCCGTCTATGAAAGGCGTTACTTTACGGTTTGGACCCGTTGTTGGCCGGGGGACTCGCTAACAAGAAAAAGACACGCCGAAAGTTGAGGACTTTCCTGAAAGACTTAGGCACAAAAAGAGTGCTTTATTGATCAATATTTATGGCTGGGAAATAGACCATCCCTCTTCTTTGGCGTAGAACCCCTGTTCTCGTAATTGAAAAGATGGTACAGGGTTGGTAGGAATCCCTGTCCAAACAAAAACAGCCACCTAGCTAAAGTAGCTAAGTGGCTTGATATATATGGTACACCCGGCAGGATTCGAACCTGCGACACCCGGATTCGAAGTCCCTTTTTTTCTAATTCATTTATTGTCACTATATGTCACTAGTCTTTGACAATCAGTTAGTTATGCCATAGTATTGATCCTGTAGTATTGTTTTGTTTCACTAAGAAGGTTGACCAATGGTTGACCAAGTAATGAATACTCGGATTGAGTTGGAATTTTTCTTTTAAGGTGGGAGTATGTTGGCATGGAAAAAATCACAATATAAGGGCTTACGTTATCGAGAAAGCAAAACGGAGTTTGTCGGTGTAGGTCGTTCAAAAAGGCACAAACGTTATTATATGATGACATATAAATGGAGAGGAAAGACCATATCTGAGGCTTTTGGGTGGGAAGGGGATTATATACGAAATGAGGAGAGTGCCTATGATATTTGCCGAAAACTAAGTTCCAATCGTAAGGACAGAACTCCTCCATTCACCTTGGCGGAATACAGACAGCAAAACCAAATGAAATTGGAATCTGCAAGGAAACAAGAGGAGGAGGAGAAAGCTCGGAACGTCACTTTCGCTGAAATATTTACAGAAAAGTATTTCCCTCAGGTACAGAATAATAGGCAAAATCCAAGAAGTATAGAGAGAGAGGAGGATCTATTTCGTTTATGGATTAACCCCGTCATAGGTAACCGGTCGATTCAGACGATACTGCCTTTTCATCTTGAACGGATAAAAGAAAACATGGTCAAAGCTGGAAGAGCGCCACGTTCTATTCAATACAGTCTCGCCGTTGTACGGCAAGTTTTCAATTTTGCTATAAGTAATAGACTTTTTTCCGGAGCGAACCCCGCTGATAAAACGGGTGGAGTCAAGAGACCTAAATTTGATAACCGCCGAAATCGTTTTCTTTCAAGACAAGAAGCACTTGATCTTCTAGGGGAACTGGCTAAAAGATCCACTGATGTTCACGATATGACTATGTTTAGCCTATACACAGGGGCAAGAGCTGGTGAGATTTTTAATCTTAAATGGGGTGATATTGATATCTCTCAAGATATTGTAATGTTCAGAGATACCAAGAGTGTTAAGAGTAGGCCGGCATTTCTCACAGATGCGGTGAAAGCAATGTTGAGTAAAAGGTGTTCAGTGGCTACACAAACTAATAACCTGGTCTTTCCTGGCAGGGCTGGAAAGAAGATTGGCAAGATATCAAATACATTTCGTCGAGCGGTGGACAAACTACGCCTCAATGAAGACATCATTGATCGCAGGGACAGGGTCACTTTCCACACCTTGCGGCACACTTTTGCATCTTGGTTGGCGATAGACGGAATAAACCCATTCCATCTTAAAGAACTACTTGGGCATTCAGATTTGAAACTCACCGAAAGATACAGCCATCTTTCTGAATCGGCATTAAAAATTGCGGCTCTGAGGATACAGAACGGCTAAATCGTATTAAAAAAGAAATGCAACCACCTTCACCGGGAAAGATCGATCGGGAAAAAAATATTAACCCTAATGATACTACCAGGTGAATTTTTAAGGGATCTTTTAGGGTGAAGATATGGTCAGGAATTTTGAAACAATTAGTTTAGCGGAAGTAGTCAAATATAGAGCGGAGCGCGTTGATAGTTCACCTCTATATGAATCGGTTGACGAGTGGGATAGATTTTCGACAGCGGCAAGAATGCTAAATTCAGCTTTCAACTTTCCCCCTGAGAATTGCCCAAGCCCAAAATGGTTATTTATTAATCAGAGGACAGGTTCTGGGGCAATTAGGTAGCTCACTGAGTTATGATCGTTTGTACCAGGATGCTCTTGATGATCCAACTCTGCAACGAACTAGACAGGAACTTGAGGTGGCTATGAGTAATGCTACTGAGGCACGACAGGTAGTTTTTGAATTGTTTCAAGACCTTGATCGTTTCAACCTTGGGGATTATCAAAAGTATGACGACGAAGGTATGGGAATGCAGCGCCTCGTAAATTTCATATCTCGGTCAACAAGGCTTGCTAGAGATGAATTTAATCAGGAAGATGCAACGCTATGGGTGCTAAAGGAAAAAGACCAGATTCCGATTGAATTTACATCCGATCGTGACCGTGCTATGGAAAATGAAAAAATGCAACTACTCGGCCTAGAACATCAGGTTGTAATAAAAGAAATGCAGTTATATTTGAACTTGTCAAAACATGAACGTGCTGTATTTGGTAGAATTGAAGGCGTTGCCGGAGAAGGGTTACTGATTGTGTGGAAGATTGACACCAATGCAAAAGATGGGCAGTCATCCCACCATGTAGTTAATATTGCAATGACTGATACAGGAGAAAGAGCTCCATGGCTGGAACGTTTAGGAGATAAACTATTAACTATGGAACCAACAGTTGCGCATGACGGTCAAAGGTGGCAAAATCTAGCCCGTAAACATAAACAAAAGTCACAGGAACTTTTGCATAGGGAATTGTTGTACGCAGGTGTAATCACTGAGGAGATGTCATATTCAGAAAAAATTGTGCCTATGTTTGGAATTAATCAGTGATCTAGTAACCGATTTGAAGCTGTATTATATTTTTTATCTAAAATAAAAGATGTGCATATTGCACCTGGGGTATTACAGGAAATGTAAATTGTACTATGCGAAAGAGAAAGAAATTTGCCGGTATTTAACCGGTTTTGTGGGCGCAGCCGAGGTGAATGATAAGATACAAATAGTGTAACGCTTTTCTCGGATGTAACCGACAATCGTTATTGGCATAATGTGCGTACAAACAACAAGATACAGCAGCATCCCCGCAAACCCAAAGTTGCAAAATAGTGTAACGCGTGCGCATGATTTCACAATTGCCTTGTAACGTGATGCTTTTGGGGAAGTTTTTCGAAATTGGGGAAACATGCACTAAAAAAAA
>JAAELB010000396.1 GCA_024227155.1 Desulfobulbaceae bacterium
AGGAGTTAGCTATACAAAGCAATCACCAACCAAAGAGAGGTAATAAATCAAATGAACACTTTTCCCAAGATTGTTCTATTCATCCAAGTTGTATTTCTATCTATGCTGGCAGCAGGTTGCAGTCCAGAAGTGGGTAGTGAGCAGTGGTGCAATGACTTAAAGGAAAAACCAAAGGGCGATTGGACTGCAAACGACGCGACAAACTTTGCCAAACACTGCATACTCAAATAAATGGTGGTGCGCTTTTTGGTGGGGACTACATAAGAGAGAGAAATACAACGCCCTGTCAATTGTGCATGTCCCCTCGCCGAACGTGCCAGCATTGTTTTAACTAACTCGAAAATAGGAGAACCCTATGGATTTAACAAGTATCGGCAGTGTTTTGCTTCTAATCGCCGACATTTATGCAATCGTGATGATACTGCAAAGTTCTGAAGATATGCTGAAGAAGATTCTCTGGTCAATTGTTGTGATTGTGCTGCCTTTGATCGGCTTGATCGTCTGGTATTTAGCCGGGCCTGGAAAGAAACCTTTTTAGGCGCTAATCGGGTAGCCGGAGGTCTCTAACCTCCAGCCCCTGTATGTGGCTCCGCACAGGGCGGTTCGTCAACTATAGGTTTTTCGTGATCAAAAACTATCAGTACTTATTCACTCAGAGGCCTGTTAAAACATTCCCCAGGGCAAGCACTATAAATCCGGCCAGCAACAAGGTAGAACCTGGAACGCCAATACTGAAGATGCCAAATGCCGATAAGGCACCTAATGCTGCGAGAACAACAGAAATCAGAAAAACGATTTGTTTCGGGGCGCTTAATTTCATGATATTTTGACCTTTATATAGAATTTGTCAGTGTATCAGATTCTGTGATTTTATTGTGGCACTAACAGCACCTTTTCGCGCAACTTTCTTGTTGTCTTTTCGATGAATAGAGTAATGGGGCCAGTTTTCGTGATGCAATCAATGACTGTACAGGGCAAAACTACGGCCATTCGACTTCTTTCGAGTCGCCATGATTGACTGACCGGTGTATACTCTGAACGGCCATAGAGAGCCTCCCCCCTGACGCTATTGAGACGGAGAAGTTAAAATGCCAAGAACCGGCGAGCAAA
>JAAELB010000397.1 GCA_024227155.1 Desulfobulbaceae bacterium
CAGCCAGATCATGCATGGAGACACGGACGGGTAATCTGAATTCAACAGACTGAATCAGATTTTATCGCTATGCGTAATTTAAAAGACTATCCTTTTCAGTGAAAAAAAAACATTCACCAAATCAAACGGAATCAAATCTTACTGCACCACACTACACCGTGTTAGATATTATTACCAAAAGAAATTTAGAATATTTACAATAAAAACAGAATGTTGACCTGGCGGTCATCTTTTAGGGCTTTCAAGTCTAAGAAAATCAAGATAATCGGCTTAACTCTGCATCATTTTCCTACGTTCCGGAAAATACTTGGGAAAGATATTTATCAACAAGTGAGATAGAATAAAATCATCAAATCAGTCGTCTGAAAACCCTTCACACTCCGCTCAGACTCACTGATATAGAGATTGACCTAGATAGTTATTATTTTCTGATATAATTATTAAAAATCTGACCTTAGCTGATAAAAAAATAGTATATAGAAGTGAGCTACACTTTAAAGGTAAAAACAAGGCCATACACAAGGGGTGTACGGAGGGGTGTATTTCAATAATCGAACTTCTTTTCAACCTATTACTTACTATAATCACTAGACATGTTAGAACAGTTCCCCTCCCGCTCTAGCACCAGAACAGATAAGGCTTTCAGGGTTTTTACACCTTGAAAGCCTTTTTTGTTTCACACCCCCTACCCCTAATGTACCCCTAAAAAATTATTCGCTCCTTCAGCCTTCCATATATTTTTTTACTTCTGAAGAATACAGACCATGCTTTTTTAGGGCTTTAATGGCCTGTCTGTCACTTCCTGCAAGAATGGTTGACTCATCGGGTAGAGTGGTGGCAAGCATTGCATCAGGATACTGCTTAAGAAAGTTCTTCTCAATTTGCTTTAACCCCTTGAACTGACTGGTACCCCCGATACGATTCGAACGTACGACAACAGGATTAGGAATCAGATACATTCCCTAATCCTTTCAGCACTTTACAGGCTTTTCATTTCATACAAGTGTCATTTCGAGCCTAATGATTTCAAGTAGTTAGGAGTCCTTTTTCATAAAGTTTCCTATGCTCACAGTGAGAAAGCAACGTCATTCTTCAAGAACAAAACTTGCCCCCAAGACTTCTAAGCATTGTGTAGCAGTCTGTATAAGAAACTCCGTAGATTTCACATATGTTTGGAATAAGAACTTTTCTCTTGACCAAAGGATTATACGATTCATGGGTAACAAGCGTTAGATCGTGAACTTTAGAAAAAGCCACCAACCAAGGGTCGGCACCACTTAAAAAACTTGAGGAAACATGTGGCTTGTAATTGGCGACTACATAGGCAGATATTTCCATTCTCCTGGTCAAGCCAATTCCAAAACCCTGGACATATTTCAAATTGATAATGGTAATTTTTAGCCTGAATAAATACATTTGAATCAAGACAATATTCCATTTTTTATTTGCCTACCAAGGCATTAGAAAATTTTCTGAGTTTTGCAGGTTTTAGACCAAGCAAAAACCCGGCATCTCTTAACGGAAGCCTTCCACTAAAAGCTGCGGAAAGAACCGCCTGAGAAAACAGTCTACCATTTCTGATTTTTTGATTTGTATATGGTGGCGGGCCGCCATCAGAAAGGGTCAGTCTTTGTTTTTTTGCTCGATCAAAACTCAATGCGGAAATGTAGAATTTTTTAAACTGTTCATAATCTAATATATCCAGGTCATACCCGCGTCTCGCTATTACCAATTGACTAACACGATACTGTTTAGATAACCGGCTAAGGTTCTCCTCAACATCCAGAGAATCATCCCAATCGTCAATAAATTGGTCTTCAGGAACCAGGACTTCTGTTGCTACTTTATTGCAAAACACCTCATGGCTTTGATTTCCATTCTTTCGCCCATTGATCATGGGATTGGAGACACCACTTTCACCAATCCACAAATGAGCGAGCTCATGCGCAAGAGTGAACACTTGAGCAGATTTTGCATCGGCTGAATTTATAAAAACAAGAGGCGCTACAGAATCGCTAATAACAAGGCCACGGAATTCATCGACTGACAACGGTCGATGTGTATTGTTGCCAACAATAGAGTTCCGCATCACAAGGATCTCAACCATTTCGGCTTGTTCGACCAGCCTCGTAATGAAGTGCTCCCAATCCCTGGCAGAAGCTCTTAACTTACTGTTTACGCCAAGCTCTTCGCGAATATCACGAGCGACGTCTTTATAATCGTTATCTATTGTAAATTTACCGACAAAAGGTAATTCACTTGCACCTTCTTGAAGGCGATACTCACGGAACCACTCCTGTTTCCTAAGCAAGTCATGATAGAGGTCAATAAACGCAAGGCTAAATTCAGATGCTCGATGCCCACCAACTGTTCGTAAGTCTGGGATGTCGATTTTATCTACTTCTGGAGGGGGGGCTTGCAGGTACAGGTAACCAAACGGGATACGAAAAGCCTTAGCAAGTAACTGAGCTTGCCTGAAAGTCGGCAGGGCTTCACCTTCTTCCCATTGCAGAAAGCGCTCGCGCTTCACTCCTGCTTTGTGTGCGGCCTCCTCATCAGAGAATTCGGCTCTCTCTCTGGCCCACTTAAGCACAGTTGGTGTAATTAAAGCTTCAGCCATGACAATTCTTTTCACTCCAAGTTAAGCTCCCTCGAAAGAAAGCTTTAGGCCCTGATCCAAATCTGCCATCTGGACAGCGTCCGCAGCACCAAGGAGGACACGGCCGTAGTTTTGTCGCTGGCAGGTTGCGTCTCCAGGTAATTCCGAACCGCAAGCAGGAAACACTGGAGCCGATGATTCTTGCCAATGTCCAGGAGAAGGCCGAAGTACGAACCGATGGCTGGACCGGCTATGATAACTTGCACAAGCTGGATTACAATCACACAGCTGTGCCGGTTCGAGGTGATCAAACCAAAACAGCCCAGCATCTCCCAATGATCCACATTGTATTCGGAAATCTTGATGCTTGGCTATTGGGAACGTATCACGGCGTCAGCCCAGCTCATTTGCAAGGCTATCTTAACGAGTTCGTTTTCAGATTTAACCGGCGATTCTGGCCAACGGTAGGTTTCGACAGTGTGCTTAAAATAGCCGCTCGAGTGAAATCGCTGACCGACAAGGACTTTTACGAGAGCGCACAGACATCGTCGAATCCAGAGGAACCAGAGTAGCCTGTGCTAACCGGATAGGCATAGTTTAAACTTCATACAGATTTTTCACTCTCTGAACAGCACTGTTCATGCACCGGGATCTTTTAGTCGTAATTGTTGATGCATGTCTTATATTGTAGTCTGCTCCATAGAGTCAAAAGCGGGCTTGACCCCTTCCTCTACCGGCGTCCTAAGGAGGCATGCTGCCGTTGCGCTGATGACGGGATGTGAATGTCCAAACAATGTACCGAGGGCCTTAGAAGGCGTAAGGCCGGGACATGAAGCGTGAGTGGATTGTTCTTCTGGAAGCCTCGTCCGGATTAGGGCTAGGATTGACTGATATGGTCAGCATATGCAAACACTTGCAGTGTCGTAAATAGTAACAAGCCAAAGAGGCTGTCAGGCTTGGACCAAACGGTGAGCGGCCAGGGCTGGAGTTTATAACGTGCTCCTGCGTGGATGTTGTGTCGTCGGTATTCGGAGTTGACCTAAGTCAGTTAACAGTATTTATCGCGGAACGTGGTAAGCTCGTAATATCGCCAGCTACTGGCAAAGCCAACCGTAAGGCAGGCCGATGGTGTTGCGAGTGCCAGACGCCTTATCAAGCGAAGGCCTTTAATGTGTATTGCGAAGGTAGTGTTCACGTATATTGCATCTCTGTTTCACACAAAGAGCAATATATACTACTGGACTTCGAAAAGAGGCCTTAATGAGGGCTTGAGCCGTAGGCTGGGAAACTCGCAAGTACGGTTCTTAGGGGGAAGGAGGCCGTAAGGCCTCTGACCTACCCGGTGCTAGGAGCTTGAATTGTCGTTCTAGTTAGAAGTGAAATATAAATTAACTAATGGAGGATAGAATAATGTTGTTAATAGCATTGGATTTACGACATTTATTATTGCTGTTTATGGCTGTACCTTTACTCTCAGTTGTTGTCAGCTCGTCGGTCTTTGCTCAGGAAGTTGTCTACTGGGAATGCCGCGTTGAAGGTAGCAATGATGGATGTAAAAAAACTATCAAAGCCCCTTCAGGGAAGAAAATAGTCGGAGTTACTGCAGCCTGTAACTTAGAATATGGTGCTGTTTCCAATAGTGAATTAGCATCTGTTCCTGCTAATACAATCAAAGTTGTCAAGAAATCTGATCGTCGTTGGTTTCGTCCCAATGGTTACTGTTATGTGGGTAACACTAAAATATATAGTGGGAAAAAAACGATTGAGGGAATAAATGGAATTAAGCAGGTACTCGTAGGTTGCTTTGAACATGATAAAAATGGTGGTGATTGCCACATAAGAGGAACCTTGACTTTACAGGATGGTAATGGCGCTACTCCAAAGAAAAAATTCACTTTCACTGTGCAATTACAAAGGCAGGATATTGTTCAAGGAAATATCCCCTATACGGGTCGTTTTCCTACGATTGGGCAATTGCCCAGCGGTATCCTTAAAAACGTGAGAAGCATCACTGGTTACCCACTACTTAGTTTTGTAAAACCAGGGCGCAGTACTGAGGACTGCAACCAGGCCAATGCTGTTGTACGGCTTAACCCAGGTAACGAGCTATCGCCAGCGAATATTAAGACACTATTTGGAAGCAAGACACCAGCTTTACCGGTCTATTTTAATGCATGTGCGGGGGCATCCCAGCAGCTTTACAATTGGATTCCAATTAAGATTACATATGAAAAAAACTAGGTGAAGATGGCTCACTAAGTATCCCTGCAGACACCGCACAGCCGCAACTTGTTGCAATGCTGGCGGTCTTCTTCAGGAGCATTCGTAAAAGTTCCGATGTTATTTTCAAGACAGACCTCGTAAATTTTGCATGTTGCCCTCTTTTCACAAAACGTAACATCAGTGATATAGAGAAAAACTGGACATTGCGATTCGTCATTCCGACAGGCTTTTAGCCGGAATCCAAGCAATGGTGATGTTTCTGGATCCCGGCTAAAAGCCTGCCGGGATGACGTGGTATAAAAGAGTCCATTTTTTGAGGCAAAATTAAAGCTCATTTACGATATCTGAAGACATTCCTCAGAGTCTTATCCATTGACGATCCGGTAGCCGCTGAAAGACTTAGGACAGGCAAGCAGCTAATATTCGAAGATCTCCCTGAGGTTCTCGGTGGTGTTATCGACAGGCGTTCTCCATATTCCCATGAGATATCGAAGGTTATCCTTGAAGGTCTTACGGATCATTCCAGGTTATCACAGAAGACCTTCACGAATTATTCTGGAGCTGCCACAGGAACTATGGTGAATAGAGGGGCAGTCACGGTTACACCCGGGAGTTCTGACCAACCAATACCTGAGGGATATCATAATGGTTCAGGTAAAGTAACTGCCATGGCGACCACGGGTACAGCGGTCCCAGCTGATGTCTTAGCCGGAAAAACCTTTATGAATTCGTCTGGAGCGACTACTGGAACTATGACTACCAGAGGTGCGGTCACAATTACCCCAGGAACTTCTGATCAGCCTATACTCGCAGGACATCACAATGGTTCTGGCAAAGTATCTGGCGATCCCGACCTTACTTCAGGGAACATTAAAGCGGGGACCAATATATTCGGGGTCACAGGTAACTCCAATGTTGTCGATACTTCTTCTGGGGATGCCACAGCCCAACAGCTATTGGTAGGAAAGATTGCTCATGTAGACGGAAACCAAATCGTGGGAACAAGACCTAAGATATATGGATGCTTACCTCCAGCTTTTCCACCACCAATTAACTGGAATATCTCGCAATGCCAAAACGATTGTTTGGCTGATCTTCACACTTTCGGTGATCCTACGCATTGCATTGCCCTCTGTGATAACCTGGCTCTAATACCAGATGTTGTTACACAGTTGTGTCAGCTCTAAAACGGTTATCCTGGCAGCTTACCATTCCTGAACCTACCGTAATCGGAGGGCTTAATGTCCGGTTGTGAACTCCTAGGAGGCCGTCCGAGAATGGCTTTTTCCCAAGCTCTTCGGATTTTCCGCAAAATAATGCTCCCAATAAAAAATCCTTCACTATAACGGGATGACTTGCAGCCCCGCCCCTACCAAGCAAATTTTGGTGGCAAACTTGACGGTATTTGTGATAGTGAGTCTTCGGTATATACGGTTGGCAATGGTGAAGCCATACTGCGTCGAATCTTTACCCAATCATGGAAATATTAACAATGTTGATGTTATTGCCGGGCTAAAGATGCTCACTGAAAGTAGGTCAGAGAGTGTCAATGATAACGCTGATCTAGACGAAGATGGTCGTATTGAACTGGCTGATGTTATTCATGTCTTGGAGTAGCCCTAAACTTTCTTCTAATCAGTGGAGATACTGAAGCAAACGTCACCCGTCGAAAGGCATCCAACTCTGCCGGCAAAAAGAAGCAAAGGGAAATTTCATCAGGCGCCCCCGTCCACGGTAATCGGAAGTCTCACGTGTTCCTCCATGCAAGTTGCAGATGGTACAACTGTAAGAACTGCACGAAGACCTTTGGTTCGCCGGGAGAGGCCAGGAGTGCCGGGTATAGTCCTTGTGAGAAGTGTGGTTGCTAACAGGAATGTCAAAACTTTAACACCTTCTCTTCTAACCTAACCCGAATAAATCGGAACGTTTTGAAATGCTTGGATAAGTACCTTCACGAAATTATTTTCTGCCACAAAAACGCAGAAAATAATTTCTAAGGTACTAACTTTGCCAGCAGAAGCCCGTAGAACCTTAACCGCTTGTCGTCCGGGGCCTCTTGGTAACTATTCTCATTCTTTTATGAATCTTCTATGGTATAATACAGCTGAGACAACTAATCGAAGTCATCCGGAAAAAGAAAGTCTAAATAGATTATATGCACGATATAATACTTGAAATATCGAGAATGATTGTAGTCGGACTCATATTGGTTTTCCTTGTCAGAGGTCTACGTTCAAAAGAAATATGTAATGCCCCAGGATGGCAACTTCTATTATTTGGGTTCACTTTAGTTTTTTTTGGTACTCTCATCGATATCACTGATAACTTTCCAAGCCTTGATCGCTTTGTGGTGGTAGGTGACACTCCAGCCCAAGCATTTCTCGAAAAAGTTGTAGGCTACTTAGCTGGTTTTATTTTTATTGCTATGGGAATACGGGAGTGGTTACCACAGATTGCATCTCGTCAACAGCAGATCGCCGAGAACCTCACCAAAGCTGAAGAAGAAGTACAAATCCTGCAAGGCTTATTGCCTATCTGCTCCTCTTGTAAAAAAATACGTGACGAGGATGGTTCTTGGAATCAGCTGGAGGCATATATCTGTGAGTACTCAGAAGCCGTTTTTACTCACAGTTTGTGTGACAGTTGCGTTAAAGAGCTATATCCAGAAGAATATGCTGAGATCCAGGCGAAAAATTGACTCGGTTTAACCCAAAAATACTGGACCCTATGAATGAGACAATGTGTCAAGATCGAAAACACATTATTCAAAAGGGGAATTTTTGAAATGAAAAAACCATACAAAGAACTTCAAATCTACAAATCTAAAGTTGCTTTGGCTGCCATAAAAGGCCAGAAAACAGCTAACCCTGATAGACGGGGTTAGAAAGATGAAATGTTACATTTAATCAAGAAATGAGTGCCCGTATTTCTTCCAGATTTTAATGGCAATGCTCAACGGTTTCATCATGGGTACAGTGTAGGTATGGACCTTTTTATCAGCCATATAAGTCCTGCACCGGTCCACATATTCTGAAAAGC
>JAAELB010000398.1 GCA_024227155.1 Desulfobulbaceae bacterium
AAAACATAAAGACCGCTTTTTGATAAATATGTAAGTTATTCCTGTTGTAATTGTCAGCTTGGTGTTATTGATAAATTGTGCACCTATGATTGGCCCGGGAATGTCCGCGAACTGCAAAACCTTGTAGAATGAACGCTTATTTTTCAGCCAAATGGCGGACAAAAGCAGCCGCCTGTCATTCGATCCGCTGCCAACAGGTTTGACACACAGGAAAAATATTGTCTTTGAAAAAGAAGATGACGGGATAATTCGTCCTTTGGATGAAGTGATGGCAAATCACATTCAAAGGGCCTTGGATCTTATTGATAAGGAAGAATGATAACATGGTAAATGAATTCGGTTCGGAATATTCCTCAATTTCGGATGCTCATTTTAAGGTTAAGTATCGGGCAAGTTGTTACTGCAATGCGGTTCAATATGAGGTGAGCGCCGACCCCGTGGATGCGAAGATTTGCCATTGCTCAACATGTCAGAAGCTACATGGGGCTCCCATGCAATGGGCGGCCATTTTCTACAAACATGATGTCAGGATAACGAAAGGTGTGGATTGTCTGAAGTTCTACAACAGTGAAAGAAACATCCATGAGAGGGTTCTTCCCTGCAAAGTTAGTTGTGCTTTGTGCGGAACTCCCATTGCGGATGAGGGACGAAGGATGTGGCTTGCCTTTCCATCGCTTTTTGATTTTGGTGAATTAGCGGCGTTTCCTGAAAAATTCAGACCAACTTGCCATATCTTTTACGGTTCGCGGGTAATGGATATGGATGATAAACTCCCCAAGTGGTTAGGTCACAAAAATCATTCTGAACTCATGTAAATCAAGGCAATGAAATTTAAAAGAACCAATCCATTACATGGATTCGGCTTTAATTTGCTCTTAAAGCTCTTAACATGTATCGACTTTTGACATCGAATATTTCGGACTCGGAAACAACTTTGAACCCGAATTTCTCATAAAAGCGTACATTTTTATCCAAATCCGTTTCTAAGTATGCTTTTGCCAGACAAGCATCCACTTCCTTACAGAAGCGCTCCATTAATATGGAACCAATGCCTGATCCTTGGTGAGTCGGCAACACACCAATCGGACCCAGATGCCAATGTTGTTCCAATGGATCGTGACGGTCCCACTCCGTATGCCATATAGATTTACGCCAGCCAATATTATTTTCATCTTTTGCGTCTTCGGGGGCGTCAGAAGCTTTACGCCCCTGGCATGACTTCATCCTCATAACCCCGATAATATTTTCTTTTTCTTTGGCAAGAAGAACGATGCCAGGTAATTCAATAAAGAGTTCACAGAACATTTTTTCAATTTCTATACGTTCTTTTTCACCTCTACCCTGAAAAACAGCAACGTGGAGAGGGTTGTTGAGCATGGCAACACTGAGAACTCTTGCTGATTCTTGGATGTTATTTTTTTCCATAAATGAAAGCTTTAGGCTATCCATACGATTCCTCCAATAGATTGAAATATTGAATCAATGGTTTTTCTTGTTTATATAACATTATATATTAGGCATTTCTCAATATTCTACAATAAATTTACTACAAACGAATGTTCAAATTCAACTGTCGATCATTTTTGAGTGTCACCAAATCATCTCTAAGCTGTGCCCAATAAAAATGTTCTTTTGAGAATATTGCTGGCTCAATCTGCTCAAGTAAATCAGGGAATTCACGGCTTAGAATTTTTTGCATATTCAACCAATTTTGGTCCGAACGATCATTAATACTAAGGCCGTATATCCAGATTACATCAGTGCAAGGTGCCAGCATATCAATCAATTTAATTGCATCCGTAATATAAGGGATAACCGGACAGAGCAAAGCTCCAGTCCTTACCCCTGCTTCTTTCAATTGACGGAGAGCTTCAATTCTTTTCTCGTTGTCCACGGTATAGGCCTCGAATAGGCGACGCGTTCGATTATCATTGAATGCCACTGAAGCACTGACTCCTGCCGTGTTCATTTTTTGTAACAGATCCGTGTCGCGCAATACCAAATCGGACTTTGTCAGGATGCTTGCTGAAAAGCCTTTTTTCAGCAACAACTCAATCACTTGGCGTGTTTGTCGGTATTCCGCCTCACATGGCTGATACGGATCTGTTTGCCAGCCCATGTATATGGTCTGGGGTGGAATTCCTTCCAGTTCAGATTCCAGTTGGCTGGCAATGTCCTCATGAATGAGAATTTCTTTGCTCCAATCTGTTTCAGCCTGGTTGAGAGCGTAGCAGTAATAACAGTAATGTTCGCATCCGATATACGGATCGACCTGGTAGTTTCGACCTTCCAGAGTGCAGGGATTCAGGACAGGACGGTTATCATACGGTTTGATGTTCATCATTTTATCTCCTATGGTTTAATAAACATTGCCCGGTTGTACTCTTGCCTGTTTTACATTGTTCCAGAACGATTTATGAAGAAAGCTCTTTTCATCCAACCGGCAAAGTTGTTCAAACATGGGTTTTGTAACCGTAAAAGCAAGCGTGTCGTGAGGTAGAAAAGGCCGCATTGCGATATCTGTCCCACCGATTGTAGCTGCAGGCGTATCAAGGTCAGCGAACACCGCGGCGAGTTGGCCACAGCCCGAACCATATACCGCTGTTACGGGATGATGCGCGGTCGATGCATTGCAGTATTCTGCTCCTGTGATCAACAGGCTGAGCTGATCAGGATTAACATAGAAGGTTATGGTTTTTAGATATTCATAGTATTCCTTCCGGAAGGGCCCGATCACAACATAAGTATGTTCCCTCTTAAAAGGTGATTGATTCGTCAACCACTGACACATCAAATCCGATGATGCCTTGAGCCCTTCCTCCACTGCAAGATAGTTTGCGACGTGTTCACTTTGCACTGTCGCCACATTGCAGTTCCAATACCCGGCCCCAGGACATTTGATGGCCTCTACGTTTCGTTCGGACAGGCATGTACTTTGACCCTGCATCCAGCCCTGGTAGCAGGAGAAAATACACTGCCGTGCTTCTATAAATGGCTCAAACAAAAGTTTTTCCGGTGTATCATAGTACCCAATAAGGGGATTTGAGATTTCTGCTATGCTGAGCAGATTTGTAGGATCTGGTTGCATGGTGCCTCCTTTTTCTTCAACCTGGCGTACCCAATCCATATCCAGATAGGGTACCCTGCCGAGAGTTGCGGCAGTCAGGCTTATTTATTCCAGTTAAATTCCATTTGCCGGGCGGTATTTACAGCCAGTTCGAGGCTGCAATCATTTGTGCCGCAGTTACCATTATCGCTCGATTTCGATCCATATCGTATGGTTGACCAGGCCGACTTCCTTCAATGCGGCCACAAGGTGCAGTCCCAAGGGGCTTCCCCCGGCCCTCGCCTTTTTAGCGTTGTGAAACAAAACAATGCAGATATCGGAGTCCAGTTTTTCACGACGGAATACCCGGATGGCCTCATGTTCGGCTTTTTTTGCCACCTCGTTTATTAAATCCTGCAGGGTTGCGTCCAGGATCTCTGCCCTGCTGCCAGCCGAGCGCACCATGATCACTTCTGCCCATTTCATGTGCTATTCCTTTCATCCGCAGCCGTCGGTCGGTTCTCAATGGGTATTTTTCCACCGGGAAAGAATGAACCCCAGTGTTGCAAAAGTCGGGTCGCTCTAAACTCCGCCATAATTTCGGCATGCCGCTGCCTTATCAAAATTTTTAAAAAGTAGTCGTTCATCACTGATGTCCTTGAAATATCGATTCTTTACTTATTTAACAGTCCACAAAAGCAAAGATCAGGCCAATATTAATTTCCCATTAATTACAAATAGTTTAGAGAGTAGCCAGAAAAAGTTGTGGTATTTACAAATTTAACTTGTGGTATATAACAATTTTATGTAGTTTTTGTGAAATGCCACAATTCGGAGAGTCTTCTGCACAGCTTCAGAGACCGCCCTGATCGACGAGAATGAATTCTTCAGGAGCATCACCATTTTATGATAAATGGCACACAACGGATGAGAATTTCATGGGGGCTATTTGATGAATAAAAAACCAACATATGAAGAATTACAGAAAAGATTGAAGCTACTGGAATTTCAATTGAACAAGCATAAGAAATCCAAGCAGGAAATTGATAAAGAAAAGTATTATTTCGATCAGGCCCAAAAAATCGGGAAGTTAAGCACGTGGGAATACATTATCGAGAATGAAACTATTTTCTGGACTCCACAGAATTATAAAACTTTCGGGATACCGGCAGGTACGAAGATTACCAACGAACTTGTTTTGGAATTGGTGCATCCAGATGACAGAGAGTCTTTGATTAAGAATTGGCAGGATACACTTACAGGCAAACCATATGATGTTGAACATCGTATTTTGGTACACGGAAAAATCAAATGGATTAGAAATAAAGCTAAATTGATCTATAACGACAAGGGAGATGTGGAACGTTTAATTGGGATTACTCAAGATATTACCTATCGCATCGACACTGAGAAGAAGCTTGAAGAGGCCAAGATTAAAATTGAGGATAGCCGATTCCTACAGAGAGAACTACATCGTCTATCAGGGGATAAAATAATTGGCGCCGAGTTTGGGTTAAAAGATGTTATGGAGAAGGCTAATATAGCATCATCTGTAGAGAGCCCTGTTCTACTGTTCGGGGAAACAGGTGTTGGCAAAGATATTATCGCCAATTATATTCATTACGCTTCATCACGTTACAAAGAATCATTTATCACAGTGAATTGCGGGGCCATACCTGACGCATTGATTGACAGCGAACTTTTCGGGCATGAAAAAGGGGCATTCACCGGAGCGCTTTCTCAAAAGCGGGGGCGTTTCGAACGTGCGGACAAAGGGACCATTTTTCTGGATGAGATCGGCGAACTGCCGCTACCTGCCCAGGTGAGACTTTTGCGGGT
>JAAELB010000399.1 GCA_024227155.1 Desulfobulbaceae bacterium
CCCGTCATTGCGGCCCCGGGGCTCAATCTATTAACAAATTGCAATGGGTTGGGTTTTGGCTGACAATCTGGGTTGAGGAAAAATGAGAAGTAACGGACTTGATCGATTCCACCTTATTAGAAGCTAAAACCCGTGAAATTATTGATGCCAGGCTTGAAGCGGCTGGCTGGGTTGTTCAGGATAAAAAGCAAGTAAAATTAGAATCTCGGCATAGCTAATATCTATCGACATGGAATTAACAACACAAGAACAAAAAATTCAGGTCGAAGCACTAGAATTTGCCCGGAAACATAAAAAATCAATCGCCACAAAATTAACAGACCCTGACCGCTTTCTGCCTGAAGACGAGCCAGTATCGGTATTTATGGCTGGCTCTCCCGGCGCAGGTAAAACAGAAGCATCTATCGAGTTACTGGCTATGGTGGAAGCCGATAGCTCAGAAATACTGCGCATTGATCCCGATGAGTTGCGCAATGAATTTCCTGATTATACCGGGGATAACTCCTGGTTGTTCCAAAAAGGAGTTTCTGTTCTGGTAGAGAGAATCCATGATCTGGCATTAAAGCAAAAGCAAAGTTTTTTGCTAGATGGCACACTTAGTAATTATGACAAAGCACAAGAAAACATCTCTCGCTCCCTGAAAAAGCACCGGACAGCTCAAATCCTGTACGTATACCAGGAGCCAATGTTGGCCTGGGAGTTTGTGCAAAGCCGTGAGGCGGTAGAAGGCAGGGGAATTCTTCCAGAGCATTTCATCAAGCAGTATTTTGCTGCCAGGAATGTGGTAAATAAGCTAAAAGTGACCTTCGGATCTGACTTGAAAGTAGATCTATTGTTGAAAAATACCGATAACAGTCACAGGTTATATAAGGCTGGGGTTGACCAGATTGACAACCACATTCCGGAAAAATATACTCCTTCATCCTTGGCAAAAATGCTGGGGGTCGACTAGGCTAATACCATGCGTACTATTTTTAAGTCAAAAGAAAAGAAATCCACACCATTTTCGGAGTTCATCCGTAATGCTTCCTCTCGGGACAAAAAGCGGGTTTACACGGACGTGCTGAAAAAGGCTACCGATAGGCAACTCAGCGTAATAAATAGAGCACAGGCCGCAAAATAACCCGCGGGCGAAATAGCGCTACTTATCCGCTGATCATAAGTTTCCTCGTCTACTTTCTTAGGGTTAATTTCATCGACAGCCATAAATCTGAACCAATATCCGGATTAGCTGAAGCATGATTGTTACCGTGGCCAGGCACAG
>JAAELB010000400.1 GCA_024227155.1 Desulfobulbaceae bacterium
AGTTTGACAAAGAATACATAATAATAAACACCACCCACTCTGGTACCCAACCCCAGGTTTTGCAGGAGATAGCAGATTCATCTGAGTCAAATACCTATGTTAACACTTTTAAAACCATACCTGGTGATGTCAACTTTAAACCCCCCAAACTTAAAAAACCTTCAGTCAGAGGCATCCAGACAGCATTGGTAACAGGACCCAAAGGCGAAGAGATACATATAGATGAGCACGGCAGAATAAAAGCTCAGTGCCATTGGGACAGAAAAGGTAAAACAGATGAGAACTCTTCCTGCTGGCTACGCGTAGCCCAACCATGGGCAGGCTCAGGCTGGGGCACAGTGTTTATCCCACGTATAGGCCAGGAAGTAATAGTAAACTTTATAGATGGTGACCCAGACAGACCCTTAGTTACAGGAGCCCTGTACAATGGTGATAACAAACCACCGTATTCTCTGCCTGAAGACAAAACCCGGTCCACAATAAAAACCAACACAACCCCGGGAGGCAACGGCTTTAACGAACTTAGATTTGAAGACAAAAAAGAAGAAGAAGAAATATATATCCACGGCCAAAAAGACTGGAACATAGAGATCAAAAATGACAAAGGCCAGCACATAGGTCACGACGAGACAATGGCAGTGGATAATGACCGTTCAAAAAAAGTGGGTAATGATCAAAAAGAAGAGATTGGCAACAACAAAGATATTAAAGTCACTAAAAACCATACAGAAGACATAGGTGAGAACAGCACCCACGCCATCGGTAAAAACTCTGATGAGCGTGTGGGAGAAAGCAAAACAATTGATATCACAAAAAACCGTGAAGAAACCATAGGAGAAAAATCCACAATAAATATTGGTAAAGAAAGCAAATATAGTGTGGGTGATGACAGCGAAGTCTCCATTGGTAAGAGCCTTACTCACACCACAGGTAAAGAACTTAAAGCAGAT
>JAAELB010000401.1 GCA_024227155.1 Desulfobulbaceae bacterium
CATCCTTTCTCTACAGACACACACCACAAGGTAAGTGAAAATATGTGATAGGGAGAGACAGATAGAGACAGACAGAGAGAGAGAGAGACAGAGAGAGAGAGAGAGAGAGAGAGGGAGGGAGAGAGAGAGAGAGAGAGAGAGAGAGAGAGAGAGAGAGAGAGAGAGAGAGAGAGAGAGAGAGAGGGAGAGGGGGAAGGGAGAGGGGGGGGAAGAGGGAGACAGGGGGGTGGGAGAGGGTGGGTGAGAGAGAGATAGGAGAAAAGGGAAAGAGAGAGAAGAGAGAGAGAGAGAGAGAGAGAGAGAGAGGGAGAGAGAGAGGGAGAGAGGAGAGACGGAGAGAGGGAGAGAGAGAGAGACGAGAGAGAGAGAAGAGAGAGAGACGAGAGAGAGAGAGAGAGAGAGAGAGAGAGAGAGAGAGGGAGAGAGACGGGGGAGGGAGAGAGGGAGAGGGAGAGAGGGGAGAGGGGGAGGGGAGGGGGGGAGAGGAGGGGGGGGGAGGGAGGGAGA
>JAAELB010000402.1 GCA_024227155.1 Desulfobulbaceae bacterium
CCATACATCAAATGGTTGCAACAAAATGTTCCCGTCGCATCTGAGATGTCGGAAGGAATGCCAGACTCACGCATGGCCTTTACCATAGCCCGAATCGGCAGCGTGGAATAGTATGCAGCGGGTCCATCGGGGACCGTCATCCGATCCTGTAGTACGCATCCCGCATTGTCTGCAAGCTGGTTTTGAAGGCATACAATCAAATACTATTTTTGCCATGGGCATTACTGTTGCGCCTGAACACTCAACACAGTTCGTGCAGCTGAACGTGACAACCGTGTTGCTGCCATTCGAGACCGTAATTCCCATGGCAGAAACGTTTGCTGTGATAAAAAGAGTTAATATAGTTATAAAAGAAAGTACTGCATTTCTTAACATCTCCAATCCCTCCAGGTAAGGAATAAGTAGAATAACCAACGTTGTAACAAATTCTTTCTATCCACTACTATAGACCATGATTAAACAGCACAAAGCAGGTCTGGGAGCTGGAAAAAGGTATCAACATTAGTTCCTGAATTTCACCCTACCCGCCAGACCCGACAAGTATTTTTACAAGAGTAATCACAATTGCGATGCCAATAACAAGTACTGTCCAACCCTTCCAGTTATTCGGTGACCACCCGACTCCTTTTTTCTTTTTGCGAAACCACCCACCATTACTCATACCCCCTCCCATTTTCATCATTTCTTTCTGACAAAACTGATATCGTAACGCACGGTTTACAATGCCCACCTCCTTTAAGTTCTACTACTATCAATCCCCTCTGTCAAACTAAGGAATGGGAACTTGCAACCCTATTCCTGGTATGATATAACTCTCAGAAACCTTAGCTTCATCACTGATTCCCCATCAATTTTCTTTAGTACCTTACTCCGTAAAAGCTGTAATAAAAAACAAGAAACTAAGGAATGTATTTTGAAATTATATGGTTGCATATACCACCAAGGTACTTATCCCTGCGGGTTTTCCCGTGTACGGGGTTATTTGGATATGCAATCGCTCTTTGTTTTATTGAGAAAAGCATCGTCCTTGCTCGCTGCCTGTCTGATATTGGGCCCGACTATCACTTCTGCCCAGAATCAACCCCCATTCGGAACGGATGGGTTGTCCCTTGTCGAAGCTGTTCGTTATACAGTTGCCAATGAAACAAGTATTAAAATCGAAGAAAGCCAGGTTGAGATGGCTCGCGGTGCCCTGCAGTCTGCCACCGGTGAGTTTGATATCACCCTGGGAACTGAGCTGAAAACAGAAGAAGACGACACCCCTTTCTCAGAACCGGATGTTCTATCAACCGGTCATGCCCATCAACAGACCCGCACCTATTCTCTGAACCAGAATGCAAAAAAAACATTCCGCTTTGGAACTGAGATCGATACAAGTATCGGTATTGAGCGTAGTGAAAACAGGTTCCCAGAAGATTCACCGGTCAATGATAATGGAATTTTCTCATTCACGGTGACCCAACCGCTTCTGCAGGGGTTCGGTGTAGAAGCAACTGAGGCTTACGAAGCCTCCCAGCGAGAACTTTATGAAGCTGAACAGTATACCCTACAACAAACGGTTTCTCAGAAGATTCACGAAATGGTCATCGCATACTGGAACTACCGCGGAGCCAAAAGTAAGGTAACCACCTATAAGAAAACAATAAAAAATATCGAAGAAACCCTCGACAAACTGCAGCAGCTAATAGACGGTGGAGAAAAACCGGCCTCGGATCTCAACCATTATATGGCAAACCTTGCTATTAAAAAAATTGATCTTCTCTCTGCCCAGCAGGAACTCTTTTCTGCTTACCAAACACTCGCGATTGCCATGGGAGTCCCATATACCCAACATATTGACATTCCAACATCCCTTGAAGAATTCCCGACAGTTGACACACCGCCTCTCCCCCCAACATCACAATGGCTCACAGACCTGGCCTTTTCAAACCGCTGTGATCTTAAAGCATTGGATAAGGATTTAGCCGCAGCAAAATATCAAAAAAATGCTTCGTTGGATGATATGCGACCAGAACTTGATCTCGCCTTAAATTTAAAATACTCTGATGTTGTCAAGGGAAGTTATGAAGAAGACAGTACTTCGATATCCGCCTTATTAAGCTATGATTTTCCAGTCTACAACGATTCTGCAGCTGGGGAGGCGGCCCAGGCAATGGCAAGCCTTAACAAAATCCGATATGAGATTGAAGGATTAAAGCGCAGGATCTCCTCAGAAGTCAACAATGCTGTGGACACCCTTGCCACCTATAGCAACATCCTCCAGCAATATGAAGAAATACTTGATTTAAACAGGCAACGGGTTAAAAATGAAAGAATCCAGTATACCCTTGGCAACTCGAACCTGGTTATCGTCATTGAAGTTGAAAACAATCTGATCACAAGCCAAATCGACCTGATCGACAGCAAAACCAAGGTGTCAAATGCCCTGATAAATCTTCGCTATGTCACGGGAACAATCCTGGATTCCAAACAGGAAATATATACTATAATAAGGAGTAACCTGACCACGATTCCCAGTAAACTGTTATAGGGGAAAATAAACGTAACTATTCAGCGAAATGCCAAAACCTTTAAAAATCACAGCCTGTAACTAAGCTTATATTGTATGGACCATAAGGAAATATTCAGGAAAAGTGCCCTTGATCGTATGGCATCGCCCGAGCAGCTAGACTCTCTTATGCGAATCACCTCACCCAAGGGCTGGATCGCACTTGTCACTATCGGTTTTCTCCTCTCTATGGTTGTACTCTGGTCGATATTCGGAGAAATTCCCATCAAAATTTTCGGCAAGGGAATACTGATCAACCGAGGTGGAGTTTTCCGTGTCAAGACTGCAGGGGCAGGTGAAGTCTCTGAAATCCTTGTCCGGGAGGGATTTCACGTCAACGCAGGAGACCTGCTTTTCAAGCTCGAACAGCCTGAACGACAAGATCAGCTTGCAGAGGAGGAGGTAAGACTCGCCGAGCTCCGGCAGAAGCTCTCCACCCTGAAAGCCTTCTATTCCAATGATACAAACCTTCAAAAAGCTGTAATCGAGGAAAATCGAGAGAACCTCAAAACTCAAATAAACAACCTTGAAAGGCAGGCCCAGTGGTACCAAGAGAAAAAAGTTATCCAGGCAGAACTGCTTAAAAATGGCCTGATCACCAAACAAAACCTGATCGATACCGAAAACAGTTACAACGATACCCTTCTCAATATCAAGAAGATTCAGGCACAACTAACCAGCACCCAGAGCACCGAACTTGAATTTGATAATAAAAAGGACGTGGAACTTGAAACCGCCACGGCACAAATATCACTCCAGGAAGCGAAGGTAAAGGAAGTC
>JAAELB010000403.1 GCA_024227155.1 Desulfobulbaceae bacterium
AAAGCACATTGAATCAAAATAAGGCGAACTGTTTATGTACTCTTTTATTGTTGTCCTCAAATCAAAAGGAATCCAGAACTCATCAATATCAAGGAACATGATGTGATCGAACCCTTCAGCGCGAGATTTTGCAAACTGAGGACGATAAATGTCCATTTGCGGGCTGATTTTTGACTTAGAAAAGATCGGATCTGCATTTATGAACTTAACGCGTTCGTCGTTAAATTGTTCTGCCAGTTTCACTGTATTGTCAGTACAGCCATTGTAGAAGATTTCAATTTTGTCGAAACCAAAATAGAGGTGGTGGTAAATCCATTCTGGCAGATAAGCTGCTTCATTCTTTGCTATGGCAACGAGCTTTATTTTACTTTTTTTGCGGCTTACTTTTGCTTTAGTTCTACAGTAGGGGTAACGCAAAGCAGCAATTTTAGATTGAGCTATATTTACTAATGTTTGAATTTTCATTGTGCCTTTAGAACTTATCAGCGACGCATCCACTCGCGGCATTATAGCCTGCTGTACTGCGGTAAATACTCCATTGCGTTTATTGTCTCCTATACACAGCACTATTACTACGCTTTTTTGCTGAGGCTATTTGCGTGAGAATCCTATTTCGTATTCCAATCCTTGCGCTTTATTTATCTCTCGTCCCGTGCCTTGTGCCCTCAATCCGTCACCCCGACCATGTGCCCCATCCGTCGTCCCGGCCTTGTGGCGGGATCTATTGAACAGTCTGTTTAACTGAATCAGGTTTGCTCTTGTTAATTGGCACCAATATGGAGCCAGTTCATTTGCACTTAATGGAGCCACTATATTGGCAGCTAATGGAGCCACCCTATTTGCACCGTAATCGATCCACCTGATTAGCGGCGTAATGGATCCACGTTGACCTGATTTTC
>JAAELB010000404.1 GCA_024227155.1 Desulfobulbaceae bacterium
AACTTCACATTCTTTCTGCTCAGAAAAAGCCCTGATACAGTTACCAACTTCTATACCTACCGCACCTCTTAATATTCGAAAACGATATTTTGGAACCCAGACAATATGATATTGGCAATGCCAAATAGTTTGTGTTAACTTCCGAAATCGGCTCATCTGTTACTCCTTGGTCCAAAGTTGTGGGGACAACTTGTCCATTGAGTAACATTGAGCCGTAAAGATGGCAAAGCCTCTGTACTCTGACCTGGCCCTCAGGGCCAGGGTTTCTATTTTTGACTAAATAATCTGCAATTGTAAGAAGCTTTGCTATACCACCAAACTTTCCTACAATTTTTCTTATTTTATTCAGTTTATTAAATGTCTGCTTAAAACGTCCTGCCCTTTTACCTTTTCTTACAACTTTTCTATCTGCAAGTTCTCGCGCTCTATCTACTTTCGATAGCTCACCACTCAAACCATGCTCCATGATTGAGTGTGAAACATCGCTAACAGCTGATGCTGTATCAAAAAAGCCACCTTCAGCCCAGGAATCCTTGTATCCCCCAATAGACTGTAAAATAGATGAATCGAAGGGTAAAAAACCTCCGCCAGGAACAAATATATCTACGGCTGCACTCATGGCTTTATCACCAAGGCATAATCCTAAACATACCTTATCAATTTTCAAACCCCAAGGATCTCCCCATGAGAGTGGGTTACATTGAACGTATGCATATAGATTTATACCTCCATCAAGACCAATCGGATCGGCCTTCAAATATCTCCCAATCATTGGATCATAAAATCGAAAATAGTTATAATGCAATCCAGATTCATCATCATAGTACTGCCCAGCAAACCGCAAACAATTCTCAACACTCGAAGCCGGTATCACCTGTGCCTCGCCAAAGGCCGTGTACAGGGCCGACCAGACCACGGCCCCGTTAACGGCGGTAAGCTTCTGCGGCGTTCCCAGATGGTCGTTATGGTAAAAGTAATACTCACTCCCCTCTTTCATAAACAGCGGGTCGGTGGTCCATGTGGAGCCGGGTTTGTACCCGTAGGTTTTGCTCACCGTACCGGCTGCGTCTGTTTCCCCTACCAGGCCTTCGTCCGCGTAGATAAAGCAGGTTTTAATTCCCCCCACTTCTTTCCATAGGAAATAGGGGACAGACCACGTTTATAGGTTTTTCTTCGGCCTTCCAGCTTTACCGGGGGCTACCCGACGGCCAAGCATCTTTGCTTATCTATATATTAAATCGGCTGTCAA
>JAAELB010000405.1 GCA_024227155.1 Desulfobulbaceae bacterium
AATCCTTGTGCGCCCATCATTTTGTAAGGGATTCTATATTTTCTAAATGTTTTTTCAAAGGGAAGGGAGCAGAACTTTGTTCTGTAAATTATTGCTATTTTATCAAAGGGGACTCCTTGCCCTCTGCTTTCAAGTGAAAAAATTTTTCTGGCTGTCCATTCAGCTTCTTCAAAGTCAGACATAAAATCATGAATTTCAACGCTGCCGCCACGTTTATTAGAAAAACATTTTTTGTCCATTTTATCTGGGTTTGAATCTATTAAATCATTAGCAATCTGGACAATTTCATCAACAGATCTGTAATTTTCTTCAAGTTTGAAAATTTTTGAGTTTTCATATTTTTCAGGAAAGCTTAAAAAATGGTCAACATTACTGCCACGGAATCCATACACTGCCTGCCAGTCATCCCCCACGCAAAAAAGATTACCATGATTTCCTAAAAGCAACCTTGTAATCTCTTCTTGAAGATCATTGGTATCCTGGTATTCATCAACAAGAATATAGGAAAAGTACTTTTGATAGTACTCTCTGATATCTTTATTATTTTTCAGGATATCTCGTGCCTTGAGAAGAATATTATCAAAATCAACAGAATTCATCTGCATGAGCCTGTCTTCATATTCTTTGAACATTTCAGATATGCTCATGCCTCGTATGGGTATCATGGAATCAAAATATTTCTCAGGATATCCTGAGTTCTTTGCCTTTGAAATAATAGACATCACCTTGTTTTTCTGTTTTTTCTCAATATTATGTTTTACAAGGATCTCTGTTATGAGTTTTTGGTGTTGATATGT
>JAAELB010000406.1 GCA_024227155.1 Desulfobulbaceae bacterium
ATGAAAAATATATATTCATCAATACCAAATACTATCGAACAAGAAATATTTGAAGACTTGCTAAAGTCTGAAAATATTCGAATTGAAAAAATAATTTCCAAAGGTCAATCATCACCAACAGAAGGGTGGTATGATCAAGAAGAAGATGAGTGGGTAATAGTGTTGGATGGTTACGGAATCATTTCTTTTGAAGATGGGAGAGAAGTGAAATTGAAAAAAGGAGACTATCTGAATATTCCGGCTCATGAAAAGCATAAAGTTAAGTGGACTGATCCAGATCAAATTACTATTTGGTTAGCAATATTTTATAAACCTCAACAATTCAAAGGTCTTGGAGTAGTTACATAGCATTTATTGCAGCGGACCACGTTATCACGCAACAGCAGTTGAATTAGAACTACATCTGCTCAGATGTCTTGTATACATTGACCTGAATGTGGTGCGTACAGCTTCTGCCAAAACGGTAAGGCCGACCCTGCGCACGCAATGATAAGACCATACACCATTCAAAGCGGGGGAAGCTGTCTGTTTTTTCAAGAGCCACTAAGACCATATTTTTTGAGTTTTCTATATATTGTAGGGCGGCTGATACCTAAAATTTTGGCGGTCTGGCAGATGTTGGCATTACAATGGTTCAGGGTCTTGGCAAGGGCTTCTCGTTCGATATCAGCCAGGGTTGACAGCGTTGCAGGTTCACTGAAATCTCGGATTTGTGCAGGCGATCCAAAAGCGGCAATACCAAAGTCCTCAGGTAGAAGCACATTGCCTTCGGCCAGGTGAATTGCACGTTCAATGGCTCCTTCAAGCTGCCTGATATTCCCAGGCCAGTTGTAGTCTAAGAGGGCTTTTTCAGTTTCCGGGGCTTTGAATATTAGGTCTCTGTTACATTTCAGGGCGTGACGTTGTAAGAAATGATTTGCCAGAAGAATGATGTCATTTTCGCGTTTACGGAGTGGAGGTACATCGATGTTCAGGGTGCAGATACGATAGTATAGATCTTCTCGAAACTGGCGTTCGTCAATTGCTTTTTTGAGATCTTTATTGGTCGCGGAAATTATACGAAGGTTCACCGGCACACTGCGTAGTCCCCCAACCCGTTGGATCTCACCCGTCTGTAGGACCCGGAGCAGTTTGATCTGCATATCAAAAGGCATGTCCCCGATCTCATCAAGAAAAAGCGTGCCATTATCGGCAAACTCAAGCTTTCCAGGCCTTCCGCCTTTTTGCGCGCCGGTAAAGGAGCCCTCTTCATAGCCAAAAAGTTCGCTTTCAAGCAGTTCTTTTGGAATGGCACCGCAGTTAATTGCTACAAAGGGTTTACTGCGTCGCTTGCTCTCATTGTGTATGGCCTGTGCGAACAGTTCTTTTCCAGTCCCGGTTTCGCCGGTCAGCAGTACTGTCGTTGTGCTGGTCGCTGCAATCTTTGCCACATGTAGGGCCGACTGTAGTTCATCACTGTTACCGATAATTGATTCAAAGGTAAAATGGGCGTGGGAGCCAGTCATCTCGGTTGCGACCCGGATAATCTCTTTCTTTTCAATTACCGTTATCAAACCACCAACAAGTTCACCTTTTTGAGACCGAATAGGATCAAGGGATGCGAAGTAACTGACGCCCCCATTTTTGGTTAGAAACTCACGTGATTTGAAAGCGCGGCCACTTTCAAGGTAGGTGGAAATATCGACGTTTCCTCCGACACAGTCTGCAAATAATTTACCAACTGCTCCCTGGGGAAGTTGCATGACCATACGGGCCCTGCGGTTTGCCTGTACAATATGTCCCTGCTGATCAACCGTAAGCATCCCCCGGGAACTGGATTCCAGTAGTGCGTCCATATATTGGTTCTGAACATCAAGTTCGCGGATATGTTTTCTTTCCCGAAGATGAGCTGTTACTGTTTCCGCAGCCTGGCGGACCAGACCAAGGGTGTGTACGTGCATTTTCTCTGAGTAACCACTGAGACTGATCACACCAAGCACCTCCCGGCCATCAGGAGAGTGCACAGGGGCTCCAGCATTACTTAGTCTTTGGGCAAGGGCGGCAAACATCTTTTCGCCGGGTAAAAAAATTGGGATACGTTCTTCAAGCGCCAGACCAATAGCACAGGTTCCAATGTCACGTTCCGTCCATCTGTAACCGGGGATACAGCGCCTGCTTTTAAAATGCTCTATGAGATCCGCATCACCAATGACATAAAGGATATACCCGTCCCCATCGGCAAGGGCCATACAAAACCCGGTGTCTTTTAAAAGACGATACAGGGAGTCCAGCTGTTCCCGGGCAATGTTAAAATATTCTTGCTGCTCTTTGATTCTCTTCTCCAGTTTTTGTGCAGATAGGCGGGTGGATTCCGGTGATGCCAATGCATTGGGATTGACTCCGTAACTAGCTGACCTCTCATGGGAGCGATCAATAATGGCCTTAAGGTTGGGCATGCCCTGAAGTGTTGTTGTCATACAATACCTTGTCACAAAACATTACAGTGTAATGAAAAGTTACACTGTTGAACGTGTTTCAAATATTACAATAAATTTCCAGAGCTTATCGGGATTGAATTAGAAGTAGGAGGATTACTTGTAAAGTAACGTTACAGGCTGTGGTTGTCAAAGAAAAAAAATGAAACGGTGGTAATCTATTGATAATACGTTTGAAAAAATTATTGTTGTGCAGTGGCATCAAAAATGCATATCGAATGGCAACAAGAGTACCCAGGCTAGAGTAACCTTCGATAACCTCAAATCAGTCCTGGAAATTGCGGGCTACAGCCTTGACGATGTCGTCCGGTTGGGTGTCTGGATTGATGATCCACGTGACTTTGGTGAATTTAACAAGGTGTACGGGGACTATTTTTCATCCGATCATGCCCCTGCAAGAGTTACGGTGCAGGCAATGATGATGAGTGATCTCAGAGTTGAAGTGGACTGTATCGCCTCCAAAAGCCGCAGGTAACAGCTTGATTATAGCGAATTTTTTTTGAGCCATATAATGGGAAATATCAAACAACAGAGCAACTCAGAGCATGAAATAATCATTGCGGGGGGAGGTATCTCCGGAGCCGCACTGGCTTATGGATTGGTGGCCAAGGGCAAGAAGGTGACAATGCTGGATGCCCCCACAAAGACAAACAAAGCTTCTCGAACCAATGTTGGCCTGCTCTGGTGCCAGTCAAAATTCCTGCACCTCCCAGATTACGCAAGGTGGGGCTTTCACTCGTGCAACCTCTTTCCAGAACTGACAAAAGAACTTGAAGAGGTCTCTGGCCTTGAGATCCCGGTGAACTACACGGGAGGCATTATAGCCTGTATAGGCGAAAATGATTACGAATCCCGCCGGGATTATATAGTAAAACTTCGTGAAAAACTGGGTGAATATCCGGGTGGAATGATTTCCCGCAGCGAGCTTGAAAACAAGCTTCCAAAAATAGGTTTTGGTCCTGACGTGGTTGGTGCCGCATGGTGTGAAGATGATGGCGTAATTGATCCACTGGCCCTGTTGCGAGCCTATAAAATAGCCTTTTGTAAACTGGGTGGTAACCTTGTTGAAACCCTCATCCATGACGTGCAGGCAGCAGATGGCAGTTACTCTGTTTTCACCGACAAAGGGAGGATGGACTGCGAACGTCTTGTTCTGGCTGCAGGGCTTGCCAACCGTAGATTCGCACAATTTGCAATCCCTAATGTTCCGATTAGCGCCGACAAAGGCCAGGTGTTGCTCGTTGAACGGATGCCACCGGTGATGCCCATTCCAATGCTAGGTGTAACCCAGACCTTTGGCGGTACCATTATTATTGGTTTCAGACATGAGTTCATCGGCCACGACACCCGCATTGTTCCTGAGGACGTTGCGACAGAAGGCCGAGCGGCAATGAAGATCTGGCCGGAACTCGGCAAGAAGCGGCTCATTCGTGCCTGGAGCGGGCTTCGTGTTATGCCTGAAGACAAGCAGGCAATCTACAGCAGGTTGCCTAACCATCCGCAAGTCATCCTGGTGAACACCCACAGTGCTGTTACCCTGGCCGCTGCCCATACACGCCATCTCCCCGACTTTGCGCTGGGGGGAGAGTTGCCGGACATGGCCAAAGGAATGTCACTCAAGCGCTTTGGCTACGAATGTTAGCACCTTAAGGAATGATAATGAAAAAACAGCAAGTAGGGGACTCCGTGACGATTTTGGTTGATGAAAAAAATATCACAGTTCCTGCTGGAGTGTCAGTAGCCGCAGCGGTCCTGGGGCATATCCACCCCGGTGAAACATATAGTCATCCCGTGGATGGCAGCCCAAGAGCGCCGTATTGCCTTATGGGTGTTTGTTTTGAATGTATGATGGAAATTAACGGGGAGCCCAATGTGCAGTCCTGTCTTGTGACTGTACAGGAAGGTATGGTTGTCAGACGACAATTGGAAAGCGCAGAGGCCAAATGATGGAACAACAGACTGATCTTGTAGTAGTTGGAGCTGGACCAGCAGGCCTTGCAGCTGCATGTTCTGCCAGCAGATGTGGCCTTCATGTTGCCGTTGTCGATGAGCAGTCTTCTCCCGGTGGCCAGCTTTTTAGAAATATTGAATCTCCTCTTGGTCAATCGATGCTCGATCCCAAGGAGCTGAAAGCGGGTCTTGATCTTGCACAGGATTTCAGAAACTCAGACGTCATTTACTCCCCGGAGACAATTGTTTGGGGGCTTGAACCCCGCAAGGTATTCTGCACCAGGGAGGGTAAAGCCAGGATCTTTCAAACTCAGTCGGTGATAGTTGCACCGGGTGGTATGGAGAGACCTGTCCCATTTCCGGGATGGACCCTGCCCGGTGTAATGGGTGCAGGGGGGGCGGATATTTTGCTCCGCTCAGGGGGAACACTAACAAAAGATCCTGATGCACCTGTGGTGCTCGCAGGAAACGGCCCTCTTTTGCTTCTCCTGGCCTGCCATCTCCTTGAACAAGGAGTAAATATAGCAGCATGGCTCGATACTGGCTACTGGTCAAGACGGCTTTTTTCATCCCTGCCAATGTCTGTTTCCTTTCTTGACTCTCCATATCTGGGCAAAGGGTTGTCCATGGCAATGAAAATTATAAAAGGGAAAATTCCGTTTGTCACCGGTGTGAAAAATATCCAAGCCCTTGGGGGAAAAGGACTTGAGAAAGTTATCTATGAGGCCGGTGGCAAGCAGAAAGAAATTGAGACTGGATGTCTGCTGAGGCATGAAGGAGTTATTCCACGCACCCACATTCTCAATTCCATGGGAGCAAAACATCTCTGGGACCCTGTGCAGCGTTACTGGTATCCAAAAATCAGTGAATGTGGTGCAACAAGTCTTGATGGAGTCTATCTGGCCGGCGACGCCGGATATGTCCACGGTGGCGATGCCAGTATACTAAAAGGAACGTTGGCAGGTATAGATGCAGCCAGGCGTCTTGGCGTTATCTCCCAAG
This sequence comes from Desulfobulbaceae bacterium, assembly GCA_024227155.1. Lineage (GTDB taxonomy): Bacteria > Desulfobacterota > Desulfobulbia > Desulfobulbales > Desulfocapsaceae > Desulforhopalus_A. The sequence goes on from JAAELB010000406.1 coordinate 5,427, forward strand.
GGGAAGCAATATTCCGCAGTGAAGAGATACTCCGCAACCTACGTAAAATGCGTATCGCCCGCTCTTTCCTGCGGTATATCTTTGCTCCAAATCCTGAGATTTTCAAGGTTCCCGATAAAACAATGATCTGCCGTTGTGAATGCGTCACAGCAGGCGACATAAGAAAAGTTGCAAGTGAAGGTCATACAGATGTTAACGAGATAAAACTGTTTACCCGCTGCGGCATGGGTAACTGTCAGGGAAGAATGTGCGGCCCCGCTCTAGCAGAAATAACTGCGACGGCACATTCGACCTCACCCGAGGCTGCTGGGTATCTGAAAGTACAGCAGCCCTTTCGGCCAGTATCACTGGAAAACTATTGCAACCTGTATGGTCCTGAGCAGGAATAAACCCCTGATGAGTTATTAGAGAAAAGCAACAGCAACTGAATTGTAAAAACAAGAAAGTAAACATTTGCCAACAAACAAGGAGATTCACCCGGAATGAGAAATGTTACGATATTAGGATGCGGTAATGGAGGGCGATCCGCCGCCGCTGAAATTGCTCTGCGAGGCCACAGGGTTACTCTCTTCGAAATGGCTGACTTTGCAGACAGTGTTGCAAAGATCAGAGAAACAAAGGCTATCAAGGCGGTTGGTATCATTGAAGGTACGGCAACAATCCACAACGTTACCTCCGACATAGCTGAAGCCATTGACGGAGCTGAAGTTATCATAATTATTGTCCCAACCATGTTTCAACTCAGTTATGCCCGTTTACTGGCGCCCCACCTGCAGGATGGCCACAACATTGTCTTAATGCCAGGCTCACTTGGGTCACTGGAATTTACAGAAGAGATCAGAAAAACAGGCATTGAAAAAGATATCACTGTTTCAGATTTCGCGGCTCTCCCATACGCCACAAGGATAATAAGCCCAGACACAGTGAGGATATTTGGTCGTCGCGCAGTCCTGTCTATGGGTGTATTCCCCGCAGAAAAATCAGACAGGGTCATGCCAATAATGGAAGACCTCTATCCCGGTATTGAGACAATGCGTGATGTGCTTGAGGCCGGTTTATCTAACCCTAATCCGACCCTACACTGTCTCGGTGTAATTCTAAACGCAGGGCGAATAGAGTATAGCCACGGGGAATTTTACTACTACGAAGAAGGGTTAACCCCCGGCGTATGCAAGGCCGTCGAAAACATGGACGGAGAACGGGTCAATATCGGCGGTGCGCTTGGATTGACTTTATTTTCCTTAAAAGATACCTATCCCATGATGAAATATGGACCAAAAGGTGACTCGTTTTGGCAGGTTATCCGCGGGGTACAGCCCTTGATGGGAGTGAAAGGTCCAGGAGAGCTTGACAATCGTTACCTTACAGAAGATGTACCAATTGGCCTGGTCTGCTACTCCCAACTCGGTCGCCAACTTGGTGTCGATGTAAAGCTCATGGAGTCAGTAATCCATATCGCCGGAGCAATGCTGGGAAGAGACTTCTATGAAAACGGCCGGACACTTGAGCGATGCGGTATAGCCGGTATGAGCGCAGAAACACTGCTAGAATACGTAAAAACCGGAAACAAACAGTAATAATCTAACCCGACTAGTCGGAAACTGTTTTAGAATCGCTGGATAAGTGCCTTGCGGGTAAAAGTAACTTCACGATTTCATAAATAATTCCTTAGTTTCTTGTTTTTTATGACAGAAGTTCAGGAGTAAGGCGCTAACTATTAGTTAGAAATCAATTAAAGACATCGTGTCTATGTTCCAGTTATCTTATTCAATTCAACGTAACAGGAGGTAAGTAAAAAAATCAATTAAGCCATGGATAGCGATCTGCTCTAGAAGTATGTTGTTGTTTTCTGGGGGAAAACCTCCAGTCTTGCTGTTTGTGATGCGCATGAACAACAATCCGCGAACATGGTAGTTTTGAGAATTGTTGCACTCATTATTCAACTTATAGGAGGCATTCATGAAGAAAAGCTTGATTATGGTCTGTATCACCCTCGTTGCGCTCTCATTTGCATCTGCCGCATTGGCAAAGAAATTCACCTGCAAAATAGCACTCATCCACTCTGAAGATCTTTATAAAGACTCAGGATATCCCACGGCAGTGGTTTTCAAAAACATCGTCGAAGCCCAGACCGGTGGAGAAATTGAGGTAAAAATTTATCCAAACAGTCAGCTTGGCAAAGAAACAGAAGCAATGGAAGGCCTGCAGATAGGTACCATCCAGATTGCCAGTCCTTCCGTAGGGGCAGCAAGTAAGTTCGTCTCGGAGATGTACTCCTTAAACTTCCCGTTTATGTTTAACAGTCATCTGGAAGCATGGCAGTTCTATGACAGCGATTTTGTAAAAGAAGCTATGAAACCTGCCCGGAAAAAAGGCTTTCGCTATCTTGGACAGACCGATGATGGTGGTGGTTTTGTATGTTTGACCAATAGCAAACACCCGGTCAAGAAACCTTCAGACCTCAGTGATATCAAAATGCGTGATCTGGAGCATCCAGGTAAACTCGCATTCTGGAAAGCGCTCGGAGTATCTGCTACCCCAATTCCCTGGGAAGAGCTCTATATTTCCCTGCAGACCGGCGTTGTTGATGGTCAGTCCAACGGTTTTGGTATAATTTCCTGGGCAAAGCTCTGGGAAGTACAGCAATATGCAACTCTGCTCAAGCATTACTACGGCAGTCTTTCATGGTTTGTGAGCGAGAAATGGTTCCAGAAACTTCCTGCTAACTACCAGGAGATCGTTGTCCAGGCAATGGACGAAGCAAAATGGGCTGGACGTGGTGTTGTTGCTCTTAAAAACATCACCGGTGCGGCTGAAGCAACAGAACAAGGTATGGAAGTTTACTATCCAACGGCCGATGAAATTAATGCTTTCAGAACCCTTGGTCAGCCTGCCTATGTTAATTGGGTAAAAGAGAAAACCGGGAGTGACCTGGTGGATAAAGCTATTGCAGAGATAGATAAAATCAGAACTCAGAACAAAGTCGTTAAATAGACTCGCTTGAATCCTAGGAGGCTGTCCGAGAATGCTCTTTTCTCTCATATCTTCGTTAAACTCGAAAAATTATCCTCGGAATATTAACTATATGCCTCCGGTAATTTTTCGATTTTGCCTCGATCTGAGCGAAAACTTCTATTCTCGGGCAAGCTCCTAGCCACCTTTCAAGGGTATGAAAGGTGGCTAATCTTTTTCAGGCACCTATCCCCTTCACCGGAATTACATATTTAGGGATTTTACTATGGAAAAAATTGCCAGAACCGCTCGTTTAATCTCGGATAGATTAGAGACTGGCTTGAATTGGACTGTGATTTTCTTCACAGCCGTCATGTTGATTGTAGTGCTCCTGGGCATTATTTCACGGGCAGGGTTCAATGCCGCCTTCCACTGGTCTGAAGAACTTGGGCGCTATACTATGATCTATGCCGGGTGCCTTGGTATTGGATTGGCTTTAAAGCGGGGTCTCCATGTCGGTATTGCAATAGCGGTGAAAAGATTTCCACCAAATATTGCTCTGACATGCGACATCATCGGAAGAATACTAATTACAATTTTTCTGGTTGTCATGACTATGCAAGGTATTGCTCTATGTGAAATTGTCTCCATGCGCACTTCCCCCACTATGGGATTTAACATGGTCTGGGTATTCATCATCACACCCATCACATGTATCTTACAGCTCATATTTCTTGCACTAATGACAATCGAGGATATCGCCGATGGCACAATAAAACGGAAAAGCCTTGTCCTTCGTCCACACAATATCGAATTCGAATAGCAGTTTATTTTTTCAGTCTTTTCAGGAGAAAACACATGGGACCTCTTCTTTTACTCTCCTTTTTATTTCTTGTTGCACTCGGTGTGCCTATTGGTTACACCCTTGGTATCGTCTCTGTTGGAGCAGTATGGATTGCCTGGGAACCAGAGTATCTTATGATTCTTTCAAGAAAAATGGTTTCTGGAGTAGACTCGTACACGATCATGGCCATGCCGCTTTTCATGTTGGCTGGCAGCATAATGAACAAGGCCAAGATTACCGATGCTCTGGTGGATTTTTCCCATGCCCTGGTTGGTCATATCCGCGGCGGACTTGCACAAGTTAACATTGTAGCATCAATTTTGTTTGCAGGGCTCACCGGAGTAGCCATGGCAGATGTGGCGGCTCTTGGTAGCATTCTGATTCCTGCCATGGAAAAAGATGGCTACGGAAAACCTTTTGCAGCGGCAATTACTGCTGCGTCTTCAGTTATCGGTCCGATTATTCCACCCAGTCTTGTAATGTTGATTTATGCCCATGTCATGGGCGTTTCAGTTGCGGCCCTCTTTTTGGCAGGTATTATTCCTGGTATAATGATGGGTGTGGGTCTCATGGTAACAACTGCAATTATCTCAAAAAAAAGAAATTATCCAAAACGCGGCACCCGACCAACTGTGAGAAAGGTCACGATGTCACTGTTTAAAAGTATGCCTGCTTTGGGATGCCCGATTATTATTCTTGGTGGTATCATTTTTGGCATTTGTACACCAACAGAAGCTGCTGCTCTTGCTGTTTTGTATTCTTTTTTGCTGGGTTTCTTCTTTTACAAAACACTTAAATTCAGTGATTTACCTGCTATTTTTCTTTCCAGTATGGTTCACACTTCGGTTGTCTTTCTAATAATTGGTACAGCTTCACAACTTGGCCTGCTGATTACAGACGTCAGTCTGCCGCAGGAAATATCTGAAGGAATGCTGGGCTTTACTCAGAATAAATTTCTAATGCTGGTAATCATCAACCTTTTCCTTCTGCTTATGGGCATGATTTTGGAAATCATTCCAAATGTGGTTTTACTCAGCCCCATACTCGCCCCATTGGCAATTGCACTTGGGGTTGACCCCATCCACTTTGCCCTGATCCTTCTTGTTAATTTAAATATTGGGATGAACACTCCTCCGATGGGCGGTTTGTTGTTTATAACTGCCAGTATGGCCGGAGAAAAATTTGATGCGGTCATGCGGGAAATGTGGCCATTTATTCTTACTCAGATCATTACTCTTCTTTTTATTACATACCTTCCTGAAACTACATTATGGATTCCAAGAATGTTTGGGTTTCTATAATAAAGTCATGCTGAAACAGAACAGGGGTAGTCGAATGCCCGACTACCCTTGTTTTTTTTAATCATAGGATTACGCAGCCTCCTCTCACTGTTGTCTCAATAAGTTGAAATCATCAAAGGCAGTGTAGAGTGCCGGTATTACCAGTAGTACCAGCAAAGTTGTAATCAACAGGCCGAAGACTATGGAACAGGCGAGTGGAATCAGGATCTGAGCCTGCATTGAGCGTTCTGCCATCAGGGGAAGCAGTCCCATGATGGTGGTGAGCGACGTGAGAAACACAGCCCGGAATCTTTCACGACTCGCCAGCTTGGCCGCATCCATGGCGGCTGCCCCTACATCCATATGGTTGCGAATAAAGGTTACCAGCAGGATCGAATCATTGACCACGATTCCGGCCAGGGAGATAAACCCCATGATACTTGGCATGCTTAAGTCCAGGCCGAGGAGGATATGTCCCCATATGACACCTATCAGTGCAAAAGGGATCAGAACCATGACGATAATTGGTTCAAGATAACTTTTAAACTGGAGGCTGAGGATGATAAATACTCCAAAGATGCCGATCAAAAATGCCTTCACCATACCGGCCAGTGCTGTTTTACCTTCTTTTTCCTGGCCTTCCAGCACAACCGAGACATCGGGGAACTCTTCGGCAAGCTCTGGCAGAAAATTAACTCTGGTGTGCTTGATTACTTCGCTGGCATTGGCTATGGCGGTATCGATATCACCGGTCACCGTGACAGTCCTGAGTGAATTTATGCGATTTATGCTGGCAAAGCCACGGCCTTGTTCTAAGGTGGCCACGGATTGCAGGGGAACTCGATTTCCATTTGGGCTTACAACATAGAATTTGGAGAGATCGGTAACGACAAGGCGGTCCTCATCGGCAATTTTTACCATGATCTCATAGGACTCCCCATCGTACTGCACTTCACTGACAACACTGCCATAGAAGGCCGCACGAAGTTGGCTTGCAATGGTCCTGGCGGTAAAACCCATGGCCAGGGCGCCTCTGTTCATCTTGATTCGGAACTCCGGTTTTCCGGGACGAAGATCATCACTTAAATCTACAACACCGTCATAGCGACGTAACCAGTCAATCATCTTGACTGAAGCCATTTTTAACCTGTCAAGGTTCTGCCCCTGCAGTTGAATTTCTATGGCCAGTCCCCCCGGGCCGATACTTGGTTCTTTGAAGGTTATGTTGATTATGTCAGGAATGTCGCCGATATAATCCCGCCAGCTGTTGGTGATTTCGTCAATTGAGTTGTTGCGCTCCTCGGCGCTCAACAGATCAAGAGACACCGTTGCCACATGGGGTCCGGATTCGCCTGCATCTACGTTGGTGTTATATAGGACGCTGTAATTTTCCACCAGAGGCTGTTGGCCGGGTTGCTCCGGGGTCAACTCTTCATTAATGGTCAAAATTGCAGCTACTACCTTGTCAACTATTGCTTCGGTACGATTGAGCGAGGTACCCTGGGGCATGAGAATTCTGGCCTGGAGCACATCCCCTTCTGTATCCGGAAAAGCTTTTACCTTCAAAAAGCCTCCTGCGACCATGGAAATAGAGGAGAGGAACAGGAATATGACTAAACCGAGCAGGAGATAACGGTAGTTGACAGCAAAATCTACAGCCTTGCCAAGAATGACCTCTCTGATGTAATCAATAATCCCGTCGAATTTTTTCCTGAACCCTGTGGACGAAACACGGTTGTAACTACTCAGTGAGTGAGAGAGATGATTGGGCAGAATGGCGAAGGCCTCGACGATACTGATTGAGATGGTGAGTATCAGCATTACCGGGATAGCATAGAGCACCTTGCCAATATCTCCCTGCATGCTGAGCGCAAGCGCACCAAAAACAAAGAGTGTGGTGAGAAAAGACGAGAAAACTCCGGTGGCTACTTCGGAAACACCATCAATGGTTGCCTGTAAAGGTTTTTTGCCTTTCTCCAGATGGGCCACCACATTTTCAGCTATTACGATGGCATCATCCATCAGGATACCGATGGCGATCAATAAACCAACCATGGTAAGCATATTAAATGAAAAACCGATCTGCTTCATAAAGAAAAATGTCATGCAAAAAGAAACTGGCAGTCCCATGGCAACCCAGAAAGACATCCTAAAGTTAAAAAACAGCCAAAGAGTGAGGAAGACGAGAAATAATCCCTCAAGCCCGTTTATGGTCAGCATGTCCAGTCTGTCCCGCACAATCTTCGAAATGTTCTGGGTGATGACAAATTCAACGCCAGGACTACTCACCTGTTCTTCAGCTTTCAAAAAGGCCGAAATTTCATCCATGATGCCTAGCGCATCTTCAGACTTGTTTTTGTTTATTTGCAATAACCCTGCGCGTTTACCGTTAAAGCGAATACTGTTTTCTTTATCCTCAAACGTATCACTGATGGTGGCAATGTCCCGGAGCCTTATCTCACCTCCCATCGGGTTAGAAGCTATCACCAGCTCCCCAAGTCCAAAGGGGGTGCGTCGCTCTTCTGTAAAACGGATAAGGTAATCGGTCTGGTCCGTTTCAATGGTACCCGTCGGCATGTCGATGGACTGACTCTGGAGTATTGACTGGATATCGCTCACCGAGAGACCGAGCCGCATGAGGTTGTACCTGGGGATTTCCACCTGAAGTTGATGTTTAGAGAATCCAAGAATATCGACCTGGGAGACCAGCGGCAGCTGTTTGATCTTTTCTTTGAGTTGTTCACAGTAAAGTTTTAAGTGCGGCTCGCTCATGGGACCCGTCACCGCTATGGAGAGCACCTGGTCCGTCCGGTTTAACCGTTTGACGATGACGTCTTCCACCTGTTCAGGAAAATTGGAGATAGCATCGACTTCTGTTTTTATGTCATTTAAAAATTCGCTGGCGTCCGCACCATCTTGCATCTCCAGGGTGACTGTTGCCCTGCCTTCTGCTGCCTTTGAGGTCACCTTTATCAGATTGGATATTCCCTCCACCGCCTCCTCAATGCGTTCACATACTGCTGATTC
>JAAELB010000407.1 GCA_024227155.1 Desulfobulbaceae bacterium
CCCCGATGTAAAATATTCATTACAGGCTTCTGTTGTAATAATAAACCCTGGCGGGACAGGAACACCAATTCTTGCCATCTCTGCCATATTCGCCCCTTTTCCACCAAGCAATCCTTTTACATCCTCCCAGGTATCACCGGCATATTCCTCTGCAACATCCAGTTCATTGAAAAAGTACACCCATTTCTTGGACATGACCATGACCTCCTAATAGTGTGAATATTTCAGAATGAATTTCTCTTTATCGCTCAACCATAACCAGTATGCATGATGCACATAATGGACAATTCAAAGATATTGTGGTCAGAAAAAAATGTGTATTGTAATTGCGGTAAATAACCGTCCCATATCCTTACTCACGATGAGCTGCGGACAGAGTTAGTTAGACATTTTATAGAGAGTGATACGCTTCTATGGATAGGAACGGACGGACTAATTTGTCTGTCCATACTATAAACGATGTCACACTTTATGGAAAAAATCAAATGAATGTGGAATGAAAGAAAACAAGAGGGGCCGCTCAGTCATAGGGCACAATTTCCGGCTTGGTAATAGATCTCTCTTCAATAAAAGGGGAGAGATTTGTTCCAAGGAGAATACAGAACCCAGTACTCTAGACTTAGCTTGCGGTCATGGGGTTTTCCAATGGGTAGTAAAGCGGAATTTATCTAGTATGGCAATTCCTTCATCGATATATAGGCCGATATCGTGACAGCCGTGGGAATCATCACCTGGCACTAC
>JAAELB010000408.1 GCA_024227155.1 Desulfobulbaceae bacterium
GCCCATAGTGGTACTTTTGATTTTGATGAGGATGTCCTGGGGGTAGGAGCCAGGTGGCTGGCAGAAGTTGCCGTACATTGGCTTGATCACCAGTACAGGGAGAGGGAGCAGGATGGGAGTTGACAAAAGCAGAATTAGCAACGAGTTGTGCAAAAATAACAGGGTATTTACCCCTAGTGTGAAGTATACACTCGGAGTAGAATTAGAATTCCAGACCCTTGATAAAAAAAACTGGGACCTTGCACCGCTTGCACCTACCCTCTTAGACAATGCTCCCTCTCTGCTCAGCCCTCGGTTGTCCCCGGAATTTATTCAATCGATACTGGAGATCCAGACAGGGATCTGTTTTTCCCTGGAGGATGTGGAAAATGATCTGATGCAGACCCTGAGCATGGCAGAAGAGTTGGCTAAAGACAATAACTGCCGCCTTTTTTCAGCGAGTCTCCACCCCTTTGCCTACCATAGAGACCAGTTGCTCACCACCAATGATCGCTATGAACGGATAATGCAGGAGCTGCAAATTGTTGGCCGGCGCTTTATTTCTCAAGGGTTCCATGTACATGTTGGTATGCCTGATGGAGATACGGCCGTAAAAGTGTGTAATAAAATTCAGGCCTACCTGCCTGTGTTACTTGCCCTGTCAACATCCTCCCCCTTTTCCCAGGGAGAGGATACTGGACTCATGTCCTACAGGACTAAGCTTTTTGAGGCATTGCCTCTCGCCGGTACCTATGGCCACCTGCATTCCTGGGTAACCTTTATGGAAGAAGTTGAGCTGTTAACAACCAAAGGTGTCATTGCTTCCATCAAGGATCTATGGTGGGATGCGAGACCAAACCCGGAATATGGTACTGTTGAAATTCGTATCTGTGATCTGCCAATACGGTTTAACGACATCCTTGCTATTACAGCTTTTATGCAGGCTCTTGTTGCTACCATTGTAGAAGAAGATGAGCCGTTTTCTCCGTTAAATTTCTATATGATTCAGGCTAATAAATGGCGGGCCGCAAGGCATGGCCTTGATGGTGAGTTTATAGATCCAACCGGGATGCTTTCGGCCCATCCTATAACATTTCGAAAAGCAGTGGATGATCTGGTACATCTTGTAAAACCGATGAGTGTACGACTCGGTTCTGAAAGATATTTGAATTTGCTGGAGCCGATTCTGAAAGAGGGAACAGGTAGTGATTATATGCGGAAACGATATGAAAAAAAATCTGATTTCAGGGATGTGATCCAGTCGTTGCAGGAGGAATTTTGGCTTTAACAATGTATGATAAATCCATAGTCGCATCAGGACACCAACTGGTAAGTGATGCCGCGGCTGAAATTCTTAATGCTGGAGGTAATGCTTTTGATGCGGTGGTGGCTGCAGGCTTTGCTTCATCTGTTGTTGAGCCGGCCCTGACGAGTCTTGGCGGCGGAGGGTTGATGGTCGGGCATAGCCAGGAGCGTGGGCAGGACTTCTTTTTTGATTTTTTTGTCGATACACCCGGTCGAGGCAGCAAAGTAACCCAGTCGGAAGCCGACTTTTTCGGCGTAACGGTTGATTTTTCGGGGTCTTCACAGGACTTTAACGTGGGGGCTGGTTCGGTGGCTGTCCCCGGGACACTGAGGGGCCTTGTCCATAGTCACCGCCGCCTTGGCAGGATGCCTCTTGCAGAGGTTCTTGTTCCGGCAAGATCTCTAGCGCTGAGCCACTGCCTAAATGATCAGCAGGCCCATTTTCTACAATTACTCCATCCTATCATGACATTAACGTCAACTGGACGTGCTCTCTATCAACCAGAAGGGAATTATCTACAGCCTGGCGACCACCTTGTAAATAGGGAGATGGCGAGTTTTCTTGACCTGCTGGCTCAGGAAGGCGACCACAGTTTTTACCATGGTGAGATTGCTGCCCGGATTGATAGAGAAATGAGTGAGTGTGGGGGACTGCTTACAGCAATTGACCTGGCGTCTTTTGAGGTGAAGGAGCGTTCGCCCCTGAAGGTTCCCTATCGAAAGGGGGTTTTGGTTACAGCCCCTCAACCCTCTATGGGTGGTTCACTTATTGGCTTGTCTTTGTCACTTCTATCAGGCCTTGAGGTAGACTGTTTTGAATGGGGCTCCGGGGAATATCTTACTCAGACTGTAGCGTTGATGACCGAGGTGGAAAATCTCCGACAACAGGGGGTAACAACTCCTGAAGCTCTCAAGAAATTCATTACTACTGGGCAAGAATGTGGTCAGTCCATGGACAGGATCAGGCTTTTCAGTAGAGGCACAACCCATGTGTCAGTGGCGGATAATAAGGGGAATTGTGCCAGTATGACCTGTTCCAACGGGGAGGGATCAGGATATTTTGCTCCAGGAACGGGGGTGATGCTCAATAATATGATGGGCGAAGATGATTTGCATCCCGATGGTTTTCACTCCAGTCCTCCAGGAGAACGTGTTTTTTCAATGATGTCCCCATCACTGCTTATTGAAGACGACCGAGTAAAACTGGTGATTGGCAGTGGCGGGTCTAAAAGGATTCGAACCGCAGTGAGCCAGGTGTTGAGTCAGGTGGTTGATTTTAAGAGACCACTGCAACTCGCTGTTGACTCACCGAGGTTGTATCTTGATGAAGGTCTATTGCAACTGGAACCAGGTTTTGACAAAGACGCTGTTGCGGCTTTGGAAAAAGTTGTCCCTGTTAATACATGGGAGCAAAAAGATGTGTATTTCGGAGGAGTCCATGCAGTAATTCCTGGTGTAGAGGGAGCAGGAGACCGTCGCAGGGGTGGTTCTGTGGTCATTGTCAAACATTGACGATGCCTCTGTTTTTTATGACAGAATTGAATTTCTAAGTTACTAAGTGGAAAAAGGTACCCACCTGGTACACCGCAACAGCCATTAAAAAGGCGAATATTGTGTTAAAAGTCATTGAGAAAAATGCCCATTTCCACGAAGACTCTTTGGCAATACAGACTACAGTGACAAAGCAGGGTGCGTAGAACATGATGAACACAAGTGCCGAAACTGCGACCACCTTGTTCCAGTTCTGATCCTTTTGCAATCGCACTCCGAGAGATTCCGGTTCTTCAGCCTCGACTTCTCCCATGGAGTAGGCTGTTCCAAGGGTGGAAACAATCACTTCTTTTGCTGCAAAACCGCCTATAAGAGCTATGTTTGTTCGCCAGTCAAAACCCGCATATTGAGTAACTGTTTCAAAACTCGTACCAATTTGTCCAGCAATAGAGTTCCTTAAAGTCGCTTCTTTTTCCTTATTGTCTATAGCGAGAAGCTGTGCTGCAAGCACTTCAGCCTCAGGAGACAATTCTGAATTTGAACGCAACTGACTTGAGATTGCTTCGGAGACACCTTCCGAAATCGCTGTTCGTTCCTGTTCAAAGAGAGAGGCTTTATCTTCGGGGAGTCCCGGGAACGTCATCAGAGCCCATAACAGTATGGATATGCCCAAAATAACAGTGCCAGCCTTTTTAATGTATTGATACGTTCTCTCCCAGGTATGGATCAGCAGTCCGCGCATTGTTGGGAAGCGATAAGGTGGCAACTCCATGACAAAAGGTGTCGGCGCACCCCTAAGTACCGTTGAGCGAAAGAGTTTAGCTGCAAACAGTGCAACAACCCATGCAAGGAGGGTGAAAAGGAACATGTATCTAGCCTTGTGCTCGCCGAAAAATGCACCTATCAGGAGGGCGAGGACGGGTATCTTGGCACCGCAATTCATAAAAGGTACGGTAAGAAGGGTCGCCATCCTTTCCTTAGGTGATCGGAGGGTGCGTGTTGCCATAACCCCCGGGACAGCGCAGCCACCAGCAATTCCTCCTGAAACGATAAATGGCATTACTGAGGAACCGTGGAGTCCGAATATCCTGAAAATTCTGTCCATCATAAATGCGACCCGGGCGAGATAACCGGAGTCTTCGAGAATTGCTATACCAAAGAACATGAACATAATAAGAGGCACAAAACCCAGCACCCCCCCAACACCATCAATGACACCTGAGATAATCATCGATTTGAACATTCCATCAGGGAGGGTGGAATCGGTAAAGTCTGCAATCCAGGAAAATACATTTTCAAGTGCAGCCACCGGAATTTCACTCCAGCTGAAAGTGAATTTATAGAGAGCAAAGAGGATGAACAGCATGAAGGCAGGGCCGATGAGTCTGTTGGTGAGAACCTTATCTATCTTATCCGAAGTGTAGAGCCTGTCCGTATCGAATTTGTGAGTGAGAACACCCTGTCGGAGAATGGATTTAATGTAGCCGTATCGATGGTCTGCGATAAGGGCTTCCGGGTAAACATCAAGGGTTTTCAGCGTGTGTTTGCTAGCCGATTCGACAATTTCCTCGAGTTCTTTAGCGATCAAAGGTGACTCCAGACGCCCTTTTTCTAGAATCTGATCGTCATTTTCCAGGTATTTGATTGCGCAGTATCTGCTGGGGTAACTGGAGGTTAAAAAGGAATTGTCTGCGATTTTTTCAACCAGGGCTGTCAAGGTCGTGTCAAGATCTTCACCGTAGGAAATATCTCTTGGAGCCCAAGGACTTTTTACCGCGGCGACTTCGATGCAAGTTTCAAGGAGTTGTTCGGTTCCCTCACCTGATCTCGCAACAATTGGTACAACAGGAACCTGCAGCAGCTTTTCGAGTTGTTTGGTCTTAATCTCGATCCCTCTCGCATGAGCAACATCCATCATATTAAGAGCAATGACCAGAGGTACTCCAAGCTCGATGAGTTGGCAGCTTAAATAGAGGTTTCTCTCAAGGTTTGAAGCGTCGACAATGTTGATCACGACATGGGGGCGTTCATTTACCAGATAATCTCTGGTCACGAGCTCTTCGACGGAATAGGCCGTCATGGAGTAGGTACCCGGGAGGTCCGTCATGGTGATTTTATACTCTCCATGGAGCAGGCAACCTTCCTTATGATCCACTGTGATGCCTGGGTAGTTGCCCACATGCTGTCTGGCACCGGTTAGTTCATTAAAGAGAGTCGTTTTCCCTGCATTAGGGTTGCCCGCCAGGGCCATTTTAATTTGCATTATTTGACGAATGTATATTGAGTTAGACGTTAAATGGAGGAACTATGGTGGCCACAGGACTATTGCTGGTTGATAAGTGCGAAGGACTTATTTCTGTGATTTATTTTCGTGACATGCCGTTTCAGAGCAACCGCAACATCCGCTGTTACAGGATAGAGTACTGTCTGGTGCATTGCTATTTTTAAACTGTCGATAAAATTTTCTAGCAATAAAAAAAGCTGCTAAAAAAATGATTATCCAAACAAGAAGAGATTCAATCATGGCTGTCACTAGAGGTTAGATGCTCCTAACTTTGATGGTAAAAAATATGTCCGAAAAATTCGGACTTGGTCTTAAACAATGGATTAGCGCCTTACTCCATAAAAACTGTATAGAAAATAAGCAACCAGGAGATAGTATTAAATTATAAACTTAGAGCCATCAACAAGAACTTATCCCGGCGGGCTTTCAAAAGTAGTGGTTACAGGTTTGTCACATACACATTGTCCGTTACATCAGAGTCAACGCTGATAGTGCCTCCGTTAAGCTTGAGGAGACATTGGTTCCCTCCAGTTGCACAAATAATATCAGCCTCAGCTCCGGGATAGAGGCCCATGGATGCCATCCGGGCACAAACTTTCCTGTCACCGGTAATTTTGCACACCTTTACCCGGCCACTGTCACCTCGTTTGGACAGTTTCGATACTACTGATTTGCACTGTTTTTTTCCAAAACAATTTTTTACACGATCAGCAAAGCAGCAACCGTTTTTATTTCTTCTTCTGCCATTCATGCTGTTTCCCTTTAGTGCCTTACTCTTTAAAAGCTGTAATAAAAAACAAGAAAACATCTGCTAAGAACACCTGTTCGGCTTGTTATCAGTTAACCAGGCTAGAAACCTTTAGGTACTCCAAACAATAGCTACAGTCAACTGTTTTTTCAAGAAGAATTAAGATTTTTAGTATCTCCTAACATTGCCTTCGTGTGAGTTGTCGCGTGGTGATGTGCAAGACGTTTGTTGGATTTGCCAAAAAGTAGAGGGGGATTGGGTGGAAGCGCGAGCTGGACAGCACGGCAAAGAACCCCGGTGGCGGAGTGATACTGCAGCGGACTATTTTTAAGGTATTTCCACCATAATATAATCCGCTTCATTATTTCTGAGGGTAAGGGTTCCCCCAAGGACCCTGAGGGCCACTGGATCATTGAGTGGTGCTCTTCCCTGGATTGTGATTTCAGTCCCAGGTACAAGGCCCATTTCTCGTATCCGGCGACCAAGTTCTCCTCCAACCTTTACCGAAGCGATAGTTCCGGATTGCTGTTTTGCCATTTTTCTAAGATTTATAAGAGACATAATCAACTCAATTAAGATTGGAAAGGTTTTGAGGTAAACCCCGGGCAGGCCCCGATTTGTGCATCAATATGTCCAAAACAGGGCCGAAAGTGAATAGATGGCCTATTTAGTGAGCTCCCAGGAATCACGCAGTGTGACTGTTCTGTTAAAGACAATGTTGTCGGTAGTGGACTCTACGGGATCTATGCAGAAATACCCCTGACGTTCAAACTGTACAGTTTCTCCAGGTTGTAACTCCAGCAATCCTGGCTCCGCGATGGCTCCCTGTAAAACAACTTTAGATTGTGGGTTGAGGTGTTCCAGAAAGTCAATAGCCTTGTCCGCCTCTGGATTTTCCACCTTAAAAAGGCGATCGTACATGTTTACTGTAACAGGGACGCCTTTAGCCGCTGAAACCCAATGGATGGTACCTTTCACTTTTCTGCCATCCGGGGCAAAACCTCCTTTGGATTCAGGGTCATAGGTGCAGTGGATTTCTTCTATCTCTCCACTCTCTTTATTTTTTGTGTGGGAGACATACTGAACGAGGTAGCCATATTTTAACCGGACTTCCTTACCGGGCCCCAGGCGAAAATATTTCTTTGGCGGCTCCTCCATGAAGTCATTTCGTTCTATGTAAAGCTCTTTAGAAAAAGGCAGTGGACGGGTTCCTTTGTCTGGATCTTGGGGGTGGTTTTTTCCCCGCACCTCCTCAATCAGATCCTCTGGGTAATTGTCAATAATGACTTTGAGCGGATCCAGTACACATACTTTTCTATTGGCACTGACGTTCAGATCATTGCGGAGTTCGTTTTCCAAAACTCCCATCTCGATACGGCTATCACTCTTGCCTACGCCAATTGTTTTACAAAAATTCCTTATAGAGTCAGGGGTGTAGCCCCTTCGGCGCAGTCCGGATATGGTCAACATTCTGGGGTCGTCCCAACTTTCAACGTGGCGATCTTCAACCATCCTCAGGAGCTTTCTTTTACTCATGACGGTGTAGCTCAGATTGAGACGCGCAAACTCAATCTGTCTGGGGTGGCAATGGGTTTCCAGTGTTTCCAGTACCCAGTTATAGAGAGGACGGTGATCCTGGAACTCAAGGGTGCAGAGAGAATGAGTGATTCCTTCAATCATGTCTGAGAGACAATGGGTATAGTCATACATGGGGTAAATTTTCCATGTGTCCCCGGTTCTGTGGTGCTCCACGTTGAGGATTCTGTATAGAACCGGATCACGCATGTTGAGGTTAGGAGACTCCATGTCGATTTTAGCCCGCAACACATGACTTCCCTCCCTAAATTGCCCAGCTTTCATTTTCTCAAAAAGCTCAAGGTTTTCCTCAGCAGGTCGATCACGGTATGGACTTTTTTTACCCGGATCGGTTAAAGTGCCCCGATATTCACGCATCTGCTCAGCATTGAGTTCGCACACATAAGCTTTGCCCATTTTAATAAGCGCACTTGCAAAATCAAATAATTGTTGGAAGTAGTCCGAAGCATACCGCTCTTTTTCGCTCCAGGTGAATCCCAGCCATTCGACGTCTTTTTTGATAGAGTTGACGTATGCCATCTCTTCTTTGCTGGGGTTGGTGTCATCGAAGCGCAGATTGCAGTTGCCCTGGTATTCATCAGCAATACCGAAGTTTAAACAGATTGATTTTGCATGACCAATGTGCAGAAACCCGTTGGGCTCTGGAGGAAATCTGGTTACAGGTCGCTGGTGCTTACCGGTTTTAAGATCGTCGCCGATGATTTGGCGGATGAAATCCAAGGGTTTGCTTCCTGAGTCTTCTTTATTTTCCATAGTTGATATCTTATCTCGTATTTTGGTTCCCGCTTACTTTCTTCTTTGCCGCCGTTAGGCGAAAAGAATTCCAACATTCTTGAGCCGCCGTATCACTTTTTCCTGGCCTATGGCAATCAAGATGTCAAACATGGAAGGGCCCGCGAGTTGCCCTGTAACCACCGTGCGCATGCCGTTTATGATTATTCCTGGTTTGATGTCCAGTTCAGTGGCCAGTTCTCTTGCGACACGCTCAGTCTCTTCAAGGGTCCATTCAGACAGTTGTGCGTAGCGCTCTGCCAACTCAGGAAACCATTCCTTTAATCCCTCGTGTTTTAGGACATTTTTTTTCAGAGGCTTCTGTTCAACAATAAAATCATCAGCAAAATAGGCTCTTCCAAGGGTCGTGAAATCTTTTAGGGTATGAAAACGTTCCCGTATCATATCCAGGGTGGTTTCATACCACTGTTTCTTTTCAGCTCCATAGGCATCATCCCAAAGGCCATCGGCTTGCAGTTCTACCTGGACGAGTTTTGCAAGTTCAGAAATATCCATGGTGCGAAGGTAATGTTCGTTGATGAATATAGCTTTTGGATCGGTAAAAAATTTTGGATCATTTTTCCGATAGTTAAAAATAGCACTGGACTTGTTTATTCTTCCAAGGGAAAAATCTTGGATCAGTTGCTCTTTTGTGTAAAATTCCTGATCGTTTCCGTCGGACCAGCCAAGAAGAGCGAGGTAGTTGTTGAATGCCCAAGGGATAAAACCGCGATCCCTGTAAAATTGTACAGCAACTATTTCACCGTGGCTTCTTTTGGATATCTTCGCCTTTTTGGTGTCAAGAGTGAGCGGCATATGGGCAAAAGCAGGAAGCGGTGCTTCCAGTGCCTCGTAGAGCAATACCTGCTTCAGGGTGTTTGTCATATGGTCCTGGCCACGGATAACATGGCTTATTCGGTCCCGAATGTCATCCACCACATTGCAGAGAAGATAGAGTGGTTTGCCATTTGAGCGAACAATAACAAAATCATCAATTTCTTTATAATTCGATTCAATTCGGCCGAGGATTTCATCGTCATAGCCGAGCAACCCGCTTCTCTCTGGAACCTTAAATCTGAGGACAGAAGGGATTCCTGCACTTTCTTTTTCAGCAATCTCTTCTACTGAGAGGTTACGGCAGGTACGGTCATAGCCGAGTGGTGCCTTGGCAGCGAGAGCGGCCTCTCTTTTACTGTCGAGATCCTCTTTGGTGCAGAAACATTTATAGGCGGATCCTTTACCAAGAAGGATTTTTGCCGCGTTGCTGTGGTCCTCTTCGAATTCAGTCTGAAAGTAAGGACCCTCATCATAATCAATACCAAGCCAGTTCAGGCCGTCAATGATACCCTGGATTGATTCCTCGGTGGATCTGTCGCCGTCTGTGTCTTCAATGCGAAGGATCAGCTTACCCCCGGTTTGTTTGGCGTAAAGCCAGTTGTACAGTGCGGTTCTAGCACCCCCTATGTGGAGATAGCCAGTGGGACTTGGGGGGAAACGCAGACGTGTCTCTGTCATGGAAATTACTCCTTTAATCAGCTTGATGGGCTGTTTGGTTCAAAATAACTATAATCTGGTAAAGGTAAAAACAATACTTTGAGAGTAAGCCGTGTGTAGGGTTTAGGCAAGTGGTTATGCCGTACACTTTTCTCTTTTCGTGAGCCAGCTATATATCGTTTATCTCTATTTAGTTCAACTGTAATGCAGCTCTTCTGGATATTCCATATAAGAGATTAACGTAGCCGAATTTTTTACCTTACTAGTACAGTAAACCCTAAATACCAGATATTGCCACTAAACAAATACGCATAAAGTTATTATCCTAACGTTGGGTTGATGTTAAACAACATGATTCTACAGCATAAGAGGAACATATGGTGGCACCAAAAAACCGTATTAAACTAACGGAAGAAGAGCGACAAGTACTTGAAGATCTAGAATATTACCGGGAATATAAGCAGATTGACAATGAAGGGAAGAAATTTTTTGATTTTATAACATCCTGCGTGTGGAATTCTCGTAATGATATGGTTGACTTGTTACTGCCAGATTGGAATCAGGAAAATGAAATAGTTGATTTGTTCTATGCAATAACAGAATGCAAGGGATGGATTCGTAGCAATAAGGAAGAAGTGCTGGTTAGATTGGAACCACTCGAACAAC
>JAAELB010000409.1 GCA_024227155.1 Desulfobulbaceae bacterium
TGACAGATGAATGGGAGGTGGAGACGGATCACGATATGATTCTGAGTTAGCGGCATTGGCTCGTGAAAAGTACCTTTGAAACTTTTGGAACAGCCTATTCCAACCAAAACATTCTGCGGACAAGCCGCAGATGTTCACGTGATCCGGTTGCTTCGCAACCGGATCACACCCGGGGTGTCTGGAAACCAGACACCCCGGGTGTTAAAATGCCTGACTATTTCTCAACAACTCTCGACATTATCCTTGACTTTATCACATAAAACTTACTAAATATACCTGACTTTATGGCAAACAAAAAATGAGGATGCAATGTTCAGCAGGAATATTTTAAAAGAATTATCAAGCTGGGGGAAAAAAAAGGACCGGAAGCCATTGATTCTGAGAGGTGCAAGGCAAGTAGGAAAAACAACAACCATCAACCTTTTTTCAGAACAATTCGAACAGTATCTATATCTGAATCTTGAAATTAAAGCCGAGCGGGATATTTTTGAGCAGGACCATTCCA
>JAAELB010000410.1 GCA_024227155.1 Desulfobulbaceae bacterium
AACTTCCTACAATCCACAGCAAACCTCCAAGATCCATCCTTCTTCTTGCAAAGCACTATTGGACTTGCCCAGGGCGACTGTGATGGTTCAATGATGTCTGCTTTCAATAGCTTTTGAATCTGCCTCCGCGTCTCCTCTCTCTTTATAGGTGGTTGTCGATATGGTCGCTGCCTGATTGGTTCCACTCCCGGTTTGATTTTTATCCTATGCTGAATGAGATTAGTTCTCCTTATATCCTCTTTATGAGCGGAGAACACATGCTGATACTTCAATAGAAAGTGCCTAAATTGATCTTTTTGCTTGACGGACAAATTGCTAGTGCTATTACTAAACAATTCTTTCAAATGGTCAGGTAACTCACAGTTTTTCGTGGAGTCCAGTCTTGGTACTGCATCAGCTGTTTCTATCACTGGCTCAGCCATAGCTGCCGTTGTGCTTTTGTAGATCACTTTAGCTTCGTCCCCGGCGTTCATCAATCGAACTGGTACCGTCTTGGATCCTGAATTCACTAAACACCTAGCTACTAGTAATCCTGTTTTCTGAAAAAAACTAGGCTTAGTCTCCACACAAACAGGTATACCTTTTCCAGTGAGACTCCCATCCTCACTCCGAAGCTCTGCCTTCACCATCATCTCTGATCTTGCAGGTATG
>JAAELB010000411.1 GCA_024227155.1 Desulfobulbaceae bacterium
ATTCATAGAGTAACAAGCTGAGACGAAGAAACCGCTTGTCAAGACCCCTGAGAAAAGATAGGTTCTCAGGAAATGGTGACTTTCTGGTAGAAAATGACGGAAAAGTTAGGACGGGCTTAGAAAGCGATTACTTATCACCGACGTGCTCAGTCCCCTTCAAATCGAGCTCTGAAATGAGTTTCGTTCCCCACTCCTTTTGATGGCTCGATGCCTTCGCGTACTTCTTGCCGTCTTGTGAATGTTTTGGTTATGCCATTGTTTTCTTCGATTTGGTCGATTTATCTTTATTGGTCGGTCATAGCGAGTTTTATTCCAAGTGCTGCAAAGGTGGCAGCAAAGGTACGTTGTAGCCAAGTAATGATCCTGGGTGAATTAACTACGTACCTGCGAACACCATTTGCCGAAATACCATAAAGTATGAATACAACTAAAGTCATGGCCATGAACATTAAACTGAGAAGAACCATATTAAAAGTTGGCGATGAAGCATTTGGATTTACAAAAAGAGGCAAGAAAGCCAAGAAAAATATGGAAAGTTTTGGGTTGAGAATGTTGATCAGGAATCCTCTTCTGACTATTTGCCATAATCCAATCTTTGTGGAAGGCGAGTCGAATTGTAATGACCCTTTTTCCCGCCACATAGCCCACGCTAAATACAGCAAATAAGCAGCACCTGCAAATTTGACAACTTGGAATGCGAGAGCACTCATGTGAAGAATAACAGATAATCCAAGTATACTTGCAGATAAATGCGGGATAATTCCTGCTGTGCAGCCAAAAGCGGCTGCAATACTTGCTCGCCAGCCAAGAAAAAGACCATTCGAAATTGTATAAATCACCCCCGTACCCGGTATCAGAACAACGACCAGTGACGTTATCAGAAATTCGGTACTAAACATTTCATTTTCCCCTAAAGTATTATGTGGAAGTATTATGTGATTTTGACGCTCGAACATAACGAGTCGTTGCAGAAGAACCTCATTTAAAAAAAGTTCACCTGCCTGACCAGTGAATTACAATCTGGACCGAATCGTTTTATTATTAGAGAGTTACATCATGTTGGCTGTATTTGCCATGAAATTCATAACAGATGTATGTATTTTCTTCTATTTACATGTTTCACCCTCAATTTTCTCTATATGGTTGCTGCCACTCCATACTTAAGCACCTTTTTCAGGTTATGTACTATACAAAACAAGAGCCATTGATTGTTGACCTTCTTTTTCCCTCATAAACTGAATCGATCTTGTTTTTCATCTTTTCAGCAACGAAGGCTGGTGAATTAGCTACTGTCTCACTTATGATGTCGTCGTATAAGTCCGATCTAGTCCGATCTCCTGCGTTGCCATTTTGGAACTTCTAATAGACTTTTCACGAGTTTGTCACTTATGACAAATATCACTCGCTTTATCTCGGCCATTGTCTGATGTCAGTTTTGTTTCTTCAAAAATGTCTTTACTCTCTCCAATTGCTGAAAAATTGTCTCCGGTTACACTTAAAGATATTTTTCACTCTTCCTGCCATGGTTCATCACATGATACCAGGCACCGGGATATTCTAATGGTAATGGTCAAGACTTGGGTGATGGATGGCCTTTTGTCCCGATCTGGTTTCACCATCAAGAGTAAGCACATAGATGGTGGGGTGCTCGGGACCTACATATGCACCAAGAACTAAATTGCCCAATCAATGCGTAGACGCGGACCGGGAAAACGATGCCATTTTGGGCTTTTGCGCAGTCATCATCAGACGTTGTATTTGCATCGGCCATAGTTGTTTTCCCGTCCGGACACGCAGAACGTTACTCAAAAGTCTGAGCGGTACAGAAATAGCTCACAAGCCTATCTTTAATTTGGATCTACCACGCGAGGTCTTGCATTCAAGACTTTTCCAGAATACACGTAACTATCCGCTGTATACACTCTGGTTGTTATTGGTGAGATAGGGGCCTGCATCAGTTCCTTTTAGAACATGCTCACAACGCTTCTCCCGCAAGCTCCCTGATTACAAGTTCTTTGCCTTCAGAAATAATGACGGTGACCTCCTTGCTTGCTCCTACCTCAATGGCCGGAGTGGTCTGTTTGGCTAGGCTCAGGTAAAAATCAGGCAGACTGGCAGCACTTTCCGAAAGACCACCGCCAATGCCATACATTTGCAATGTTTGATGAATCAACAGTAGTGGTTGAACCAAGAGCTGAAGTTGATTTGGTGGTAGTGGTCGCTTTCAGCATGTCACCCATGCCGCCGAAAAAACCGGCCACAATAGTTTTACCGTAGAGGAGCGACAGCGTGAGGGTAAACACAAAGAGGATCAATTAATTAGTCTCAAACCAGAGTACCTGGATCGGCTTTGAGAGATATTGGGGGAACCTGTGGGTGAAATTGTTATCGTTCATTTGACGTCCTATCCTCCCTCAAATGTGTTGCCTTAAATGCTCATTGACAGGGCTCGTGGTAGTAAGTGTATCAAGAAAAGAAACAAATAAGTTGCAATCAGGACTAAAGAGTCATATATGTCTCTATTGGATAGAAAAGAAACATATGTACTTCTCTTTGTGGGGTCAAAGTGATACTTGAACAACTTAAAAAAAGAAGAAAAGAACTTGGGCTTTTGCAGAAGGATATGCTGCTGAGAGTGGGAATGACCAGGCAGCAGTATAACCAGCTGGAGAAAAGGGGTAATCCTCGCCTTGATACACTGACATTGCTGGCCAAAGGGTTGGACATGGAACTGCTTCTGATTCCAAAGGAGATGCTGGGCACTGTCCAGGAAATTCTGGAGGGGAGGGCAAAAATCACAGATATTGGTGAGGCTTCCCATGATGAAACGGCTTTGCCTGACGATCCATGGCAGAATATTCTGGAGGATGAAGATTGATCCACAAAGACAGTGTCAGCTTTTTGGAGCTTACGCTGCATGGCCACAGAGTTGGCTTTGTAGCAGGTTACAGGTCTGGAAGAAATGTCCTTATCTTTGCTCCGGAGTTTCGGGAAAACAGCAGGCGGCCCACGTTTAGTCTAGTCACCCATCCTGATTTCCCCAATGCGGAAAAACTACTTTTCGCTCATTGGGTTAAACGGCAGCGCCTCCATCCCATACTCTCTAATCTTTTACCAGAGGGTGTTCTGAGAGAAATGCTCGCCTTAGGACTCAAGGTGCATATCGACGATGAATTTCAGCTCCTTGGGTATCTAGGTAGAGACTTGCCTGGAGCTCTGGTTGCCACTCCAATGGCAATTGAAGACGTGCCTGCCTACGTTTTGCAGCATGAGGATGCTTCTGAGTCTGTAGAGCTTTCATTTGATGAAGGACTACATCACTTCTCATTGGCAGGGGTACAGATGAAGTTTTCAATGCTACAACGGGACGGAAGGTATCACATATCCGAGCCTGGCGAGCGTGGTGATTGGATTGTTAAGCCCCCCTCAGCACGACATAAAAATGTTCCGTTGAGTGAGTATAGTGCAATGCGTCTTGCGCAACTTGCCGGTGTGGATATTCCAGAGGTTCGGCTTGTCGAGGTGGAAAAGCTGGTGAAACTTCCATTCATTAACCTGCCTGATGAAAAGTACGCCTTTGCCATCCGCCGTTTCGACCGTAAGGGGCAGGAGCGTATTCATACCGAAGATTTTGCCCAGGTACTGGTGAAATACCAGCATGAGAAGTACGACAGCGCCAATTATGAACAGATAGGCAAAGTGCTCTTCAATTTCACAGGCAATGGTCTTGCCAATGTTCAGCAGTTTGCCAGACGCCTTCTTGTTAATATACTTCTGGCAAACGGTGATGCACATCTGAAAAACTGGAGCCTAATCTATCCCGATAAAATTACCCCGGAACTGTCGCCTGCCTACGACATAGTTACAACAAGAGTCTATATGGGGGATGAGCGCAAGTTTGCCCTGAATCTGGGGAAAAATAAAGAATGGTATAAGGCGTCTGTGGATCACTTTCAGATTTGGGCCGCAAGAGCTGATATTCCCTGGCGTGCCGTCAAACCACACCTCTTTGATACTCTTGATAAAGCTCGTACGCTTTGGAAGAAAGAACTTACCAGTTTACCAATGGATGATGAACATAAGAAAGGATTGAGGGAACATTGGAAGAACTTGCATAGTGAATTTCGAATTTGAGTGGGTGTCGCTGCGCTTCATCTCATCTTTCCTTTTTAATTAAGACGAAAGTTGATGAATAATGGTGGAACAAATATCTTTTCTTAGTTAAATATATCAATATTATAACGACATATACACTTTGGGCTCAAAGTCCAGCGAGAGCGACCTTATGTCGGTCCGATTCAGACCTCCGTAGTTATCTCCCGTATCCCGCTCGGACTGCATCTTCCATGTTAGTCAGCTCGCCATCGGTCAGTAGCCCGAAATGTGATTCTCTCTTTCTTGCCGAAAGGCGACCGTTGTTTTGCAGGCAGAGCTGGATAAAAAGATCGATCAGGCGGTCCGGCATGTCTACGATCCCTTGAATGGCTTGCTTGGTCTTGTCGTAATTGGCTAGAAAATCCAACTCTTCCACCAGCTCGTGCTCGATGGTGATCTTCACGAAATCGTACAATGCCTCTGCCTGGGCGGTCATATCGATATATCTATGCCAAGGACCGATCTCTCCAGGCACGGTCATCTGGCCGAGATCGTCCAGCTCATATTCGATCAGTCGCATCAACGGGTTAGAGAACACTTCCAGTGAATGATCATAGAGTGCAGGATTTTTCAACATGGCGGCGGAAATCGGAAACATGAGACCTCTTGGGATTGCGCCGCGCAGAGACAAGATATTGTGGATGAGAAAACGGTGAATACGGCCGTTGCCATCCTCAAAGGGGTGGATGAAGACGAAACCATAGGAGATGACTGCGGCATGGATAATTGCCGGAACCGACCCCTCTTGAAAGATCCGGTGGGCACTAAACAAGCCATCCATCAGGTCGGTAAGATCGTCAGGTTTCGGACAGACATAATGAACCAGCTGTTTCTGGTAGGAAATAGATTGCCCGACGTAACTCTGGCTGGTCCGGTAGTCGGTGTCCAGGAAACGGTGATCGACGATGCGATTCTGCACGTCTATCAAAAGAGGCTTTTCGCAAAAATCCTTATGCTCCGCCATCTCAAGCAGACCGATGAATTTCTCGGTCCGGGAGGGGCTTGGTCTGACGTGTTCGATTTCGAATGAGGATTTAGTCTCCTTGTTATAGAGATAGCTCAACGCCCGCCTGAGCAGTTCAGAAGGATAGACCGTAACAACCTCTTCGCATTGCTTCCGAAGATCGATTTGCTCCATGGCTGCGAGTTTTTCGGTTCGCCGGATGACGGGGCAGAAGGACCGTCCACCCAGCAGATTGTCGATGACCCTCTGGCGTCGAACGCGCCGCCCGGGTGCTGCGGTGTAGTAGCGATCCGCCTCTAGAACTTCGACGTAATTCCCGGTGGTTAAATCAGGCAGCGGCAGCTCCTGTCCGGTCAGCAGCTCATAGAGGAACCAGATCCTGCGAGCGTATTTCCCGGTAGGCTTAGAGGATATCCAGGCTGCTGTCTCATCTGGTGCAAGCGAGTCGAAAAGGGCCGACAGGATGCCCAGGTTGGCGCCGTCGTACTTCAGAGCGAATTCCAAATGGTCTCCCGTTGTGTCCCCTGGCCAATAGGACTGGGGATAGATGGATTCCACCTGACCATCCTGAATGGTAGAGCGCAGTGTCCCTGTCGGGCTGACCAGGGATCTGTGCCAGTTCGGCAAAATGTTCAGTCGATACTGCTCGATGAGGAACGCATATCCCGCCAATCGGTTTTGTGTAGCTTCCATAGCCATTACACCTTTAAAAATGGTTACGATCCAAAAAAAATGATTATATTACACTATAAGTTAAAATTATATTTACAGCGGTGGAGTTTTTCAAGATAATTGTTTTGCAGGATGGTGCCAGGCGAATATTGGGGGTAATTCTCAAAAAGAGTGTTTGCTCGACGAAAAACGATTCAATATCTGCCTTTCAACGAAAAAACACTTATAAAACTAGATAGCATCCACCCAGAAACGAGAGAAGAAGGGTCGAAAAAAATATCCGACCTTTTAAGGGATTTTTAATTGATAGTGTGATTATTTTCATAAAAAATGGAACAAAATTGGAACAATTAGAAAATATGCAGTGAATAAAACCTTAATAAACAAATATATAGAATGTTTTGCACACTGGACTCAAAATCCAGCGGGGGCGACCCCATGTCGGTTCGATTCCGACCTCCGCACCAATGCCAAGTACGAGGACGTTCTTTAAAGTCCATTTAAGCCCCTTATCTTCCCGATAAGGGGCTTCTTTTTTGCCTTTTTGTGTCCGATCAAGATCATTTAAGTTCGTTTTGAGCCGTTGCGAATGTGTCCACTTTTTCTATACCACCTCAAAAATCTTATCTGGAAAAATTTGGAATGCAAAGATGGTTACATCACTTCAAAAGATCCTTGGGTAATCTTGAAACTCCTATTGCTTTTTTTTGTTAGGTTTTCGGAATAGCAATTGAATAGATTAACAGTAGCAGTGTAAAGTTGTGTTATCTGTTGATGTTGCAGAGATTGGAATTGGCAACCTCAACACCTCTGCTTATCCTTTGGAACTGACCGGTTCCGAGATGCACTGGAAGAATGTGAATTTATGGAATTGATATTTTGCCGATTCCTTACCAAGCGACACCTCTTGTCATAAAAGAGAACAGAATATTTATTGGATATTATGTAAAAGCAGGCCCATACATCACTTAGTAGCATAGCAAATACAAGTCTTTATATGCTATCTTAAAAAGATGTCCATCAGTTTTTATAAATTTGCTTATTTACATTAAATGGAGGTAATATAAAATTATTATTGTTGAAAATGGAACGGTGTGAAGAACAAGTTTTAAATTATTTCCTACGGGTCGTAAGGCACTAAACAACCACCTACTTGAAGTAGGTGGGTTTAAAAGCGCGGACTGAAAGTCCAGCAATACCGGCCAAAGCCGGTTAATTTATTCAATATCAAACTGATCATTGGGATCTTTTTCAAAATGATGTTCAAGGTACTCTTTAATCATATCTTTTGTGAGCTCACCTGATGTTATACAAAAATAGCCTCTGCCCAAAAATGCCTTCCCCAATACCGTTTCTTTATGTGGAGAAATTCTTCAAATATCTTGCGAGAGACTCTTCCTTTAATCCTTCACATGATATCGGAAGGAGAAATATTTGGTGGAGCTGAAACCAGAATATGCACATGATCTTTGCTAACAACTCCACGCAGAATATGTATTTCGAATCGCTCACAGGTTTGACGAACAAGTTCCCGGACACGAAGGGCAAGATCACCTTCCAACATATGATAACGATACTTTGTTACCCAAACAAAATGGTACTCTATCTTAAACTTTGTATGGCTTCCTCGACGATATTTCATCCTGAGAATTATATGCCAACTGCTAGCAAAATGCTACCCGCCTACAGGGCGGGGGTTTAAACCTTGTGCAGGAACAATTAATTTTAACACTTTATTTAAGGAGAAACAGGCATGAAAGATTTTAAAAGAATGATATTCGTATCAGCAGTATTATGCTTTGTTGTCGGTATTGGAAATTCGCCTGTTATAGCCGAGGGTCCATCTGCTGCTGAATATGGAGTAGTGTTGAATCTCTCAGGAAAACAGCGAATGTTGTCTCAGAAAATGAGCAAAGAAGTATTGTTGATCAATCTTGATTATAAAAAACAAGAAAACTTAACCAATCTCAAAGCGACAGCCGCTCTTTTTGATAAAACGCTCAAAGGCCTAAGAGATGGTGATGAAAGTCTCAGGCTCCCTTCCACCGTATCGCGTAGGATTCTCAGGCAAATTGACGATAAAACTCAACCTCTCTGGGATCCCTTTTATGCCAACATTAAAAGTGTGCTGGAGGCTGGTGGTGTGAGCAGTGAGCAGCTTAACATTGTTGCTGAGAATAATCTGCCACTCCTAAAAGAAATGAATAAATGTGTAAAGCTGTACGAAAAAGATGCTTCTAAAGCTGGCTTAAAAGCTGATCCGGGGCTTGCCGTAACTATTAACCTTGCAGGTAAGCAAAGAATGTTGACCCAGAAAATGAGTAAGGAGTTTCTTCTAATTGCAAGCAACCATAACGCTCCGGAAAATCGGTTGAATCTCCAAGAGACCGCTGGACTTTTTGAGAGAACACTCAAAGGATTACTCGATGGAGATTCCACCCTTGATCTTCCAGGTACTAAAGATGAAGCTATCAGAGTGCAATTAGCAAAGGTTCAAGATATGTGGGTGAAGTTCAAACCTATTGTGTCGTCGGCTGTCACGTCAGAGGGGACTATTTCATCTGAAAAAATTGCTGCTCTCGCAGAACATAACCTTCCCTTACTAAAAAATATGAATAAAGCAGTGGGGATGTACGAAGTCCTCGCCTCAAAATAATTGAAAGAGAAGGATAGCAATGAAAATACGAACGAAGATACTGTCGCTTGGTGGGGTTAACATTACTATCCAAATCTTGATTCTGGTAATCATTTTCTTCATTTTTTCCTCGCTGTTGAGAGGTTTTGGTGAGATTATTGAAAAAGCAAATACCAACAAACTGTTGACTCAGAAATCTCAGGAAGATATTGCTGCTACCAGCCAACAGGTCGAGAAAATGGTAAAGCAGATGGCAGGACTCAATGACCTGATTGCCTCAACAAACAATGGCATAAAGATACTCGAAAAGAAAATTGTCTACAGCTCAGAAAGCCTGTCCTCTCTTTCTAACACGATAGAGGACGTGCTTGACTCCATAGAAGATGAGGTAACCCAAGATCTCCTATTTGATATGGCAGATGGCGTTAGTGACCTACAGGAAATAATGAAAAGAGAGGCACTTGTTGGATTGCAGGCTTCTGTTAAAAGCATGGATGAGTCCACACAGAAGGTTGGAGAGCAGTTTGAAAATATAAACATCATTTCCAAAAAACTTGAACAACTTACGGAAAATGGACTCAATATAAGTAAAGAAAGCAGTGAAATCCTCTCCATTTCCGCTCTGTTTGCTAAATCCATCGAAAAAAACAGGATATTTCTATCAATCCTGATCCTCGCATTTGCCGTAGGTGCCATTTTTATCAGCATCCTCATCTCGCGGTCCATCACCAAACCACTGCTAAAAGTTGTTGACATGGTGAAGGACATTGCTCAGGGAGAGGGGGATTTAACAAAAAGACTTGCTGTAACAACTAAGGATGAGCTTGCTGAGCTCTCCACCGGGGTAAACACCTTTTTAGGACGATTAAATAATATCGTTGTGAATATCACGTCTAATGCAGAAACTGTTTCTGCTTCTTCGAGAGAACTGTTAACTGTATCAGAACAGGTATCCGGTGGCACGGTGGCACTCTCCGACAAGGCCAGCATAGTTGCTGCGGCCTCAGAGGAGATGAGTTCTAAAATGAATTCTGTAGCTGCAGCAAGTGAACAGGCTGCCACGAATATCGGTATAGTTTCAAATTCAGCATCTCACATGCAAGCTACGCTTAGTGAAGTGGCTGCAAATTGCGACCGGGCAAGATCGATATCAAGTGATGCGGCAACTCAAGTTGACACAGCGGCACAACGTGTAACACTTTTAGGAGATGCTGCAAAGAAGATTTCTAAGGTAACTGAAACCATAACCGCGATAGCAGACCAGACCAACCTTTTGGCCCTCAATGCTACTATAGAGGCTGCAAGAGCTGGAGATGCAGGTAAAGGGTTCGCTGTTGTTGCTGGTGAAATAAAAGATCTTGCGGGACAAACAGCAAATGCCACGAAAGATATCAAAGAAAGAATTCTGAGAATACAAAGCACTACCGATGATACTGTCCTTGACGTCACAGAGGTATCAGAAGTTATTGCTGATGTTAACGGCATAGTTTTGACTATTGCAGAATCTGTGGAAGAACAGTCTGTAAGCGCTACAGAAGTTGCACAAAACATTGGGCAGGCTTCAACAGGAATAGCTGAGGTCAACGAAAATGTTTCCCAGAGTTCTCAAGTATCCTCGGAAATCGCCAGGGATATTTCAGGAGTAAATACAGTAGCAGAAGACATCTCTAAAGCAAGTACACAGTTGAATCAAAGCGCGATGGACCTATCCGGCTTATCCTCCAGTTTGCGGGATATGATAAGTGTTTTTAAGGTCTCTATAGACGATACAGGAGGCAGAAAAAGTTCTGAGGCACTAGAAAGCAATGTTCCAGACTGATGCCTTGGGGAAGCAGATATTCTCTCGGAATTTCTGAAATTGATAAACAGCATAGGTCAGAAGTAACGGGCGGGCGAGAGAAAGAGGAGAGAAAGAGGGGTCGGATCTTTCGATGTTTGTCAACAAACGGGACAAACGGGGACAGAATTCGATAAAAACCACAACTCTTTTTAAAGGAGCACCACGCCCTTCCTTTCGAGCCTCCGCTCCAGCGGGAAACTAAGGGCCGAGGACCGCACTACCACTGAACACCAAGCGTAATAAAGCGCCAATGTCTTATAATGCCTTCAGTTATGTTTGGTGGCCCACCCATACAGCAAAGAAGTAAACAAAACCACAGGACACCCCACCAGCAAAACCCTATAACCCACTAAAGCCACTAAACATAATTGACATTATGCGAGCGGATTGACTGGCGCTTTGTTTGCCGCTTTTTGCAAACAGAGTGACAGGCAGGAAGCGTTACATTGCGCCCTCCAGGTTAGCACTGAACTTGGGACGAGTAAAAAGAGGGTCAGGTCGAAAGCGCCGGGATAAACCGGCATAGAGTAGGGGATGAAAGAGCCCTACATGAAAGGAGAAGCTGCTCCATCATGGCCCTGAGTCATGCGTCGGCTACCCGCGAGGGGGCGGCGAAGCGTTGACAGGGGAAGCGTAGGCCAGGTATTGAGCTCCGAAATCACCCATCCGGGGTGCCGACTGCGTGACTTGGTTGGGAAGGCAACACGATACAAAGCGGCAAACCAGCAAGCTGTGTATCGGCCCCGCGGAGTCAGAGACCCTGTGCATGCGTGGACGCTCTATGCTCGAGAACCGGGAGATCTCAGAGGTCTCCGGCAGTTAGTTTGAAGCCGGAGCGGTTGGAGAAGGCCTGTGGCTATACGTCCAATGCGTACGCCCCTGAGAAGTCAGACACCAACATAGTACCAGAGAAGGAGCCGAACAATGCTGCTTTATCCCAAAGCATCAGCGGAGGTTCTGGAGGGAAGGGCGGTGACCAAGGGGAATTGAATATTCCAGGGCAATCCGGACACCGATTCCATTTGGAAGGGGGTCAGATCTTTCGTTGTTTATTGTTACTGACAACAACACTTAATGGTCTGGCCATACATTCCTATATATCACACATACAGACATAAAACAACGAAAGATTTGACCCCCCCCCTGACCCCTTGCCCCCCCCCTGACCCCCCCCTCCTCTCCCCCCTCCTGCGTGCTTTGTTCACTCATCATGTCGATGGGAAATTGCTGGATGAAATTCGGACGAATAGCAATACATGCATGGCAGTAGGCAATGACCGATTTAAAGAGGAAATGGAGTCCCTAACCGGCAGACGACTAAAAGCAAAGAAGAGGGGGCGACCTTTGGGGTGGAGGAAAATGATGATTTAATATTACTCTGACTCCAATAATAAAATTATAAACCAAAGCGAATACCGCAACTAATGTGGCGAGAGTGTATAAAAAAAATATGGGAGGTTGACCCACTGGTGTGCCCCAAGTGCACCGGCGAGATGAAGATCATAAGCTTCATCTACAAAAGGACGGTAATCAA